>JAGLEB010000054.1 GCA_023145275.1 Flavobacteriales bacterium | reverse complement strand
GTAGACCAAAGAGTAAGAGACATATATGTAAGCAAAGAGATTTCCATAGGTGATTTTGTACTCTCAGGAGGCGAAATACCTGCGGCTATGATTGCCGATTCTATAATTAGACTTATACCTGGTGTTTTAGGAGATGAGACCTCTGCCCTATCTGATTCTTTTCAGGATAATTTATTAGCTCCACCGGTTTATACTAGACCAGCCAAATTTAGAGAAAAGGAAGTGCCTGCAATTCTTTTGAGTGGTGACCACAACAAAATAGAAGATTGGCGACATGACGAGGCCATTAAACGCACTCAGGAGCGTAGACCAGATTTGCTGGAGTAGCTATAACACATTATCCATACTCATGAAAGACAAACACCCTCATCTATATTTTATTATTGTAGTATTAATTTTGTTTCCATTAATTTTGTTCTCAGAATTTCTAGCACAATTTTTATTATCTAAATTTTATTCTCCTTTAGATTCTGGTGGTCTTATTAATAAAATAGCTTTTCTATCAGCAGGAATTACTAGTGCATTTTTAACGATAGCTATATTTCGAAAATTTATTGATAAGAAAGATTTTAAATCAATGGGCTTTGATTTTAGAAATAGACTATTCGATCTACTACTAGGTTTGGCTGTTGGCACCATATTAATCTCTATTGGATTTATAGTACTTGTAATATTTGGATACCTCGAAGTAATATCATTTAATTTTGATGCAAATTGGCTCATAGGATACATCGTGTTAATGGCTCTTGTAGCATTGCATGAAGAAGTTTTGTTACGTGGATATCTACTAAACAGTTTCATGAATGTTTCTAACAAGTATGTTTCACTCGTTATTTCATCCCTGATATTTGCAGCACTCCACCTACTCAACCCAAACATTTCAATAATACCCATTGTAAACCTTTTTTTAGCTGGAATATTTTTAGGTATTTCATATATCCACAGTAAAAACTTATGGTTCCCGATGTCCTTGCATTTTTCATGGAATTTTATTCAAGGACCAATCTTAGGATTTCAAGTTAGTGGCCAAGAAGTTCACCCTTTAATTTCGCATCAAATAAGTGGCAACACGTTAATTACAGGTGGAGAATTTGGTTTTGAGGGTTCTTTAATAGCCACTATCCTAATTTTAACAAGTATAGTTGCACTAGATTGGTTTTTTAAACGTAATGAGGCACTAAAAAAGAAAATCACAATCGGGTTTAGCGAAAATGAGCTTATTGTCACAGAGGATTAATACTCTGTAATTGAGAGAACATCAAAAAAAAAAATGGATGCTAAGCAGAATAAACCCTAGCATCCATTTTTTTTATATAACAATATATTCTTTTAAGCAATAGAACCAGAAGTTAATATAACTACTAGAAGACCTAAAATTGCATAAAGCTCAGGAAACACACCTAAAATCATTGTATTAGCAAATACATCGTGCCCCGACCCTATTGCTGCAACACCGTTACCACAAACTTCTCCTTGACGGATTCCTGAGAATAATCCAGCTAATCCCATTGTTAATCCTGCTCCAAAGATTGCAGCTGCTACAGGCCAACCCATTGGGTTAACTAAAAGTATATCCTTCATAACAAAGAATCCTACAAATCCATAAAGGCCTTGTGTACTAGGCAGTGCCGACAACACCATATACTTACCAAAAGAAGTTGGATCTTTTTTCAATGCTCCAATTGATGCAGAACCGCTAATTGATACTCCATAAATACTTCCTATCCCTGAAAGTCCTACCATCATTGCTATTCCTAAATAAGCTAAAATAATTGGCTCCATAATTTTTCTTTGTTTTTAAAATATTATAATTTATTATTGATTTTTTTGATACTAATTCACTGTAAAGGGATTGTATTTCTTACCGCCACCCGAAAATCCGGCATTTTTATAAAACTCTACAAATGTCAGCCTCAGCGGATGTACAAATGCTCCTAATAAGGCCATAAAAATATTAATTCCATGTCCAAATGCCAAAATTAATACTATCGAAATTTGACGTAAGATAATTGTGTCCGGACTCAAATCTAATGCTAGAGAATTAAAGACACTTCCTAGAATTGCACTCGACAACCCTAGTGCAAATAATCTAATATATGATAGCACATCCCCTAATAATCCTGAGGCCATTCCATATGATTCCCATAGACCTGTTCCGAAATTAAGGAAAATGTTTTTATCTGGAGAATTATAGAACAATGCAGGTATAGCACCAACTATTCCAGAAACCAAAGCTATATTATTAGCTAAACTAGCATCTATAAAGCCTTCACTTCCCAAAGCATAAGCAGGTATTGTGATACCTACAATTATTATCCAACCTATTTGTGCTATAGAATATCTGAACCCAAACAATCTAGAAAGATTAACAGCCTTCAATACCATTCCGAAAACAACTTGAAAATATCCAAGTGCCAAAGCAAGAACCATTAGATCTACTTTCTCCAAGAAATCTTTATATGCTCCAAGCCATGCCCATTCCTGATCAACTAACATTATTCCGAACACTGTACCCCCAACTATTCCCATAACTGTAGTAGCAAGTCCGAGGAAAAATCCTAGCCATAATAAAGGCTTAACTTTTTCGCTAGCTTTAGCCAATCCAAATAGAGTTCCTAACATAATAAGAACACCATATCCAGCATCTCCAAGGCAGAATCCGAAGAAAAGCATGTAGAAAGGTGCAAAGAACGGTGTTAAATCCAATTCCATGTGATTTGGAAGAGTGTACAATTCGCCAATTGGCTCGAATAATCTAGAGAACCAACCGTTGTGTAATTTAATAGGCATATTGTCTTCTGGCTTAGCCTTCTCGCTTAAATACACAATTCTTTCAGAATCTAAGAAACTTACAAACTCCTCTGCTTTCGCAACAGGAATCCATCCAGAAAGAATAATAATCTTATCCTCTGCTTTCTTTTCTCCACTCTCAATAACCTTAGTGAAAAACAATTCACTTTCGAGTTTTTCGAAATGACTCTTTAGAACTGGGGAAGCATATTTTGCAATATGATTTAACTCTTCCTGAGTTGTAGAAAGCTCATTTCCATATTGCAATATCAAATTATCGTAATAAGAAAGTGGATGTTTTACCTCTACGTCTTCAACATTAGGATTAGAAAACTCAGTTTCTCCTATATTTATGCAAACAAAATAAATATCCTTACTCTCTTTATATACAATCTCAATATTATATTCGTCTATCCACTTATCATCCCAGTTTTTCTCTTCACAAACAAAATACTGCAGCTTATATCCCGCATCCTTAAGTTTAGTGATTGTTTCTGGGTTAAAATCACCCCAAGGAATTGCATTTGCTCTTTTCTTTTCAGTAATAGCAATTTCTTGTATTAGATGATTTTCAGTTTCTGTTTTATCATTTATAAGCTCTAATAATTCCTCCGCATCATTAATCTCAGGTTCTATTTCCTCTTCAATTTTCAGTTTTTCAATAGTCCCTACTGCAGATTTCAACTGATTAATCTTTGATAGCTTTAAACGATTTTCTTCGTTCAACTCCCCTTCTTTCGTGACAATATGTAAAACACCCAAAGATCGGATGTCTTTAACAAATTTCACGTATTCGGAGTGAAACACAAGGAACGAGTATTTTTTCATTGGTTCTATCATGACTCCTCCTGCATTTTTTGTTGACGGGTTTTAACAATCTTCTGTGCTGATTTTGAAAGATTCTCCTCATCTTCTAAGAATCGTTTAATCTTCATAATAGCATCTTTATATCCAGGTATTTGAACCTTATCGTAGAGATTAACCTTTTGTGTTGTTTTTTTCCTTGCAATATTTAGTAATTCCATTTTGCGCAAAAACACTTCGCGCTCTATAGAAATATTCACTAAATCTTTCAAGATCTCTACTCCATCCATAAACCACAAGGGTTTACTAAAAAGTGAAAATTCTTCCTTTTTGAATTTTACATCAACTAGTACGGGGGTATTAACTCCCGCTATTTTCTTTCTGTCTAAAATTACATCTTCAACCGAAACAATATTTGTGTCAAATTCAACCCAAAGGCTAGATATTCCATCTAATTTGGCCATTTGCTGTTGGAGTTTGTCCTCGAGCTTAGCGGCCATTGTTTTTGCTCTCTTAACCTCAATACGCAGTGCCGCTTCTTTGTTCTGAAGCGTAGGTAAAGCGCGCTCTCTAATCTTGAGCTGCTTATCCATATTCTGCTGCGAGGTTTTATTATATTGAAATGCTATAGCCACAAATTTTAGTTTTTAGATTATTAATTCTTAACCCAATACTTGTCTACAAATTCTTGACGAACCACAACTTCTTCTCTCTCAAAGAATTTGCTAAATAATCCCCAAGTTACATCAAGCATCTTTTCAGTATCAATATTAATATCTATCGCTAAAATCTGTAGAGAATATTCTCTTGCAAACTCAAGCGTACGCTCGTCATAATCAGTAAGATCAAAACCATTGTCTTGCTTTGTCTTTGCATTTGCTGCATCGGCATATAATCTAATTGCGGCATTCATCACTTGTGGGTGATCTTCGCGAGTTTGTTTACCAATTACTAACTGCTTCAAACGCGACAAACTTCTAAATGGATCTACAATTACCTTTCCTATATCAGAATCGTTACGCAAGAACAACTGTCCTTCTGTAATATATCCAGTATTATCAGGAATTGCGTGAGTAATATCTCCACCATTAAGAGTTGTAACTGCAATAATAGTTATTGAGCCTCCCTCTGGAAACTGAACTGCTTTCTCGTAGATACGAGCAAGATCAGAATACAAAGATCCCGGCATACTATCTTTAGAAGGGATCTGATCCATTCTATTTGACACAATAGAAAGTGCATCGGCAAACAGAGTCATATCTGTAAGTAACACCAATACTTTTTCATTTTTTTCTACCGCAAAATATTCTGCTGATGTCAATGACATATCTGGTATAAGCAAACGCTCTACCGGCGGATCTTCTGTAGTATTTACAAAACTTATAATTCTATCTAAAGCTCCAGCATTAGTAAATAAGTTCTTAAAGTATAAATAATCATCGTTAGACAATCCCATACCTCCTAGAATAATCTTATCTGCTTCTGCTCTTAATGCCACATTTGCCATTACTTGGTTGTAAGGCTGATCGGGATCGGCAAAAAATGGAATTTTCTGTCCTGTAACTAATGAGTTATTAAGGTCGATTCCTGCAATACCCGTAGCAATCAATTGTGATGGTTGTTTACGACGAACTGGATTTACCGATGGACCACCGATTTCTACAGTTCTACCCTCTACATTTGGTCCTCCATCAATAGGATCACCAAATGCGTTGAAAAATCGTCCAGCTAATTGCTCTCCAACTTTCAACTGTGGCGGATTACCAAGAAATACAACCTCTGCATTAGTAGAAATACCTTCAGTACCAGCAAAAACCTGTAAAACCACTTCTGATTTACTAATTTTCACTACCTGAGCCATTCTTCCATCAACCAAAGCCATCTCATCATATCCGATATTATCAGCTTCGATAGTAATTGTAGCCTTAGTTATGTTCTTAATTTTAGTATATATTTTCTGAAACGCTAATGTCTCCATATTTTAATATTTTACAATTAATTTAGACGTTCATTAATCATTGAATCTAGTTCGCCATGATAAGTAGAGAATTTATCAGAATCAAGCTCTGAATAATTCATCTGTTTAAGAATGTTTGTAATTTTCTTATAGAAAGTACTCACATCCTCGAACATACCAAAACTAAAATCCTTATCAGTGATATCTAAAACTAATTCTAGCATTAATTTCTGTCGATCAAGCGGGCAATAAGCATCAATTTCGTCAAAAGAATCTTGCTGAAGTATAACTCCATCAATTAATTCTGAATTCCAAAAACGCTTGTGAAACTCTAAAGGTACACCATCATCTCCTAAGATATTGATCTGCTCCATAGCCTCTTTTCCTCTAAGTAATATATTTTTAGTTTTAAGAACATTCTCTATCCAACTATCGCCTAACTTCTCTCCTAGCGACTCAACTATTTCAGGATATTCTAAATATTTGGAATAGCTATCAATAGGGTCAATAGCAGGATAACGTTTGCTATCGGCACGTGCTTGATTTAAACCATAAAAACATCTCGCAGATTTACGAGTAGATTCCGTTACTGGTTCCTTAAGGTTACCTCCAGCTGGTGACACAGTTCCGATAAACGTAATCGATCCTGATTCTCCATTATTCAGATAAACAATACCAGCACGAGCATAGAAACTCGAAATTACTGCTGTTAAATCCATAGGAAAGGCATCTGGCCCAGGAAGTTCCTCAAGACGGTTACTCATCTCTCTTAGTGCTTGTGCCCAACGAGAGGTAGAATCTGCCATAAGCAACACTTTAAGCCCCATAGTTCTGTAATACTCTCCCAATGTCATAGCTGTGTAAACAGAAGCTTCACGGGCTGCAACAGGCATATTTGATGTATTCGCTATAATTGTTGTTCTCTCAATAAGTTTACGTCCTGTACGAGGGTCATCAAGCTCGGGAAACTCTGTAAAGATTTCCACAACCTCATTTGCACGCTCACCACAAGCAGCAATAATTACTATATCTGCTTCGGCATATTTCGAAATAGCGTGCTGAAGAACCGTTTTACCAGTTCCGAAAGGTCCAGGAATAAACCCTGTTCCTCCTTCAGCAATAGGATTTAGAGTATCCATTGCTCTCACTCCTGTTTCAAACATCTTAAACGGACGTGGCTTTTCTTTGTATGACTTTACGGCTATTTTTACGGGCCATTTCTGAACCATTGTTGTCGTAACGTCATTACCTTCCTCATCAGTCAACACAGCAGTTTCGTCATCAACAGTAAATGAACCAGCTGCAGTTATAGATTTAACAGTGAATTTACCTTTAAACTTAAAAGGCACCATTATTTTGTGAGGCATTCCATTTTCAGGAACTTCTCCAAGCCAATCACCGGCTTTAACTACATCGCCAACTTTTACTATTGGTGTCCAATCCCACTTTACCTCTCGGTTTAGCGGATCAGTATAGTCTCCTCTTTTCAAGAAAACTCCTTCCATTTTATCAAGGTCATTCTGCAATCCATCGTAGTTTCTCGATAAAATTCCAGGCCCTAATGTAGACTCTAAAAGGTGACCTTCGAACTCAACATTAGTTCCCACCTTTAACCCTCTAGTGCTTTCAAAAACCTGCACATAGGCATTATCCCCAATAATCTTAATAACCTCAGCCATCAAGTTACTCTCGGGATGCTGAATAAAACAAATTTCATTCTGCCCTACAGGTCCATCAACCTCAACAATAACGAGGTTTGCTATAATTCCGGCTACCTTACCGGTGGTTTTATTTTCTCCTTCCATGATTTATAACGTATTCTTCAGGAAATTCATAATTATTACCTAATTCATTCAATAACTTTTTAAATAATTTTTCTCCTTCTTCTGGCGAAAGTTTTATCCATCTTTCGGCAATAAAAAGCCTTAAAACAAAACTCATAACCTTTTCTACGGAAAAGAAATTAAAGAAAGTTGCATCTTCTATGTAATCCCATTTCAGCTTATCTAATTTAAACTCGCGTTCCTGTATATTATCCTCCTCAAAAATTTGAAGAATAGGTTCTACATACACGTATTCATTAGCCAAACCAAAATCTCTAGTTCTACTTCTAGCCAAAGCTTCATTGAAATCATTTATTCCAACCAGCTCCTTTTCAAATTCAAAATCATACTTACGTCCTAACAATGCTGAAAACAAATTTTTTGTATTCAACTCTTGCTCTAAAACTTCCTTTAAAAACTTATTAGAAAAAGTCCGAGTATATGCAACGTAGTTAGTATACAGAAGTGCCTCCATTTCTACCTTACTCAATTTTTCACTCGCTGAATGATAACTGTATAATGTGTCTATTATATATTGTGGAAAAATATCATTTTCCATAAGTTCAAAGCTCTTTTTATCTCCTAGTTGAGCTATTTCTGTAATCGAATAAAGCCCTCTATAGTCTAAATCACTCTTTACGTCATAGAGCAGGTCTATAATGTTTTTATGGTCAAATGGGAGATACAGCAGCTCTATCATCTTATAGTCCTTGATGTGCAACTCTTCTTTAAGAGTTTCTTTAAGGGCTATAGACGATTCGCCAATCTTTTTATCGCCTAAAAAGATATCTGGCAATCCCGCAACTAAACAATAATAGTTTCTGGCCATATCAGTTAATCTTGAAATAATAACTGATTTGTTTTTGGTCTCAAAAATGATTTAAAGAAATTTTGGAAATCATTTTCCGTAAAGCTTATAACGTAGCTACCATCTTTAGGTTCTACTTTAAATCCAGCCTTTACAGCTTTATCAAATTCAAAGGTCAAGCCTTTATTCATCTCTGTTGCTAAACTATTCTTTAACAATTTATCCATTTCTGCCTTTTTATCTTCTGGCAAAATAACGTTGATATCGAAGTTTCCAGTTTTAGACCATCCTTCCACAACTTTCTTTATCAACTCTTGAATATAATCCTTGTTGGCAAAAACCTCCTTTAAAGTAGGCTTTACAACATCTACACTAATGCTTTTTGTAATTTGCTGTTGTAAGGTAGAAATAGCTTGTTGGGATGCCATTTTGATTTCAGAATCAACATTCTTTCTTGCTTCTTTTGCATCTGATCCAGCCTGAACTAATAATTGTTCGGCTTTTTCCTTTGCATCAGATAAAATTTTGTTGGATTCCTTTTTGGCTTCTTCTAATATAACTTTAGCTTCCTCTTGGGCCTTAGAAACACCTTCGGAATAAAGTTTGTCAGTTAACTCTTGAAGTTTCGACTCCATAATTTATAAAAATATTGTTTTATCTATTATTAAATTAATCCTTAGTACAAAAGCACTATATATGTACTAAACCATATACATATATCTGAAACAAAACACTTTCCGCGCTTTTTCGGTCTATAAATATATAATAATATTTGACTACTCAAAAATATAACACCACTTATATAAAGTAGAATATAATATTTTCGTCCTATAATTCATGTAACAATATCGTTTGTAATGGAAAATATAGAATATGATATTTATTGTTTTTTTATGAATTTTTCTAAAATAGCAAATCG
>JAGLEB010000053.1 GCA_023145275.1 Flavobacteriales bacterium | reverse complement strand
ATAGGTGCGAAACTTTAGTATTTAACAAAAAATGTTATCGATTAATCAATTTCTAGCTAAGCACATATTTATTATTCTGTGACATAGACCCTAATAATAAAACTAATTTGATTTCTGAGTAAAAACAAAATGCTATGCTTGTAAATCTTATTTATAAAGAAGCCCCTTAAAGTTGACATCCGCAAGTCCATTTTTTCTATATTCGTCAAAACATTCTTGACTTAGTACAATTATCTATCTACTATTTGAAAATATCGAACTGATTTGGATAATTATTACAAATAGTAGCAATACAAAGCACCAATATCTTTGTTTATATCGACCTTGAAGTTTTTTATACATCGCGATAAAATATAGGTGATATTATTAGACACAGTAAATACCGAATGCTTGAAAAATAATTCTATGAAAAAAATAAGCCAAATAATTACACTTTTTGCAGTATTAATTACCGGCAGTTGTAGCAATGATTCAAACGTAGTAATTGTTTACACAACAGTTGACCAAATTTTTTCAGAACCAATTTTAAAAGATTTTGAAAAGGATACCGGCATAATTGTAAAAGCTGTTTATGACACAGAAGAGACCAAGTCTACGGGTGTATTAAACCGTATTATTGCTGAAAAGGACAACCCTCAATGCGATGTCTTTTGGAGTGGAGACCCTGTTAGAACAATTGTTTTGAAAAACAAAGGTATAACTACTCCATATAAATCTACCGTTGCCAACGATATTAATCCTGTATTTAAAGATCCTGACAATCATTGGATTGGCTTTTCGGCTAGAGCAAGAGCATTGATTTACAACAAGGGTCTGATTGAAGATAATAATATCCCACAATCAATCTTCGACCTTACAAAAAAAGAGTACGAATATAATATAGCTATTGCAAACCCCCTTTTTGGTACAACAACATTCCACATTGCATCTTTATTTACTGCTATTGGAGACGAAAAAGCAAAACAATTCCTCACAGACTTGAAAAACAATCACGTTGTTATAGCTACTAGCAATGGAGACGTAAAAAAAAGAGTAGTACACGGAGAAGTTTTCTGTGGACTTACTGATACAGATGACGCTTATGAGGCTATAAAAGAAGGAGCAAATATTGGGATCGTGTTTTTAGATCAACAAGGAATAGGTAGCTTAATAATTCCGAACACTGTTAATCTAATTAAGAACTCAAGTAATACTGAGAATGGCAAGAAAATGATAGATTACCTCTTAAGCAAAGAAACCGAAGCAAAATTAGCTAAATCCTGCGCTCAAATGCCACTACACAAGGGTGTGACAATTCCAAACGACATCCCGTCTTTAGATAACATTGTACCAATGAATATAAACTATGATAAGACTTCACAAAAATTAGAAGAAATTCAAAAATACCTAAAAGAGTGGGCAGAAAATTAACTACACATCCTTTATCAAAGGTCATCAATTTATCATTTATTTTCTTCGCTGTAATGCCAATTGTTTACACTCTTGGCATAGCATTGTTTGACGATTCACTACTCTACAATTTACAATTAATAGAAAAAGAGACATTTACTCTTTTAGCCAAAAGCTGTGCCATAGCCTTTACTGTATCAACTTTATCAACATTATTTGGAACAATTTTAGGATTTTTACTCTACAAAACGAATATACTATTTCGTAGTTTCTTCAAACTAGTATTATTGATCCCTCTATTTATTTCGCCTTACATTTTGGCAGTAGCATGGAAGGATTTCTTCTTTTTATTCTTCAACACTACGAGTTTCATATCATCAAATACTGGTGTTATTATAGTATTGACAATAATTTTCACACCATTAGCAATGCTCATAATCGGTAGCGCATTATCAAACATCAGCTCTCAGTTGGAAGAAAATGCTATCATGACTACTAATATTAGAAATGTGATTATAAAAATCACCCTGCCCTTGATAAAGCCAGCATTGATCAGCTCTTTTGTGCTCATCTTTATTTTTAGCATTTCCGAATTCTCCGTTCCTGCATTTTTTGGAGTAAAAGTTTTTACGACAGAAATCTTCACTCAATTCTCGGCTTTTTACAATCATACTCTTGCAATTTTTCAATCATTGCTACTGATTTTTATTTGTATTTCCCTCTTATATTTAGATAGAAAGCATATTGGGAACTCTCCATTCTTATCAGTCAGCGATAAAGGAATGAAAACAAAAAATTATTCATTAAAAAATGTAAAAGCCTGGAGCATGCTATTTTTATTTTCGTGGTTCTTAATTTCTGTGCTATTACCTTTTATTATCCTTTTTATTCAATCGTTTAAGAATGACGCTAGCAAGTTTATTCAGGCATTTGAACTATTAAAACCTACTTTTATAAATTCAATCGCTTTGGCATTTTTTGGTGCTATACTCATTGTTTTTATAGGATTTAGCGCCGCATATCAATCCGCCGTACGATCAAGAAAATCATTCGATTGGATACTTCTAGTAATTTTTGCAATTCCATCTACAATTTACGGTATAAGCTTAATAAAGTTCTATAATCAACCGGAGTTGAATTTTATTTATTCGAGCTATGCAATAATACTAATTGCGTATGTTGGAAAATTTTCTTTTATCTCATCTAAATTAATTGCTAATGCCATAAAACAAATACCAAATTCATTAGATGAAGCTGCACAAGTAGAAGGAATCACATTTTTTAGTCGCATACAAAAAATTCTAATTCCGATAATTATGCCAAGTTTATTTACTGCCTTTATTATAAGCTTTATTTTTAGTCTTGGCGAATTGGGAACAACAATAATGATATATCCACCAGGAACTGAAATTATGCCCATAAAGGTTTTTACAATTATGGCAAATGCTCCACAATCACTTACAAGTTCGATGACTTTAATAGTGTTTTCGATTACTTTGTTGTTAATTACATCTTTATATTTCATTGTGAAATTTTTCACTAAAAAATTCAGTTTCGTCAATGGTTAACCTTAAGAACATAACACATTATTATGACAATAAGTCTGTGCTTAATAATTTATCTTTAAATATTGAAGAAAATCAATTAACATGTTTACTCGGTGGATCGGGATGCGGAAAAACAACCATCTTAAGACTTATTGCCGGTCTCGAAATCCCTGAGTCCGGACAGATTACAATTGACAATAGAAACGTTACAGAAAAGCAGAAGCTAATTATACCTCCGCACGAACGAAATATTGGTTTTATTTTTCAGGATTTAGCACTATGGCCACATTTCACTGTTTACAAGAATATTGCATTTGGATTAACTGAACGGAATGAGGATAATGTAAGGAATACTGTGTTTAATATGCTCGACTTTTTCGGATTGCAGGAATACTCCAATAAATATCCACATCAACTATCAGGAGGACAAAAGCAATTGCTTGCTATTTCGAGAGCATTAGTTTTAAAACCAAAGATACTACTGATGGACGAGCCTTTATCGAACCTTGATGTGAAATTGAAACGAAAGATACTAGAACACATTAGAAAGATAAAGCAAGATTTTAAATTGACAATAATATATGTGACACACGACCATAAAGAAGCCTTTGCAATAGCTGATAAAATAGTAGTCCTCGACAAAGGAAAAATAGAAGAAATAGGAACTGTGGAAGAAATAAAAAAATCGAATAATAAATTTGTACAGTATTTTTTAGAATATTAATTAATCAGGACCAATATGAAAGCATCATTATTAAAAGGGAGAATAATTCAATTATTTAGTATTAGCTCTTTGAGCATTCTTACACTCATAAGTTGTAATGAAGCAGCAGCAACAAGTGAAAATAAGGAAGATAAAAAGATAGTAGAAGTTGCAAAAGCAACAGCAGTTTTAGATAGAGACACTATTTTTACATTTAATAGCTATGAAATAGGAATACTACCAAAAGGTTGGTCTCAATATTTTACTGGAGAAGGGAAAAGTACCGATTGGAAAGTTTTAGATGATAATGGCAACAAAGTTATAGCACAACTATCATCTGAGAATCCTAACTATCATTTTAATGAGATTATTTATGATGGATTTAAAGTTAAAAACGTAGAGTTAAGCGTAGAGATAAAGGGGGTAAACGGTAAGATGGATCAAGGTGGTGGTTTTGTTTGGCGTTTCATCGATGCCGACAATTATTATGTTGTTAGAGCCAATCCATTAGAAGATAATGTGGTATTGTACAAAGTTGAAAACGGTAAAAGATCAGATTTGCCATTAATAGACTTAGGAAAAACATACGGAGCAGATGTAGAAACTCTCGGAAGTGGGTGGAATACATTAGGATTAAAAGTTTTAGATAATATTTTCACTGTCTACTTAAATAAAAAAGAGATCTTTAAGGTTAGTGACGACACTTTCCCTAACGCAGGAAAAATTGGTCTTTGGACTAAAGCTGATGCAGTAACATATTTTGATAATCTTCAAGTAAAAAACATTAAGTAGCTAGATTAATCTAAGGAACATCTGTGCTTTTAATTAACTACATAAAACAAAACTTGGTGTACTAAAAAATGGCTCCAAGTTTTTTTTTATTAAATTATATTGAGGTCAAGAGGTCACTTGATATATATTTAGCGATAGATATTCGCCACAAAGTGGCACTTACAATAGTGATTAATGCTTGTCATAATTTAACTTGCACTTTCAGTGCGTTATCATATACAAGCTTATATTATGTCAAGGCCTTTATTATGTCATGGCCTTGTCATTGACCAATATTAAATTAAGACTCAGCCTTAGCACACCTATGAGATGTAATAGAAAATCAGTATGCAGATAGCTACTGACCTAAAAAATATTACATATACTTTTTCAAAATTTCATCAGCCACTCTAAACGAATTAGCATAGATTGTCCAAGTATATGGCACACTACCTCCTGTAGGCATAAAACTTGCATCTGTAACATAAAGATTTCCTACTTCATGAGCTTTACAATTTTTATCTAACACCGAAGTTTTTTTGTCGTTACCAAACCTACATCCTCCAGCTACCAAATTTGGTGGAGCTCCGCCACTAATATTGGATTTTATATTTTTCGCCCCTAAATTTTTCAAAATTATCTCTGCCTTTTCAGCAAGAAACTCCCCCACTATAATATCCTGCTTGTGATTTGATATTCTAATTCGTGCCACATTATCGCCCCATTTATCTTTCACCTCAGAATCAAGAGTAACAAAACAATTATCAGTAGGTAGCCAATCGTTGAATACCTCGAAAGATATTTTACGCATTTGAGTAAAATAATACTTCATCTTTTTCTTCAATTCACTACCATACAGTAATGAGCCATCGTTGTTCCATTTCTGACGAATGGCCTTTCCTGTAGGGTTTGAGTGCTCGAATAAAAAATCAACAGTTCCTCCTTTAGCAATTCCAAAATCAACATCATCAATACTATACCAATTCTGAATAGATCTATTTACAAAAACTCCAGGCTTAAGTAACTCTTCGAAGTCAACTTCTACTAAATCTCTTTTATGAAGGTCGCCAGAACCAACTCCTCCTCCCGAGAAGATTAGATTCTTCCCGAGCAAACCATTGTTATTTGCCAATCCATCAGGAAACTCATCACTTTTGGACATTAGCAACAGTCTAGTTGATTCTATTGCCTGACCTGCAACTACAAAAATATCAGCACTTACTTTTTTTACCTCTCCATTTTTATCATAGAAATGTGCTTCAGTCACCTTACCAGCATCGCTTTTCAAATAGAAAACCTTCGAAAAAGCGGAAATATCAAGATTACCAGTTTTTAATGCTTCATCTAAAAGTGCGACTCTCGAACTACCTTTTGCACCTGTTGAACAGCCATAACTACCACAATAATGCGAATAAGAGCAGGAGGTCCTTTCATTTTTAGGACTCGAGATAATTGATCTAGCACATCTTACAGATTCATATCCTTCTTTTCGACATGCTTCATCAATCCATGATGAAATAATATTTTCCTTTAGTGGAGGAAATGGAAAATCTAATGAAGACCTAGGTTCTAAGCTTGAATGCTTCCGCGCTTCTCCCGACACACCAACAATCTTTTCGACCTTATCATAATATGGTTCTAAATCGTCATAAGATATCGGCCAATCAACAATATTAGCTCCTTCAATTTTACCAAAACTACTGAGAAGAGTGAAATCTACAGGTTTCATCCTATGAAAATATCCACTCATAAAGTTAGAAGAACCACCAACAACACTGCCGTTCCAAAAGTCACGACCACTTACCGAATTTGATTTAGCTTTCCACTCTCCTTCAGCATTAAGTTCTTCAATAACCTGTGGTTCATCTTTCAAATTTGGGGTATAAACACTACGCCTAGAAGTGACAATCTCATCTTTAAAAAAATCTTCAGTTTTAAACCATGGACCTTTCTCTAAAACAAGAACTTTTTTACCAGCTTTACTCATTTCGTATGCAATAGGACCGGCACCTGCACCACTCCCAACAATTACTATATCGTATTTATCCTTAAGCATCACCTTTTAGTATTGTCTTTGCAAAGTATTAATAACTTCTACTCCCTATTGTAGCAAATATTTCATCATAGATCATATCGGCTGTAGGTCTTGGATATCCAGGATAATGACTAAGCCATTTCCAACCTTCTCCATTAATATTTGAACCGTAAAGCACATCTGAAAACTGTGCTTCGAAAATATAAGTTAGATTTCTAGAAAGCCAACTCTCACCCCAATTCTGTTTAGAAACTCTTGATATTAGCTCATGTATTTCTATTTCATCTAATCTACTAAACTCTTTCGAAAATTCTTCTTTTGCACTCTCTTCCATCCACTTTATACCTGTCAGCATATAGCTCTTATCTTCCTCGTCGATATTTACATCACTTAGTACCCAATCTAAATATTCTACAGTTTTGAAATAAGCTGCACCAGGGCCAAACTGATCTTTTGGAAAAAGTACATCGTGTACTTTAGATAATAAATAATACTGCTCACTATCAAAATTCTTTGTTGTAAGTTCAAACTCTCCTACATCATCAGTACAAGAATTCAAAAGCCAGGGCAAAGAAGAAGCCCCAGCCAAAAATGAAATATTTCTTACGAATTTCCTTCTTGATTGGAGCCAATTATTGTTATTATTCATCTTCTATCAGTATTACATATAAACTAGTTAGAATAAATAATTTCACTCAATTATTCAATCTGCTTTTTCACAATTTCCAAACCTTCCTCAAATGAGTGAGGATTATATCCTAATATTCCCATAGATTTAGTTAAATCAAATCCTGTAATAGCAGGACGTTTTGCCGCCTGGTTCAATGTTTCGGACGACACTCTACTCATGTTAGACGTATCGAGATTCCAAAACTTACCGACTCTCTCTACTAATTCGTAGATGCTCATAAAATCCTTTCCCGAAATATTGAAAACCCCTTTAATCTTTTCATTAGCAGCTAATACACACCCATCGGCCAAATCTTCGGCCAAAGTTGGTGTTCTATATTGATCGTCTACAACATTTAAAGGAGAGCCTTTTTCGAAAGCTCCTTTTGCCCAAAGAACAATATTTGACCTACTCATATCATCAACGATTCCAAAAACCAGAACTGTTCTCAATATAGCCGCCTTCACCTTTGATTTTAGTATTATTTCTTCGGCCTTTAGTTTTGTCATACCATAAAAACTCAAAGGGTTTGCTACTGCATTTTCCTTATAAGGTCCATCTTTTCCATCAAAAATAAAGTCGGTAGATAAATGTACTAGAAAAACATTATTTTTTTTACACGACTCCACTATAAACTCAACAGCTCTAACATTCAGCAAATCTGCGGCCTCCATCTCGACCTCACATGTATCAACATTTGTCATGGCTGCGGTGTGAATAATCATATCGGGCTTTTCGCTAGAAATAACGTAGTCAACTTCTTCTTGAGATGTAACATCAAGACTAATGTATTTATAACCTTCTTTCACCTTCAACCTGTTCTCTCCCCTAGCAGAAGCAACAATCTCGTGAGTCTTTTCTTTTAACAATTTATATACCAGCTTTTGACCTAAAAGCCCATTTGATCCAGTAATAAGTATCTTCTCCATTATTTTTGTACTTCAAAAAACATTCAACTACACATTCTAACAAGAAAGTTATTTCAATCCATAAAGCTCCATAAGTTTAGCAATCTGAAAACTTTTCCCAAGCACAATCAATTTAGTTTCTACCTCTAGATTTTCATCTACCTCAGGATTAACATCATATTCGCCATCAACACCTTTTAATCCAATAACAGTAACCCCCGTTTTTCGCCTTAAATCTAATTTACGCAGAGTGCTAACATTTCCTTCTTTACAGATATCTCCTACCTTAACTTCTTTTATATTGATATTATTCTTCCACTCAAGTGAAATATTATCTAAAAACTCAACAACGTCAGGTGTTACAACAAGGGAAGCCATATGATCTCCTCCAAGTTTATTAGGCATGATAATATTTGTAGCACCAGCAATTTTTAATTTAGATTTAGAATTCTCTTCAGAAGCTCTACTGATTATCGTCATATCAGATCTCATCTGACGAGCTGAGAGAACAACAAAAACATTCTCTGAATCTCTAGGTAAAGTAGTAATAAGTGTTGAAGCTCTATCTATTCCGGCTTTCATTAGCACTGAATCCTCAGTAGCATCACCATAGACAAACAATAGTGAATCGTCCTGAGATATTTCTTCAATCTTATCTTTATCTTTCTCTATGATTACAAAATCCTCATCATAATCTTTCAGCTTCTGAATTGCTTGCTGCCCATTTCTTCCATAGCCACAAACAACCACGTGCCCATCTAATTTCTTTATACTTTTATACACCTGATTATGTTTATATTGAATTAAAAACTGACCATCTACTATAAATTTTGTCACTATTGATGCAGCATACATATATGCACCTATACTCGACAATATCAATAAAACTGTAAAGATCTTCGCTGCAGGATTCAAAGGGTCTATTATATTGAATCCAACCGTAGATATCGTAATTACAGTCATAAATAATGCATCGACAAATGTATAATCATCGATAAACATATAGCCCAAAACTCCTATTACAATGATAGAGTTCAATACCATGAGGGCGCGGTAAACCTTAGACTTTATAAAAAAATTGTTCAATTATCTACAGATCAAAAACGCTTGAGCGCTTCGTTATTACTAAATCCTTCATCCTCAGCATAAATGCAAGAATCAAATACAATCCTGTACTCACTCCAAATGTAACAAAGGATAGGTAAATAAAGAAAAGACGAATCGACGAGGCGTCCATCCCTAGTTTATCACCAAACCTTGTACTAACATCAAATCCATGCTTCTCGAAAAAATATTTCAAGGGAATGATTATCTCTTTATGCATATCCTTATTAAATTATTAGGCAATTTAGCAAAATTGAATGAATTTTCTAGCTAATACTTTCATTAGAATTACGTTCTAACACTCTTTTACCTATCAAACATCTAAGACACTGTTTATTATCGCAATAGTAATTTTTAAGTTCTAGTAATGCCTGGCTTTCCTTAGCACTTGTAAGTTTCCAACCAAATTTCATAAACTCCGAGATAACTGAATTTTTTTCTCTCTTGAGAGATTCTGCAAACTCAATCGTCTCTTCTAACTTACTCTGATTATTTATTGATTTAAAATAAGCAAAGCGCACTGGAATAATACTATTCAAAATAATCAGTTCTATAAACTTGTCTGTTAGCTTGCGTTCTATACTCTTTGTTTCTTTCCGAAAGGTATAGTGCGTATTCCAATATTTGGAGGCTCTAATTTTAAACAAATCCTTTATATCGCCTACATTTCTTAATTCAATTATTTTAGAAAATAGCTTGGGCTGTTTATAGTACAAGCCTGCTAATTGCGAAATTCTAATAGTAGGAAAATTAGAAGGTCTTGTTCTGAAGAATTTAAATTGTGAATTATTAATACTGTTCAAAGAGAACTTCTGCTTAATAAACGAATACTCCTCTCTGAGCTTTATGTGATAATCATCGTCATATTCGATTTCCAAGAAACCTGCTTGTCCGAAAAACAAAGCCTCTAAGTTAATTCTATCGGAACACTGTTTTTGAAGTGTTATAAAATTAAATGACGCAGATAAGTGAGCAAAAGCTTCTCCATTTAATTTCAGACCGAAGGATCTAGAAATACTTCTAAACAAAACTTGCTCCCAATGATATGTCGAGAACTCTAACTGATTATTGACCGATGCAACTTTTCTTTCCAGACGCTGAACAAATAGCCCATCAATCCAATTATTGTACTCAAAATCGGCTTTGAAATTATACGTCTTTGAGCAAAATAAAAACGATTTATCTGGTGATGATAGTGCGAAGTAATTTTCTATTAGCTCTTCTGATATATAATTTTTCAATTCTAAAACTGGCAATATGTTGCCTTTAACTTCAACTTCCATATCGTGGTTATAAACAACATGTAATATAACATTGTTATAAGCATTATCGTTTTGATGCTTGTGCTTGTACCAATCGGACGAGTTAATATGGATTTCAACATTCCCTGCCCACAACTGTCTTCCAATCCTAATTTTAGCATTGAAAAAATCGGGTCCTGAATCGTAATTTCGATCACCAAAGCTAAAAATATCTATTTCTAACGAGTTTGTGGTAATAAAATTGAAGTCTGAGAAAAGTTTATAACGCCAAACGTAAACTATAAATTCTTCATTCATAAGTATTTAGTAAATTTGAGTACTCTAATTTAGAAAAAATACAGCAAAAAACTCCGATTATTATAAGATTTTTTAAGAACTAAAAAAGTAGTAATTTTATGCTCGAATAATTTGATAGTTTATCAATAATAAATTGGTTCAAAAAACAATGGATTTATCAGTAGAATATTTAGGACACAAACTTAAAAACCCAATTATTGTGGGAAGTTGTGGACTTACTTCATCAGTAAGTAAATTAAAGTCACTCGAAAAAGCTGGAGCAGCAGCAGTGGTATTAAAATCTCTTTTCGAAGAGCAAATTGACCAAGAATATTGGCAAGAACAGTCAAAAAACACTTTTGATTTTCCGGACGTAGCAAACTATATAAATGCTTACTCAAACGATAAAAGCTTTGAGAAGTATCTTGATTTAATAAAATCTGCTAAAGAAAATATCTCAATTCCTGTTTTTGCAAGTATAAACTGTCACTCGGCTGGTAACTGGATTGATTATGCAAAAAAAATGGAGGAGGCTGGTGCTGATGCTATAGAATTAAATGTTTCGCTATTGCCTAATGACTTTGATGCTACAAGTGCTGATAACGAAAAATTCTATTTCGAAATAACTAAAAAAGTAAAAAAGGCCGTTTCTATTCCTGTTGCTTTAAAAATGAGTAGCTATTCTGCTGGTTTAGCAAAACTTATAAAAGAATTGAGTTGGACAAAAAATGTAGATTCCTTTGTTCTATTCAATAGATATTTCAGACCTGACATAGATCTTGACACACTAGAACTTAAAAGTGGAGGTTTGTTATCAAACTCTGGAGATTTAGCAGAATCATTGAGATGGGTATTATTACTTAGTAAAACTGTAAAAACTGATATTATTGGAAATACTGGTATCCACACAGGTAAAGATGTTGTAAAGCAAATTTTAGCTGGTGCAAAAGCGGTACAAGTAGTTTCTGCTATTTATATCAATGGAGAGGAGCATATAACTGGGATGCTAAAAGAAATTGAGGATTGGATGGAGTCAAAGAAATTTAACTCATTAGATGACTTTAGGGGTACACTACATAAAAAAGAAGAGTTGAAAAAAGGATTCGAAAGAATTCAATTTATGAAGTACTACGGATCTATAGAGTAATAATAATACAACTACACTTCAAAAGATTCTAAATTAAATAGAAGTGCAAAAACATTAAAGGCTATTTCATATAAAATGAAATAGCCTTTTTTTATGTATTGACATCAAACAGACAAACTATTTTAATGTTTATGAATTATTAGCTTTAATCAAATTCAAAGCTGAACCTGATCTATACCATTCAATTTGCTGCTCGTTATATGTGTGATTCAATTTTATTTCTTCCTTCGAGCCATCTGCATGAACAATTTCTAAGCTAAGCTGTTTTCCAGGAGCAAAATCTTTAAGATCGATAAAGTTAAATGTATCACTTTCTTTAATCTTATCGTAATCACTTTCGTTAGCAAAAGTCAATCCTAACATCCCTTGTTTCTTAAGGTTTGTTTCGTGAATACGAGCAAAAGACTTAACAATTACAGCTATAGCTCCAAGATGACGAGGCTCCATTGCCGCGTGCTCTCTAGAAGATCCTTCTCCATAATTAGAATCGCCTACTATTACTGAAGGTACTCCTGCAGCTTTGTATGCTCTAGCTACGGTAGGAACAGGTCCGAATTTACCATCAAGTTGATTCTTAACTTTATTTGTAGCTTCTCCAAAAGCATTTACAGCTCCAATCAAACAGTTTTCAGAAATATTATCTAAATGACCACGGAACTTCAACCACGGACCAGCCATAGAGATATGATCGGTAGTACATTTCCCTAGCGCTTTAATTAGCAATCTAGCTCCTGTGATATTTTGTCCATCCCAAGCTTTAAATGGAGATAAGATTTGCAATCTTTTTGAATCAGGGCTAACAACAACCTCTACATCAGAACCATCTTCTGCTGGTGCTTGATAACCATTATCTTCGACTGCAAAACCTAATTCTGGCAATTCCCATCCAGTAGGTGGGTCAAGTTTTACTTGCTCTCCTTTATCATTTGTTAAAGTATCAGTAATAGGATTGAAATCTAAGCGGCCTGAAATCGCAATAGCAGCAACCATCTCAGGCGACGCAACAAATGCATATGTGTTTGGATTACCATCAGCACGTTTTGCAAAATTACGATTGAAAGAATGCACTATAGAATTTTTCTTGTGCTCTTCAGCACCAGGTCTAGCCCATTGACCAATACAAGGACCACAAGCATTTGTGAATATTGTAGCGTCAGAATCTGTAAAAGATTTCAATAAACCATCTCTATCTGCAGTATATCGCACCTGCTCAGACCCAGGGTTAATACCCATATCTGCTTTCATCTTTAATCCTTTATCTACAGCTTGTTTTGCTATTGAAGCCGAACGAGAAAGATCTTCGTATGACGAGTTTGTACAAGAACCAATAAGTCCCCACTCAACATCTAGAGGCCATCCATTCTTCTTTGCCTCATCTTTCATTTTAGATACTGCAGTAGCTCTATCTGGAGTAAAAGGTCCGTTTAAATGTGGCTCAAGCTCAGAAAGGTTGATCTCTAATACCTCATCAAAATACTTTTCAGGATTTTCATAGACTTCAGCATCACCTGTCAAATCAGCTTTAACGGCATTAGCAGCATCAGCAACATCTGCTCTATCTGTAGCTCTTAAATAACGCTCAATACTCTCGTCATATCCAAAAGTAGAAGTTGTAGCGCCAATCTCGGCACCCATATTACAGATTGTTCCTTTACCAGTTGCAGAAAGAGACTTTGCTCCTTCTCCAAAATATTCTACAATAGCACCTGTGCCACCTTTTACAGTTAACAAACCAGCTACTTTAAGTATTACATCTTTAGGAGCAACCCATCCGCTTAGCTTACCAGTTAATTTTATACCGATAAGTTTAGGAAACTTAAGTTCCCATGCCATTCCAGCCATTACATCCACAGCATCAGCACCACCTACACCAACGGCAACCATTCCTAATCCTCCAGCATTTACTGTATGAGAATCAGTTCCTATCATCATTCCTCCAGGGAAAGCGTAATTCTCTAAAACTACTTGGTGTATAATACCTGCTCCAGCTTTCCAAAATCCTATTCCATATCTATTAGAAACTGAACTTAAGAAATCATAAACCTCTTTGTTTGTAGTATTTGCTGTTGACAAATCTATTTTAGCCCCATCACTTGCTTGAATTAAGTGATCAGCATGAACAGTTGAAGGTACAGCAACCTTTTCTTTTCCCGCTTGCATAAATTGTAGCAGAGCCATCTGTGCAGTAGCATCTTGCATAGCCACACGGTCTGGGCCAAAGTTCACATAATCTTCTCCTCTTTTGAATGCTGTCTTTGACTTACTATCCCAAAGGTGATTGTAAAGAATTTTTTCTGCTAACGTTAAAGGTGTTCCAGTAACTTTACGAGCTGATTCAACTCTTTCAGTCATCTGAGAATACACCTTCTTGATCATATCAATATCAAAAGCCATAGTTCCTATTTTATAGTATTAAAAAAATATATTGAATAAAGATATACCAAATTCATAGACTATTTTTGGTATAAACCGTAGCGAATTTAACAATTCAATAGATAAGAATATATGATTTTCAATAGAAAAATTAATAAATAGTTTATTCCTATTTTTATGCCTTTAATATTGTAGAGTGAATAAATTTAGGCATCAAAAACTATCAACTTCAACACTTCAGGGATAAAACTTCAATTATAATTCTGCTTTTATTTTCAGCAATTCACCTTTAATGGACTCAAGCTTGTTGATTATTTCTTGCTGTCTATTAACCTTATGCAGTTTGTGTTTTAAATACTCCTTAGCTCCTTCTAGGGTAAAACCTTGTTCTTTTACTAAAGAGTATATCAGTTTTAATTTTTCAATATCCTTTTCTTCGAACTGTCGGTTTCCTCTTTTATCTTTCTTGGGATTTAAAATAGCAAACTCGCCTTCCCAATATCTTATAAGAGAAGTATTAACATCAAAGGCTTTAGCAATTTCACCAATTGTGTAATGTCTTTTGTTAGAAAGTTTGATAATCATTATAAAAGTTATATAGTGAGATACGAAGATAAAAAAACAGCGTTAATTTCTGACAAACTAACGCTGCTAATTACATTTTTTTTTAAAGAACATTAATCCATTGATTGATTCTCTTGTTGTGACATTTTCAACAACAATTCGTACTCCTCGGCTGTTAAATCGTTGTGATAAAAGTTTATTGGGTTCATTACCTTTCCATTCTTATGAACTTCATAGTGCAGGTGTGGTCCACTTGACAATCCCGAATTCCCAACGTAACCAATAATTTCGCCTCTTTTAACCTTCTGTTTTCTTTTTACAAGATATTTATTCATATGTCCGTACAATGTTTCGTATCCAAAACCATGGTCAATAACCACGTGTCGTCCATAACCTCCACCACTAACAGCCTTTTTTACTACTCCATCTCCAGTAGCGTAAATTGGCGTACCAATTTTTGCAGAGAAATCCATTCCTGCGTGGAATTTTCTGTATTTAAGTATTGGGTGCCATCTCCATCCATAACCCGATGCCATTCTTTTCAAATCTTTATTTGCAACAGGTTGGATTGCTGGAATATGCTCGAACAATTTCTCTTTGTTCATGGCTAGCTCAACAATTTCATCAAGAGACTTCGACTGTATGTATATTTGCTTATTTAATATATCTAATTTTCTACTACTTTCTATAATCAGATCTGAATTATCATAGCCCTCAAGTTTTTTATATCTATTAACTCCTCCAAAACCAGCGACTCTTTGTGCTGAAGGAATTGGATCGGCCTCAAAGTAAACTCTGTAAAGTTTATCATCTCTCTCTTGAATATCATTCAGAACAGACTCTGTCTGATCAAATTTTCTAGATAACAAATCATAGTTTAACTGCATATTTGCAAGCTCTCTACCCAAATACTTTTCATTAGGACTCTCAACAAATTGTCCTAAAAATATTAAACTTAAACCACCAAACAACAGCGAAGCCAGTAAAAAAACACCAGTTTTTTTAACCCGCCTCCACTTACTCTTCTTAATTTTCTTATAAGAGAGAGTGTTCTGATCGTAATAATAAGTTACTTTAGACATAAGTCTTCTTTTTTTTCTATTTTTTCACGATGTTTGTATCTTGAAAACTAGTAATAATTTCGACAAAGATAAACAATTTGTTTAATTAAGACTTTCAAGTATCTCGAACAGCTACACAACAGTATATAACTGATGTACAACGCATTCGAGCACTAGTAAAAACACATATTTAAACGAATTGTTATTTTTCTTAAAAACGTTGTAAGAACTTTTCTATATGAAGGCTCAAGAAATAAGAAAGACATTTTTGGATTTTTTCCAAAAAAAAGAACATGAAATAGTTTCATCTGCTCCATTAGTAGTCAAAAATGATCCAACATTAATGTTTATAAACGCAGGAATGAATCAATTTAAAGATTTATTTCTGGGTAATGGAACACCTAAATCAAAAAGAATTGCCGATACTCAAAAATGCTTGAGAGTTTCGGGTAAACACAATGATTTAGAAGAAGTAGGGGTTGACACTTATCACCATACATTATTCGAAATGCTTGGAAATTGGTCTTTTGGCGATTACTTTAAGAAAGAGGCTATAGAATGGGCGTGGGAATTATTGACCGAAGTATATAAAATTGACAAAAACAATCTTTACGTATCTGTTTTTGAAGGAGCAGAAGAAGATGGTTTAAAATTTGATCAAGAAGCATATGATCTTTGGACTAATTTTGTACCAAAGGATAGAATTATCAACGGTAATAAAAAAGATAACTTTTGGGAAATGGGAGCACAAGGACCTTGTGGCCCATGTTCTGAGATCCATGTTGATATTCGCTCTGATGAAGAGAAAGCCAAAATTCCTGGAAAGGATCTAGTTAATCAAGATCACCCTCAAGTAATAGAGATTTGGAATCTTGTTTTTATGCAATTCAACAGAAAAGCAGATGGTACACTCGAAAACTTACCTACTCAACATGTTGATACAGGAATGGGCTTTGAGCGTTTAACCATGGTTATTCAAGGAAAAAAATCTAATTACGATACAGATATCTTCTTACCAATAATTAAGGTTATTGATGAATTTACTAAATATAGCTTAGGTGAGTCTGAAGAAATAGATATCGCAATGAGGGTTATTGCCGATCACATCAGAGCTGTAAGTTTTGCAATTGCCGATGGACAATTACCTTCGAACAACGGTGCGGGATATGTAATCCGTCGTATCCTTAGAAGAGCAATCAGATATGGCTTTTCTACTTTAGACATTAACAAGCCATTTATGCATAAGCTTGTTGATATTCTTGTGTTAGAAATGGGTGAATACTACCCTGAATTAAGAAATCAAAAATCTATTATTAGAAACGTAATTAAAGAGGAGGAAATTTCTTTTCTACGAACTCTAGAATTAGGACTTAAAAGAATAGATCAGATAGTAGAAGAAACATCTACAGATACTGTAGAAGGAGTTAAAGTGTTTGAACTGTACGACACTTATGGCTTCCCTATAGATTTAACAGCTTTAATATTAAAAGAAAATAATCTCGAACTCGATATAGAAGGATTTAATATCGAGATGGAAAAGCAAAAATCTCGTTCGAGAGCTGCATCAAAAATTGACACAGAAGATTGGGTAGTTCTCAATGATATAAAAGAAACAGAATTTGTTGGTTATGATACTCTTGAAACAGAAGTTACTATTTCGAAATTTCGAAAAGTGAAATCTAAAAAAGATACTTTTTATCAATTAGTATTAAACAAAACTCCTTTTTATCCTGAAGGAGGAGGACAAGTAGGAGATAAAGGTGTATTAGATTTTGGAGAAAAAACAATTTATATTGTTGACACTAAAAAGGAGAACAACCTAATAGTGCACTATACAAAAGAACTCCCACAAGAGATTGAAGGAAATTTTACAGCGAGGGTAAATAAAAATCTCAGAGCGCAAACTACGGCAAATCATTCTGCTACTCACTTGCTTCACCATATACTTCGAAAAGTTTTGGGCGATCATGTTGAACAGAAAGGATCATACGTCTCACCAAATTCTTTACGTTTTGACTTTTCTCACTATTCAAAATTAACTGAAGAGCAATTATCTGATATTGAAAAACAGATACATAATATTGTTCAAGCTCGTATTCCATTAGAAGAGAATAGAAATATTACACCCGAAGCAGCAAAAGAAAATGGAGCTATAGCTCTATTTGGGGAGAAATATGGCGACAAGGTAAGAACAGTACGTTTTGGTGACTCTATAGAACTTTGTGGTGGATGCCATGTAGAAAACACAAGTGAGATATGGACTCTTAAAATAATCTCTGAAACAGCTATAGCTTCTGGAATAAGAAGAATAGAGGCTGTTACTTATACTAAAGCAAGAGAATACTACCGAGACCAAATATTTTTATTAGAAGATATAAAAGCATCGCTGAAGAGTAAAACAGATCCAGTAAAATCTATTATTAATCTTCAAGACGAAAATTCTAAACTTAAAAAACAAGTTGAAGAATTAATAAAGTATAAGGCTAGCTCATTAAAGCAGAATTTAAAATCGTCAATTACCGAAATTAATGGAGCAAGAGTAATAGCAGCAAAGGTTGATTTAGATGCTGGAGCGATAAAGACCTTAGCATTCGAGCTAAATGGCGAAGAAGACAATTTGTTCCAAATATATGGTGCTGATCTTAATGGAAAAGCAATACTAACAATAATGATTTCAAAATCACTAGCCGAGGAAAAAGGTTTAAACGCTGGCCAAATGGTAAGAGAACTTGGAAAAGAAATTCAAGGAGGCGGTGGTGGACAAGCATTCTTTGCAACTGCAGGAGGTAAAAAACCAGAAGGCATAGGATCAGCTCTAGAAAAAGCTATAGAATATATTAAATAAGTGAGTTCACTCCGAAAACTCTTAATTGCCAAAAATGTTTCTTTTAGCGACATTTGCACTTTACTCTATTAACTGATGCACAGGCATCACCGAATATCGTAAAATACAAATTTCATCCAAAATAATTCATTTTGTGAAAATTGACAGTTTTCGGAGTAGACTCAATAAGTATGGTTCTCGAATTTAATGGTAATACAAAATAATGTTTAAAGTAATTAACTAAAGTTAGGTTAAAAGGCAAAAAGGTTAAGTGCTTACAACCTCATAACCTATTAACCCATTAAAATAACAGTAGAATTATCAGTATACGCAAAAAAGAATGAAGGCCGTCTTATAAAGTTCATAAAACCGAGCTTTTAAGACAGCTTTATTTTTGTTTCTGTGGATAATGTTTAACAGTATCTAAATCGTGTGTAGCTAGTAATCCACCAGCAACATTTCTTTCAAACACCTCGTCTAGCTTAATTACAAAGCTATCAATCTTGTCACCATCATCTATTATCTCAATAATTATTGGAAGTTCTTGAGCAATACTGAATATTTTAAATGTTGAGATCTCTTTATCACTTCCAAAATTCATAATCCCTTTCATAACAGTAGCTCCTGCCATACCGAACTCCTTAGCCTCAAAAACTATTTCTTCATAAAGACTTTTAAAAGAAACATGTTCTGACTCATCTAAAATTATCTTTAATAGTTTGGGCCTTGTAAATTGATTTTTCATTTTTTGCTTAAGATTGAAGTCTAACTAAAATTATCCCTAAATACAGTGCAGCAAATCCTAACACTAAACTCAAAGTTAAATATAAAAGCATAGATATTATTTGTCCGGAACTCAGCATATTAAAATTATCTAAAGCAAATGAGGAAAAAGTTGTAAAGCCTCCACAGAAGCCAACAGCAATAAAAGCTTTTAGATCGTTCGAAATTAAATCAGATTCAAGCGAATATGCAAAAACTACACCAATGATAAAACTACCTACAACATTTACAGTCAAGGTTCCTATTGGCCAAGCTGTATCAAAATATCTCTGCAAAAATTGTTGGGTAAGATACCTCGATATTGATCCTAAAAACCCCCCAGAACCAATTATCAACAATGTCTTTATCATATTATTAGTTTTATTTCCTCAAATTTAGTGAATTATTTTGTAACATTTTTACAGTAATTATCCTCCATAATTATTTTAAATTATATCAAAAATTCGTATCTTTATAAGAGGTAATTTTAATCATATCATATTATGTCATATTCTAAGATTCTTATAGCGGTAGAAGAACTTCCTTTAGCTGAGAAAGTTTTTAAAAGAGGTGTCAGTCTTGCAAAAGGATTCAATGCAGAGATTGGCATCGTGCATGTTGTTAACATACCTACATCAGTTGGTAGTATAGATGCTGGGATCCTGCCCGAAGAGGCAATGAACTTTAGCAGAAAAGCGGGTGAAAACCTTTTGAAAAACCTAATCGATGGTTTAGATAGTGATGTTTCAGTGAAGAAATTCTTACCAATAGGATCTCCTGTTGATGAGGTTGCAAGTGTTGCTGAAGAGTTCGGTGCGGATTTATTAATAGTAGGGACTCATGCTAGATCAGGTTTTTCTAAGTTCTTCCTTGGAAGTGTGGAAGAACAAATTGTAAGTCAGGTTAAATGCGAAGTTTTAGTTGTTAAAGGAGAATAATCAATAAATATTCAAAATTTTACTTCGTTAAAAAATACGAAAGAGGCTATATGCCTCTTTTTTTGGTCATACTATTGTTTTAATAACTTATAGTGTATCGTCCTGAATCTTGTTTACTTTCTGTGCAAACCTAATTTCAGGACAAGACAACTTAGGAGGTGAAAAAAATTAGCTTGTAAGCTCATAACCCTTTCACCTAACTTCTTTAGTTCTCTAAATTAGTAGTCTTATTATTAAATTGATGGTATAACCCATTTTTTATACTGTTTTAACTCTTTCTCAAATCTAACAGATACCTCAGCACTTCGGCGGCGGCATTCATTCCAAATAAAGCTGGCATATAAGAAATAGTACCGTAAAACGACCTTTTATAATCTTTTCCATCAGTATGTTCCATTGAACTTTTATCGGGAGATTCAGTAGAAAATACTACTCTAATTCCTTTATCTATTTTATAAGTATGCAACCTCTTTCTTATTTGCCTTGCTAATGGACAATGGTAGGTTTTAGAAATATCAGTGATAATAATTTTTGATGGATCTGTTATTCCTCCTGCTCCCATAGTCGAAATCACTTTTATTTTTTTTCTTTTAGCAGCTAGCAACAGGTTTATTTTCGGCGTAACACTATCAATACAATCCATAACATAATCATATTCTTTAGTAATTACCTCGTCCATTCGTTCGGGGTTTAGAAACTCATTTAACACAGTAAGCTCTAATTCAGGATTTATATCTAAAAGCCTTTCGGACATAACATCAACTTTAAATTTTCCAATATTTGATTTTAAAGCTGACAACTGTCTATTTATATTTGTGTTATCAACGTCGTCGCCATCAACAATTGTAAGCTTTCCAATCCCTGCTCTAACAATAAACTCAGCAGCATAGGAGCCCACTCCTCCCAAACCAATTATCAGAATATTAGACGATTTAAGTTTTTCAACCCCTTCATCTTTAATTAAAAGCTCTGTTCTATCTAACCAATTATCCATTGTAACGCGTAAATACTTTTTTAAAATTATCTTCAATTTGAGCACTTAAGTATTCAATACTTATCCTTCTAATTTCAGCTGCTCGTTTATACAAATCATCTATACTGAAATCTTTATTATCGTCAGTTTCTAAAAACACTTTAGTCAAATCAATTTTCTTAAAGGTATTGATAGAACTGCTATTATCATTAAATAATGCCGTTCCAAAGGAAATAAAAAAACCTTTATCGATTAATTGATTTGCAAGCTCAATCTTCTTTACAAAGCCGTGAACTATCCACGCTTGAGTATATCTTTTTCCTTTTCGTAGCTCTAAAATTTCGGAGTAAGCTTTCACTATATGTAAAATTACTGGAAGCTTATAATTCTCAGAATAACTCAACTGCAATTTCAAAACATCTAACTGTTTATCAATGCTAATCGACACGTTTTTATCTAAACCTATCTCTCCAAGCGCTAACAATTTAGGATTTCCAAGTTCTAATTTCAAGCGATATATACTCGAAGTATCGTGGCTAATATGCCAAGGGTGCAAACCCATCGAGAAGTACCCATCAATAGCTTCATCACTCTGAACAAACACATTCTTAATAACAAGATTGTTTTTGCCTGATTCTTGAATATGCGAATGAACGTTTATGTACATAATAAATGGAAAGTTATAAACACTATAAGTAATAATATCCTACTATTGTCCGGGCTTCCCAAGCAATTCAAGTTTAGCAAACTTCAATAGAAGTTTCTTCAAGCCTGACTCGAATCTAATTGTTGCTTTTTGATTCACTCCAACACCTTCAATCATCATTACCTGACCATTTCCAAAACGCTCGTGATAAACTAAACTTCCCTTCTCGAGCTTAGTCCCTAAGGCAGCACCCGCATTAGACGACATTCTATTAATAGGTTTTAGGTTTCTTATTCCCCTCGAAGTATCCTTTTTCAAAGGAGGATTTCCTTTAGCCGGCTTAGCATCCCGTAATTTTTCTCCTCCAGGGATTCCATTTCCGAAGCCATCGTCAAACATTCGAGAACGTCGACTTCTCGGAGAAATATAATCTAAATAATTTTCGTTTATTTCTTCAATAAATCTACTAGGCTCAGCTTCAATTAATTTACCCCATCTATATCTGCTTTGTGTATATGTAAGATAGGCTTGTTTTTCGGCTCTTGTAACTGCAACATAAAACAATCTACGCTCTTCTTCTAACTCCGAACGCGTGTTAATACTCATTCCCGAAGGAAACAATTCTTCTTCCATCCCTACAACGAATACATGAGGAAACTCTAATCCTTTTGATGTGTGAATAGTCATTAACGACACTCTATTTGTATCATTAGGATCTTCCATATCAGCATCGGTAAGCAATGCAATATCCTCAAGAAAAAAGCTAAGAGAAGTATCTCCATCAGCCAATTCCTGCTGATTTACAGTAAACTCCTTAATACTATTCACGAGCTCCTGCATATTTTCGTATTTACTAACACCTTCAGGAGTACTATCTTTCTGCAATTCTTTTATTAAACCTGTGCTTTTTGCTACATTTTCGGCAACGGTAAACGCATCAGACGCTTCGGCCTGAATCTTAAAGGATTTCATCATATTAACGAAAGTTTCAATCTTTCGCTTAGTTCCGGCATTAATTCCTATATCAACCATTGATATTTTCTCCATAATGCTAAAAACCGACTGCCTATATTCTCGAGCTGCAATAGACAATCTATCAATTGTAGTTTGTCCGATACCTCTGGCAGGAAAGTTTATAATTCTCCTTAAAGCTTCTTCATCATTAGGGTTAATCAACATTCTGAAATAGGCCAATAAATCTTTTATCTCTTTTCGCTGATAAAAAGACAAACCGCCAAAAATTCTATATGGAATATCACGTTTCCTAAAGGCATCTTCTAAGGCTCTAGACTGCATATTTGTTCTATATAGCACCGCAAAATCATCCCAATTCATTTGCTCGCTCATAGCAGTTTCGAATACAGTTGAAGCTACAAAATTTCCTTCCTCGCCATCAGTTACAGTACGCACCACTTTTATTAAGCCACCATCAGTGTTTGATGTCCACACATCTTTTTGTAATTGGTCTTTATTATTAGCTATCACATCGTTTGCTGCCTGAACAATATTATTTGTAGATCGATAATTTTGCTCAAGCTTAAACATTTTCATATTTGGGTAATCCTGCTGGAAATTCAAAATATTCTTAACATTTGCACCTCTAAAAGCGTAAATACTCTGTGCATCGTCACCAACGACACAAAGATTCTCGAACTTTGCAGCCAATGCTTTTACTATCAAATACTGAGAATGGTTAGTATCCTGATACTCATCTACCATAATGTAACGAAACCTATCCTGATATCTTGCCAATACTTCTGGAAACATATTTAATAACTCATTAGTTCTAAGCAATAAATCATCAAAATCCATTGCACCAGCTTTGAAACATCTGTTTACATATTCTTTATAAATATCGCCCGTACGAGGACGCATTGCTGCAGCATCTGCTTCTTGTAGTTCAGGATGAAGGTTATAGGCCTTTACAGTAATCAATGAATTTTTAAAAGACGATATTCTTCCTTGGACTTGTTTTGGCTTATAAACGTCCTTGTCGAGATTCATTTCTTTTATTATAGCTCTAATCAACCTTTCAGAATCTTGAGCATCGTAAATAGTAAAGTTCGACGGATACCCAAGCAAATGACCTTCCGACCTTAAAATTCTCGCAAAAATTGAATGAAAAGTTCCCATCCACAAACTCTTTGCATCCGACTTACCTACTTGAGCAGATATTCTCACTTGCATTTCCTTTGCAGCCTTATTTGTAAATGTAAGAGACAAAATATTAAAAGGATCTACTCCTTTATTAATCAGGTGTACAATCCTATAAGTCAATACTCGGGTTTTTCCAGAACCCGCACCTGCAATAACAAGCATAGGGCCTTCCAAATTCTCAACAGCCGTACGCTGTGCTTCATTCAATGTATTTAAATAATCTGCCAAAACAATCTATTTTATATCCGCTCAAAAATAAGTCAAATTATTCTAGATATTAAATTTTATACATTAGATTTTAATCCTTAACGCGCAAATCATCATTGTTTTTATTCTAAAAACATCAGGTATGTGCCATTCCAAAAATCCTACTCATTTTTTATCTAGTATATTTTGTCTAGTATATTTTGTCTCATTACATTTGACTCCTGAAATTTTATATACCAAACAATGATAGAAATTTTAAAATACATCTTACCTTCTTTAATAGTTGGAGCTGTTGCCATTTACTTTTTAAAATCTTTTTTCAAAGAAGAACAGGAAAGACGATTCCACCAGATGAGAATATCTTCATCTAAAGAATCTATATCTATCAGGCTTCAAGCTTATGAAAGATTAGCTTTGCTTTTAGAAAGGATTTCAATGGTAAGCCTTGCGAGAAGAATACCTGCAAATTCTGGTTCTACAGAATTATACCAGAATATTCTGATAAAACAAATCAATGATGAATTTGACCATAACCTTTCCCAACAAATATATGTTACACCACAATTATGGAAAATGATTGTTACGGCAAAAAATGCTACAATTGTCGCAATTTCGCATACTCATAAAACTTTGGAAGAAGGAAGTGATAATATTGACTTTCAAAGAGTGTTAATTACAGGGGATTCAAATGATGATAATCCTACTAAATTAGCTTTGAAGTATTTAAAAAATGAAATTTCTCAAGAGTTCTAAAATTTCGCTTGCAACTGAACTATTAGTGCTCCTTTGTGCTCATCGACCTCTAAAGTAGATTCTTTGTACACAGGGCGAAAGGAATATTGTGCTGAAATTTTCACATTATTGCTCAATACTAAATACTGAATTCCAAAGTCAGTTTGGAAAGATGCTTCATTTAGCCCCTCAAAATCTTTATAATATACAGCAGCAAAAGGCATTATCTTCTTCTTGCTATCGTAAATAGTAGTTGGTAAAACATAAGATATACTAAAGTATAAAATATCACCCGTACCTATAATATACTGTTCTATACCTGATCCTTGAGCTGCAGTTTCTTTGTTAGGGTCTGGACTGGCAAAACCACCCATCACGCTACTAATTTTTAAATAGTTTGGTCCATAGCCATAATTATAGTAGGCTGTATATATATTTAAAACACTCTCATTTGCTAGTGGCTCTTCATACCAAATATCTACAGATAAACCTGTTTGATTATAGTGTACAATTTTCTCGCCATCGAAAGCCGAAGATGCATTTGACACGAATTGAAAGCCTGCACCAAGATCTAAAAAACGACCGCTCTTGCCATAATAAGTCATTCTTTTAAAAGGTGTAATTTCGGCTTTTTCGTGATTCAAAAAAGAATAGGCCATATATCCTTTATATGAAAAATTCGAATGATACCTATTATATGCTACTCCAACATTTCCATTTTCTTCTATCTCTTTATCATTAAAAATTTTGCTTGAATTAGTAGGCATCAATGGTTGATTCCACGAAAACTGATAATCTATTTTACCTAATTGTCCTTGGAAGAAAACACCGTACTGTCTAACAAAATCATCTGAAACATTAACATTGGGAAAATTTACCCCTGGATTATCTAAAGTCATCTGAGTGGCATAAGTAACGTTAGACAATCTCGACAACCCATTCCACATATGCATACCAGCCCCAAGATATGTTTTTGGAGCTATCTTAACTTTGTACCACAAATCGTGAAAGAACATCCCGGAATTAAGCGTGTTATAATTAGATTCGCTAGTAAGACCAAACTGTGCATATAAGAAGTGTCTGCCTTCGATATTCATTCGAAACGACATCCTCATTCGCCTTAAAGCGATATCAGAATAGTGAGATATTGGCGATAATGACGACCTCTCAATTGTTCCTGGGTTCATTTGCATTTCTCTAAACCAAAAATGTATTCCCATTCCAATTTTTATAGAAGAGCTACCAGACTCTGTAACATTAAAGGTAAATCCTTCCTTAGCAATTCGGTCTATTGTCTTGTTAATAGTACTCTCATCAGTCTTTTCATTTTGTGCAAATGAAGTAAACTTAAAGAACAATAAAATTATCAATAGAGAATATCTAATTTTCATATTGCGAAGACAGGGATTTATTTTATCTAGTTAAAAAAACTCTTTATATCAAAATTGCAGCCAGTATCAAATTTACAATTATTATGGAAAATTGATTCTTAAAAACACAAAAAAGTCACTCCAATTGGAATGACTTTAAAATTATTTCTTTTTCTTCTGAGAACGCTTACGCTGAGCGGCTCTATTGATTGGTCTAGTCTTTTTAGGTTTTCTTCTACCAGGACCTCCGAGATTTTCCTTTTTATTCTTATCTTTTTTATCGTGGAATGCTTCTCCTCTACCCTCTCGACCTTTAATATTTATAAGACTGTTTCGTTGATTAGTCTTATCTTTTTCAGACTCTAGTAAATGTTCAGAGATTTCAACATCTTCAGGCAAATCTAGAGCAGGAATAGTATAACTCATCATCTCCTCAATATCTTCGAGGTATTCTTTCTCTATCTTCGAAATAAAAGCTATTGACTTACCAGATTTTTCAGCTCTACCAGTACGTCCAATTCTGTGAATATAATTCTCAGGATAATCAGGTGTATCGTAGCTAATAACATGAGTAATATCGGTAACATCGATACCACGAGCAATAACATCCGTAGCTAAAAGTATTCTAAAATCTCCATCAGCAAACTTCTGTAAAGCTTGGATCCTGTAATTTTGAGATTTGTTTGAGTGCAGAACATCAACTTCGCCTTCAAACTCTTCTTCTATCATACTGTAAAGTCTGTCTGCCCATTTTTTTCTCGCAACAAAGACTAGAACTTTCTTAAATTCATCTTTTTTGTGCAAAAGGTATTTCAACAAATTAACTTTAGTGTAATAGTTTGGCACATGGTATGCTGTCTGCTCAATTTTCTCGAGAGGTGTACCATGACGAGCAATCTCAACACGAATAGGATCGTTGAAATAGTCTTGAATAATATTATCAACATCTCTATTTAATGTTGCCGAAAACATAATATTCTGACGTTTCTTTGGTAAAACATCTAAAATAGTAGTAAGTTGTGCTTTAAATCCCGAATTCAACATTTCGTCTACCTCATCTAAAACAAACTTCTGAACATCAACAAGTCTCAAAACTCCGGTACCAGTCATATCAACTAAACGACCGGGAGTTGATACTAGAATATCTATTCCATTATAAACAACATCTTTCTGCTTATTGATATTAGCACCCCCATAAATACCTGCAAAGCGAATATTCATGTACTTAGTAAGTTTTTCTAGCTCTTCAACTAACTGTATTACAAGCTCTCTAGTAGGCTGAACAATCAAAACCTTAGGTCTTGGATGCTTCTCCTTCGAAAACTTAATACTACGTAAAATTGGCAGTAGGTAAGCAAATGTTTTACCAGTACCCGTTTGTGCAACACCAACCATGTCACGACCAGACATAACAACTGGAAAAGCCTGCTCCTGAATAGGGGTTGCTTCCTTGTAGCCTAAATCATCAAGGGCATTAATTATCGGTGTCGTTAAATTTAATTCTTCGAAAAGCATACTATCTTATTTTATTTCAAGCTGCAAAGGTAAGTTATTATTTAAGAACAAATAAACCTCAAAACAATTGATAATTATATCAACGATCAGAGGTTTCTTATATTATATTACCTTTAGTTTAACTCCTTATTCAAAACTAACTGAATCAAAATTTATCGTCTAACTCAGGTTAGCAAAGTGCTAATATTTTTTCTAGTCTCTTGTTTATATAAATACCAATTACTTTATGAAATGATGTTTAATAATTTCAAGACGTGTTGGTACAAGACTATGCTACTAAACTACCTCTCTTAGATTTTCTATAAAGAAAAGAGTTGAATATATTTCTTTTAGCAAAACGAACTTGCTTATCAGAATTTACTAGCTTCTGGAACAACCCTCTATTAACACCGAAATACTCGTAAGTAGATCCATCAACGAAAGTAACCTCTAAAAGAAGACCTTTGTGCTGAAAATCTGCAATACCAGATTCATTAATTGTAAGAGTATATTCTTCTAAATTTGTAGCTTTAGTTTCTGGAGCAATACTTACTAAGAAATGGTAACCATCAATAATTTGTTGACTAACTTTTTCAGCTTCAATAATCTTCACTTCCTCTTGAAACTTATCTGGATGCCATTCTTTTACAAGTCCTCTATAAGATTTCTTAAGATCTTTAAGATCTATATCTTTCTCAATTTTAAATAACTTCTTGTACTCGTTAATACGCTTCATACTATCTTTTTATTATTGTTTATTTCGGTATTTCAAGGTAGTTAGCCAAAACCGAGCGCGAAATTACAACTTTTTTTATCCGCTGAGTCAAAAAGCTCATAATTAATTATATAACAATAACTATATATGACAACCTAACAGAAAGTTAACTCAAACATTAGAAAAGAAGATATGATCATAAACACCTTATTATGTGCAACTTACCTTATTTTAACATATCCCTGCCATATTATAACTGACTAAATATCATTACATTATCTTTCTTATTGATTAATTATAAAATTGCATACTATTACTCTAAAAGCAAAAAATATAATCTTTTAATATTATAATCCAGTGAATACAACTTCATCGGATGATTTGTTTTGCCCCTGATTGAAGTGACACCCCACAGTGCAAAACTATAATGAACAAATGTATGAGGAAGCGACTTTAGGAGCTACCGCAAGAATATTGTGAATATAGTTTAAAACGAGGAGTAAAACGTAAAGCAGGATATTAGGCACAAAAAAACCTCCATCAAAATAAATTGATAGAGGTCTTTATAAGCTCGAAGCTCAAAGTTTTAAGCTGAAAGTTAAATCATTCGAGCTTTGGACTTCAAGCTTCCAACTCAAATATTATCCACCGAAATCATCGAAGTGAACATTTTCTGGTGGTACACCCCACTCATCAACCATACCAAGTACAGCTTGATTCATCATAGGTGGTCCACAGAAATAGAATTCGATATCTTCTGGGGCATCATGCTTACTCAATTGGTTATCAATAACCGCTTGGTGAACGAAACCTAAGAATCCATTTCCATCTTTATCATCTAATGATTTTTTTGCTACCCAGTTATCTTCTTCCATTGGCTCAGAAAGCACAATATTGAATTGGAAGTTAGGGAAGTCTTTTTCTATTTTTCTAAAGTCTTCTTCAAAGAAAATCTCACGTTTAGAACGAGCACCATACCAATAAGTAACTTTACGACCCGTTTTAGCAGTGTGGAATAAGTGGAATAAGTGCGAACGCATCGGCGCCATACCAGCTCCACCACCAATGTAGATCATCTCTGCACCAGTATCTTGAATAAAGAATTCACCATAAGGTCCGGAAACTGTAACCTTATCACCTGGCTTTTGAGCCCAAATATAAGACGAACAAATCCCAGGATTAACAGCCATCCAATCATTTTTCTCTCTATCCCACGGTGGAGTAGCGATACGAATAGTTAGCATTACGATATTCCCTTCGTAAGGAGCATTAGCCATAGAGTAAGCTCTATAGATAGGCTCTGGATTGACCATTTTCAATTTCCAAAGATCAAATTTATCGAAATCAGCCTTGAACTTATCTGGTCCATGAGGATCATTAGGTTCTGGAGAAATATCAAAATCTTTGTAATCGATAGTAATTTTTGGAACGTCGATTTGGATATATCCACCAGCTTTGAAATCCATGTGCTCACCTTCTGGTAAACGAACAACAAACGCTTTAATGAATGTAGATACGTTGTAGTTTGAAACTACTTCGCACTCCCATTTCTTAATTCCGAAGATTTCTTCAGGAATGGTAATATCCATATCCTGTTTCACCTTCACCTGACATCCTAAACGCCAGTTATCTTGTGCTTGCTTACGCGTAAAATAAGGCTCCTCAGTAGGGAGAATTCCTCCGCCACCTTCGTTTACCTGACATGTACACATACCGCAAGTACCACCTCCACCACACGCTGATGGAAGGAAGATTTTATTATTACCAAGTGTCTGCAAAAGCGTTGCTCCCGACTCTACCTCTAATTCTTTCTTACCATTAATAGTAAGTTTTACAGGTCCAGAAGGTGCCAGTTTTGCTTTAGCAGCAAGCAATATAGATACCAACAAGATAATCAAGATGGCAAATATTGCGATACTGGTAACAATAGTTAATGTTGCAAATAAAAACATATTTTTTTAAGCTTTAAGCTTTTGGCTTTCTGCTTTCCACTTTGAGCATTGATGAACTTCATCATGTGCTTTTGGCTTCGAGCTTCGAGCTTTTAGCTTGATTTCTTATTACAATTTGATACCCATGAATCCCATAAAAGCAATACCCATCAATCCTGTGATTATAAAGGTAATACCTAAACCTCTCAATGGAGCAGGAACGTGAGAATAACGAACTTTCTCGCGAATAGCAGCTAGTGCAACAATTGCAAGTAACCAACCAATTCCCGAACCAAGTCCATAGACAACAGCTTCGCCAACATTGCCGAAGTTTTTGTTTTGCATAAATAAAGATCCTCCAAGAATAGCACAGTTTACAGCAATAAGAGGTAAGAAAATACCAAGTGTTGCATATAGAGCTGGAGCGAATTTCTCGACAATCATCTCTACTAATTGCACCATAGAAGCAATTACAGCAATAAACATAATGAAACTTAGGAAGCTCAAGTCTATTGTTGCAAACTCATCACCTAACCACGCAAGCGCACCAGGCTGAAGTAAATATTGATCTAAAAGGAAGTTTACAGGAAGTGTAATAACCAAAACGAATATTACAGCAGCACCAAGTCCAACAGCTGTAGAAACTTTTTTCGATACAGCTAAGTACGAACACATTCCCAAGAAGAATGCGAACACCATATTCTCTACGAATATAGATTTTATGAATAAATTAATTAATTCCATAACATCTCTTAATTAGCTTCTTCTAGTGAAGGATTAAACCATCTTTGAACCCATATAATAACACCTACAACAATAAGTGCCATTGGAGGCAATAACATCATTCCGTTATTAGCATATCCAGCATCGTAGAACGAATCTGGAATAACTTGCTGACCCATTAAAGCTCCAGAGCCAAACAACTCTCTTATGAAAGCTATTACAACCAATATCAAACCATATCCTGCTGAGTTTCCAATACCATCAAGGAAAGATTTCCAAGGTGTATTTCCCAAAGCAAAGGCTTCAAAACGCCCCATTACAATACAGTTTGTAATAATCAGACCTACAAATACAGAAAGTTGTTTCGACACATCAAAAAGATATGCTTTCAACACCTGATCTACTAAAATCACCAAAGCTGCAACAACAACTAATTGAACGATAATTCTAATTCGAGATGGTATAATGTTTCTCATCAATGAGATAATAACATTACCCGCACTCAATACGAATAATACCGACAATGACATTACAATAGCAGGCTCAAGTTTAACAGTAATCGCAAGAGCAGAACAAATTCCAAGTACCTGAACGGTTATTGGATTGTCGCTGTCAAGCGGATTAATAAGCAATTGTCTGTTCTTCTTAGAAAACAATGCTTCTTTTTCTTCTACATCACTCATGCCAGAACTATTTTAAATTATTGAAGTAAGGTAAATATAAAGCAACTCTATCGTGGAACATCTTCGATGTAGCAACCGAAGTTACTGTACCACCAGATATAGCATCTACACCATGAGTATCAGAAGGATCAGCACCACCTTTTATAGCCGTTACAGAAGCAAAATTTGCATCGGTAAAACCTCCGTTAGCATCTTCCATAATCTGTTTTCCAATCCATTCTTTCTGGAATATCTCAGTTGCTATCTCAGCACCTAAACCTGCAGTTTCACTTTTGTGGTCGAAGTTTATTCCATAAATAGTGTTCTTATCAGCCTTTAAAGCTACGTTACCCCATATATCACTCCACATTCCCATACCGAATAAAGGAATAACATAGAATGTTTCTCCTTTTACTTCAGCAATAAAAATTGGATATTGTTTCTTTGCTACAGCGTGCTTTACATCTCCAGAAAAAGCCAATCCTTTTTCTACATCTGCCCCTTTAGCCTCATCTATAACATTACCGGTAGGATCTATTACAACCCCACTCTTTATATACTTTGAAAATTCAACCTCAGCCTGTTCACGAGTAACTTCTACTCCAACAGTTTTAAGGATATTTTGCATTTTCTCGAGTTTAATATTACGATCTTGTAATGGTTTTAAAGATGTTGCGGCAAACGAAAGTAAGAATGCAACAACCACCACCATCACGATAGCGAACATAAACGTATAACTATTTTTATTTGTATCCATTATATCTACGTTTTATGCGCTAAGTGCTTTTTTAATTTTATCCTCTACACGCTTATTTCTACGATTTACACTAGCCTGAACCACATAGTGATCTATAGTCGGTGCAAACACGTTAAGCAACAAGATTACAAGCATAACAGCCTCAGGGAACCCGTTAAGAACTCTCAATAAAATGGAAAGAAATCCTATAAGGAAACCGTAAATCCATTTTCCAGTATTTGTTTGTGCTGCCGATACAGGATCGGTAGCCATAAATACAAGTCCAAAAGCAAACCCACCTACTAACAAGTGCTTAAAGCCAAAATCCATTAATGGGTTAGCTCCCCAAAGAACAAACAAAGCACTCATTATTGCAGCTCCGATTACACCCGAAAGCATAATTCTCCAACTAGCAACACCAGCTAATAAAAGCATCACTGCCCCAATTAAAATTGCTAAAGTTGAAGTTTCGCCAATAGATCCCGGAATAAATCCAAGGAACATATCCATAACCGAATACGTTTTATCTACCACGGCTTCTGCCCCCGAACCTAATTGACCAAGTATTGTAGCTCCTGACATACCATCTACCTCAGATGCTCCAGCAACCCATACTTTATCTCCCGACATAAATGTTGGGTATGCAAAGAATAAGAATGCTCTAACTACTAAAGCAGGGTTAAGAATATTCATTCCTGTTCCTCCAAAAATTTCTTTACCAATTACTACCCCAAAAACTATCGATACTGCAAGCATCCAAAGTGGCAAATCAACTGGTACAATTAATGGAATCAACATTCCTGTAACAAAGTATCCCTCGTGAATAGAGTGTCCGTAGAACATCGCAAAGATGAACTCAACACCTAATCCAACGGCATAAGATACTATGATAATTGGAAGCAGTTTCCATAATCCGAAAAGGAAGGCTTCCATGAACGTATAAGAATCTTGCTGACCTAAAGCTACTAATTGCTCAAAATGGAAGTACCCTATATTGTACATTCCGAAGAACAAAGCTGGAAATAAAGCAAGAACTACAACGGTCATTAAACGCTTAATATCAACACCATCACGAATATGCGACCCCGAAGTGGTAACATGATCAGGTGTAAACAAAAACGTTTCAAAAGTTTCAAACACAGGATTCCATTTCTCCCACTTACCGCCGGAGGTGAAATTTGGTTTGATACCGTCTAATGCGTCTCTTAAAAATTTCATTTATTTTTTTTTATTAGTTATATCGTGAAGACGTGAAGTTGTGACAATTTTACGTTATCACTATTTCACACTATCACGATTTCACGATTAACCTACTTCCTTAACCATCAAATCCAAACCTTCGCGAACAACTTTTTGAATATCAATTTTCGAAGTATTAATAACTTCTGCTAGTGCAAAATCTTCTGGTGCTACCTCGTAGATTCCTTGATTCTCCATCTCTCCAATATCATTGTACATGATAGATTTTACAAGGTACATAGGATAAATGTCAAAAGGAAAAACCTTCTCCATCTCTCCAGTAACAACAAAACCACGAGTTTCGCCATTTTTATTAGTATCCATATCGTACTCCTTGCCTGTTGATGCAAAGGAAGAACCTGCAATACTAAAAATGTTGTTATATAACCATGGCACCCATCCAAAGAAACGGTGAGATTTACCTTCTGGCAAAATAGTGATTTGGTTATCGTAATAACCTAAATACCCGTTTTTAGAAACTTTCGTACCGGTTAATGGTCCACCGCTAATAATACGAGCATCAGTACTTTTTAAAGAATCTTTTAAAATATTCTCTAAGCTTGTACCTGCAATAGTCTTTACATAGCGAGGCTTGTTTACTCCCGAACCAGTTAATGCAACAACCCTTTCGGCGTTGAAATTACCTGTTAAGAATAAATCACCAATAATAACAAGATCATGAGGTGTAACAGTCCAAACTCTTTCGCCCTTATTTACAGGGTCGATATGGTGAATCTGAACCCCAACATTACCAGCAGGATGCGGTCCTGTAACATTGTGCACGTCTACTCCCGAAATATTCTGAAAAATTGACGCCGGTTTAGATCCATCTAACGATAGATGAACTTTCCCATTGGTTAGTATAGACATTATATCTATACCTTTTTGTAATGATTTTTCTTTACCCTGTAGAGTAAAATCATAGTCAGCTGCTAGAGGCGCGCTGTTGAAGCCTGAAATAAAAATTGCCTTAGGTTTGTCCGATGGGTTAGCAATAACATCATACGGACGTTGTTTAATAAATGCCCAAGCACCACTTTCTAACAAAGTTTCAATAACCTCTTCTCTCGAAGAAGAGCTTGTACTAAACTCTTTGTAAGTGATCTCAGAATCTATTAACACCTTTACCTCCAAAATTTTACGTTTAGCACCACGCACAATTTCTACTACCTCACCACTTACTGGCGAAGTAAATTTGATCTTATCGTTGTACTTTGAGTAAAAAAGAGTGTCCCCAGCTTTAACCTGTTCTCCCGCTTTTACAGTCAATTTTGGAGTAATTCCATGAAAATCGTCTGGTTGCAAGGCGAACATTTTCGCTTGAGTAACATTGGCGAACATTTTTTCAGCTTTACCAACAAGCTTTATGTCAACACCTCTCTTTATACGAATGTCTTGTGACATATTTATATAAGAGATTAATTAAGTTTATTAAATTCGATACAAAAATAAAAAAATCAAGCATTTTTATGTTATAAATGTCTCATTAAATAATGAAGAAAAAAATAGCTTGCAATTTCCTCAAACCAACTGATTTTACTAATATTACGGAATCAAATAGTGAAAAATATAATTAACTAATTTTAATAAATGACAAAAATCATACGTTCCTCGTCACTAACTTTAATGATATTATTCATGTTTTCTTCCATTTTTGGACAGAATTCTCCTTTTCCAAATCAAGACCTATTAATCTCTGATGACGTAAACTTGAGATCTATTGACATCCATAATATTTCAAGATCTTATCAGATGCCTTATGCTAAACTTGGAGAACAGTTTATGATAAGTTTTGACGACTTAGATGCCGATAAAAAAAATTATTATTACTCCGTAGAACACTACAGTTCTGATTGGGAGAAATCGGACATTTTCGACAATGATTATATTGAAGGATACAACGAAGGCGAAATCACCAAATTTGCATTCTCATTCAATGCCCTACAGCCCTTCACTCACTATTCGTTTGTTTTCCCTAATTACGGGATGAAAGTGTTGGTTTCAGGAAATTATCTCTTAAAGGTTTATTTAGACGACGACGAAGAGCCATGTTTTGTAAGAAGACTAGTTATTTACGAAGACATAATAACTATAGGTGCAAAAGTAGATAGAGCAGTAATAGTTAATAAAAGAGATACTGAGCAACAAATAAGCTTAGTCCTAAATCACAAGAATCTAAACATCGACAATCCTGCCGTAGAAGTTGATGTAAACATTCTACAAAACAATACATGGGATAATGCTATTTATGGGCTGCAATATCAATATATTGGACAAAACACATTAATTTACAATCACAACGATAAAAGTAATTTCACCGCAGGAAACTATTTTTATTATTTCGATACAAAAACTATCCAGGTAGCTGGATTATTTACTGACTATATAACTCTTGACGATATTTACAATACTTTCTTGTATACAAACCAACCAAGAGCCAACCTTCCCTACTCTACTCAACAAGATTTCAACGGTGGATTTGTTATTAGATCTGTCGATGGTGGCGACACAAATACTGATGGAGATTATTCAAGAGTTCATTTTTCTTTGAAAACAATAGACACATTCCATAAATCATCAATATACGTGTATGGAGCCTTTAACGACTGGAGGTTTGAAGAAGAGAACAGATTAAAATACAATAAGCGAAAAGATGTTTTTGAGACCGAGATCCTTCTGAAACAAGGGTACTTCGATTATAAGTATGTAGTGCTTGATAATGATGGAGAATTTCATCCCGACCTAATTTCAGGATCTTTTTATCAGACAGAGAATAATTATACTATTTTTGTTTATTACAGAAGCATGAGTAGCCGATTTGATAGGGTTGTTGGCTTTTATCAAATTAGATCAGAAGAATTGTTTTAGACTATGGAAAAACACTTGAGACATCTACCTAAAATAAATAGGGGAGATAATTGTTTGAACTGCGGACACGATCTCCATGACGACGATAACTTTTGTCCGAGATGTGGCCAACTTAACGATAAAAGAAGACTCTCTTTTTCTGATATCCTCAAGGAAACTCTTGGAGATTTTTTGGCCTATGATTCTAGATTACAAAACAGCATTAAACCCTTACTAACTAATCCAGGTCAATTATCTATTGATTATATAAAAGGAGAAAGAGCATCACATATTCACCCAATACGTCTTTATCTTGTAGTAAGTTTTATTTTCTTTCTATTAATTTCTTTCAATAGTTGGAAAGAAGATGTTTATGCAGATGTAAATCCCACAACTGAAGAAGAATTAATCAATAATGACTCTTTAACTACAACTAATAGCTTATCTATTTCTAATATCGAAGATACTGACCTTGATGAGAATGAATTTAATCTCAGTTATAATACCGATGGAGAAAGTGATAATGATAAAGACTGGGTTTCGCTTTTAAATCTAGATAATTCTAAAATAGACTCAACACTAATAAATGAGGCTAATAATCAATTAGGAAAATTGATATTTCTAGCATTAGCAGATATATCACAAAATGGTGAACGAAGTACTAATGCTTTCTTTGAAAAATACAATATTGAGGATGGACATATAAACCGTCTGATTTATAGCAAGACAAAAACATATTCTAATGTAACAATAAACAGTTTCTCAGATACTTTTTTCAGAAAACTACCTTTGATAGTATTTTTCTTCCTACCATTATTCGCTATATTTCTAAACTTAGTTCATTACAAACAAGACATTCTATATTTTGAGCACCTCATTTTCGCATTTCACAATCAATCGGTATATTTTATTTTAATGATTATATCAGAATTTGCATCTATATTTTTTACTGAATATGGAAGTTTATTCACTAATACCACAACTGCTATTTTCTTAATTTACCTATATATTTCTTTAAAACATTTTTACTCGTACAAGTCAACTTTAAAAGCTGCCTCAATGTTTACATTAATAAACATAGTGTTTTTGATAATGGCCGGGCTTTATCTAATAACATCAATATTAACCACAATAGTACTGTATTGATATAATAGAATTGTTGGGAAGGTTTAATTCTACTTATTTTTTTTTGAGAATTTATCTAATAGATAGATTACTGAGAAACCAAGTATTGCAATTAAAACAACCTGAACCATCATAGCATCTCCATCAAAAGATGTAGGTAAGATGCTCTTTTGCAAAAAAGGCACTTCCTCTCCGTGAGAATTCATCCTTGTAGAAATAGTTTCTTTCCAAGGCCACACTTTATTCAATGATCCTATCATGAAGCCAGTAAGAACTGCTAAGGTAGTATTGTGATAGTTTTTAAACATCCAGGCCAAAACTCTCGAAAAAGTTAAAAGACCTAAAACGGCACCCACAGCAAATACACTAAGCATTGATCCTGCATGAAATATAAGGTCGGTATTTGCAGTAGTTATACCCTCTCTCAAACTATTTATAGCTCCAATAACTGTAGGGTATGCCCCCATCAGAAGTAATATGAATGCTCCAGAAATACCTGGAAGAATCATAGCTATAATAGCAATAAATCCAGAAAAGAACACAAACATAGTACTATCAGGACTATGAGCAGGTTCTGCAATTGTAATGTAATACGAGACTATAGCTCCTAATACAAGTGCGATAATGACTCTAGTATTCCACTTGTTAATTTGCTTTCCTATAAATAAAATTGAAGCTATTATCAAACCAAAGAAAAAAGACCAAAGAAGTACCGGTTCATTCTCCAATAGATAAATTATAGCTTTCGATAATGAAACTATACTAATAGCAATTCCAACAGCTAACGACAACAAGAATCCACCATTTATATGCTTCCAAAACTCCTTAAACTTAAAGCTAAACAATAATTTAAAAGCCTTTACATCTATTGAATTCAATGAATTTACAAACTCCTCGTATATTCCAGAAATAAAAGCAATAGTACCACCCGAAACACCAGGCACTACATCAGCCATACCCATGGCAATTCCTTTTAAAGTAATAACTAGGTACTGAAATATATTTCTCTGCATCATTTTTATTTTATGGCGCAAAAGTAAAATATATATTCAGTAGTGCAACTGTTTTATAAAATTTATGGTTGATTGGATAATCTGAGGCTTATTCGCTTGTTTTTAGAGTTAGGCTATTTATAAGTGCCTGCAGTAATATTTATTAGTTCTATCGCACTTCTGTTTAAACCTATTGACATATATACCCAAAATACATAATGATAGACATGTTTTTCAAAGACCAAAATCATTAAACTTTCCGATCATCAGTTACAACAGCAGTTACATCAGTTATAATGATAAATGTCACTTGCAAATATGACTTTATTTCCTATATTCGTCACTGTTCAATAATTATTCATATATAAATATAAATCGATGTCAGAAAAGGCAATATTAAGTGTAAGAGGTAAAGAGATAGAGTTAGATATCATTGAAGGTACTGAGCATGAGGTAGCTGTAGATATTTCTAAACTTAGAGGTCAATCTGGAGTTATTACTATCGACCCAGGTTACAAAAACACAGGTGCTACAAAAAGTGCTATTACATTTTTAAATGGAGAGTTAGGAATACTTCGTTACAGAGGTTACACTATAGAAGAGTTAGCAGAGAAAGCTTCTTTTCTAGAAGTAGCTTGGCTATTAATTGGTGGTGAACTTCCAACTGAAAGACAACTAGAAAAACTAGAAAAAGATATTAAAGACAATCAGATAGTTCATGAGAGAATGAGAAAGATTGTTGATGAGTTTCCAGCTACTGCTCACCCAATGGGAGTGTTAGCATCTATGGTTTCTGCACTTACTGCTTTCCACCCATCTACTCTAAATCCAAACAACGATAACAAAGAGGATTACTTAAATATGGTTA
>JAGLEB010000052.1 GCA_023145275.1 Flavobacteriales bacterium | reverse complement strand
GTACTAACATCTCAATACTAAGTACGATCACGTCTATTTCATATATTTTTCAAAAGACTTGTGTGCTTGTTTGTAAAGAGTATTTTCATCTAGAGATTTAAAGTACTCATATGTGATTTTCAATCCTTCTTCGCGCCCTACTTTTGGTTCCCAATCAAGCAGATTTTTTGCTTTTGTGATATCTGGCTGACGTTGCATTGGATCGTCAACAGGTAATTCTTTGTATATTACTTTTTGAGTTGTTCCTGTGAGACTAATAATTTCTTCTGCAAACTCAGATATTGAAATTTCATTTGGATTACCAATATTTACGGGCAAGTGATAGCCGCTCATCAAAAGTCTGTATATCCCCTCTACTTGATCATCTACATAGCAGAATGACCTTGTTTGTGATCCATCTCCGAATACCGTAAGATCTTCTCCACGTAATGCTTGACCTATAAAAGCAGGGATTACTCTTCCGTCATTTAACCTCATTCTAGGCCCGTATGTGTTAAATATTCTAACAATTCGGGTATCTACTCCATGAAAAGTATGATAGGCCATAGTTATAGCCTCTTGAAATCTTTTCGCTTCGTCATATACTCCTCGTGGGCCTATAGGGTTTACGTTTCCATAATACTCTTCCGTTTGTGGATGAACTAATGGGTCTCCATATACTTCTGATGTTGAAGCAATCAAAAGTCTTGCATCTTTCTCCTTTGCTAGGCCTAAAAGATTATGAGTACCTAAGGATCCTACTTTTAGAGTCTGGATTGGGATTTTAAGATAATCTATTGGTGAAGCAGGAGAAGCGAAATGTAGAATATAATCTAGATTGCCAGCGATATGAACAAATTTAGAGACATCGTGGTGATGAAATTCAAAATTTTCGAGAGGGAATAAGTGTTCTATGTTTTTTAGGTCTCCAGTAATAAGGTTGTCCATTGCGATAACATGGAATCCCTTCTCTATGAATTTGTCACAAAGGTGTGAACCTAAAAAACCTGCTGCTCCAGTAATTAATATTCTTTTCATCGTTGACTTATAGGTTGATATTTAAGCAATAATGAGGCTGAAAAAAGTTGTATCTTTTTTATACAGCCTCATTGTATATTTATTATCTACTTTTTATTTATTCACAAACTCTAATAATGAAGAAGTAATAAACTCAAGTTGCTCTTCGTCAAGTTCAGTATGCATAGGAAGTGACATTACTTGATCTATAAGCTTATTTGTTATTTTAAAATCCTCTTCTTTATATCTTTCGTCCTTATATGCTTCTTGCAAGTGCAGAGGAACAGGATAGTATATCATTGCAGGTATATCTTTAGACATCATGTGTTCAGCTAGAGCATTTCTGTCTGTTCCTTTGATTTTTAAAGTATACTGATGGAAAACGTGAGTAGAGTTCTCAGCAATGAAAGGCGTTTCTATTTTTTCGCAATTTTTAAATGCCTCGCTGTAGTAATTAGCAGCTTTAAGTCTAGCAGCATTGTACTCGTCAAGGTGAGCTAATTTTACGTTCAGAATTGCAGCTTGAATACTATCTAATCTTGAGTTAACTCCAACTTCATCGTGGTAGTATCTACGGTACATACCGTGATTTACTATTCCACGTAATTTGTGTGCAAGCTCGTCATCATTTGTGAAAACAGCACCGCCATCACCATAACCACCTAAGTTTTTAGAAGGGAAGAAAGAAGTAGTACCTAAATCGCCAATTGTACCTGCTTTTTTCACAGAACCATCAGCAAAAGTATATTCAGCACCAATTGCCTGCGCTGTATCTTCTACAACTGGCAAATTGTGCTCTTTTGCAACTTTCATCACCTCTTCCATATTTGCAACCTGTCCGAAAAGGTGAACTGGAATTATAGCTTTTGTTTTAGGAGTGATAGCCGCCTTTAATGCATCTATATCTATATTGAAAGTGTTCTCATCAACATCAACCAAAACTGGAGTAAGGTTTAAAAGGCCTATCACTTCAACAGTTGCAGCAAAAGTAAAATCAACAGAAATCACTTCATCACCTGATTTTAAACCTAGTGCCATTAGCGAAACTTGTAGTGCATCAGTGCCATTAGCACATGGGATAACATGCTTTACTCCAAGGTATTCTTGTAATGATTCTTGAAACTTTTTTACTTCAGGACCGTTTATATAAGCCGTAGAACGTATAACATTTAATACTGCTGTGTCAATTTCTTCTTGGATATGTTGGTACTGATTTCCCAAATCCACCATTTGAATTTTTTTCATTTCTCAAATTTTACAGACCAATGTATGGTCTTAGTTTTAAGTTAGCTAAGTTACTAAGATGTTTACAATTGGAAAAAGGAAAATATACTTATATTGTGTAAATAATGATAAGCTGTGTATTGTTTAGCTCAAGTGATATTTTTAATGAGTTGTTTGTGCTTTTTGCTTTTGTGTAGAAAATAAAACAAAAATATCATTAGGGTAATTCTCTTTGATATTTTACTCTTATTGTATATTTGTGTTAAAATCGGAAAGCTTATGAGTTTTATATATAATTTTTTCATCTCTTTTTATGGAATAATAGTTTTTTTTGTATCAAAATTCGACAAAAAGGCTAAGCTTTGGATTGATGGGAGGAAGCATTTATGTGATCGTTTACAACGAGATATTAACCCTAATGATATGCCTATATGGTTTCATGCTGCTTCGTTAGGCGAATTTGAGCAAGGTAGACCGATTATTGAAAAACTTAGAATAAGCCATCCTAAAGTAAAAATACTACTTACTTTTTATTCTCCATCAGGTTATGAGGTGAGGAAAAATTATGAAGGTGCCGATTGGACTTATTATCTACCTCTAGATACAAAATCTAATGCGCAGAAGTTTGTTGATATTGTAAATCCTTCGATGGCTATTTTTATAAAGTACGAATTTTGGCCAAATATTATTGAAGCTCTAAATAGGGCAGAAGTGAACACTATTGTTATTTCTGCAATATTTAGAGAAGATCAGATTTTCTTTAGGGGTTATGGTTCCTGGATGAGAAAGTCTCTAAATAAATTTTCAAAGTTTTTTGTTCAAGATGATATTTCAGTACAACTGTTGAACTCGATTGGTATTTCGAATGTGATAAAGTCGGGAGATACTAGATTTGATAGGGTTATGGATATTCTCGAAAATGATAATTCTATCAGTTTTGTTGAGGATTTTAAAGGAGCTAATACGTTGCTAGTTGCTGGCTCAACTTGGCCCGATGATGATAAAATGCTGTTAGAGTATGTTAATAGTTCAAGTAGCACATGCAAGGTGTTAATTGCTCCGCATAATATTTCTGCAGAATACAATAAGAAGTTAGTGTCTAAGATTGCTAAAAAGACGGTTCTGTTTTCCGAAATGGACTCTAGAGACTTGTCTGGCTATGATGTGTTTATTCTTGATACTGTTGGCTTACTGACAAAAGTATATTCATATGCTGATATTGCTTACGTTGGGGGTGGCTTTGGAAAAGATGGTATTCACAATATTCTAGAGCCTGCTGTATTTACAATTCCTGTAATAACAGGGCCAATTTTTCATCAATTCAAAGAAGCCGTTGAATTGGAAGATTTGGGTGGGATGATTGTGGTAGAATCTGCCGAGGAGTTTATTTTGGAGGTAAATAAATCTGAAGAAGGTGAAAGACATGAAGTCGGGAAAATTGCTTTCGACTATATAAAAAATAACTCAGGGGCGCAGGATTTAGTTTTAAAGTATATTTCGGAAAATATGCTATAAAAAAATACCCACTCACTATAATTAATAATAGTGAGTGGGTGGGTGTGTACTTTGTATATTTCTATCTTACTCTTTTAGAACTCTGCGTTTTGTGGTGTTCTAGGGAAAGGAATTACGTCGCGAATATTACCCATACCAGTAACAAACTGAATAATTCTTTCAAAACCTAATCCGAAGCCAGAGTGTGGAGCAGTACCATATTTTCTAGTATCAATATACCACCAAAGCTCCTCTTTATCAACTCCTAATTCTTCCACCTTTTGCATAAGTACATCAAGACGTTCTTCACGTTGCGACCCTCCTACAATTTCTCCTATTCCAGGGAAAAGGATGTCCATTGCTCTAACGGTGTTTCCATCGTCATTTAGACGCATGTAAAATGCTTTAATCTTAGCTGGATAGTCGAATAATATAACTGGTTGCTTGAAATGTTTTTCAACAAGAAATCTCTCGTGCTCCGATTGTAAATCAGCACCCCATTCTTCGATCTTATACTTAAACTTACCCTTTTTGTTAGGTTTACTAGCTTTTAGTATATCAATAGCTTCAGTGTAACTTACTCTCTTGAAATTGTTATCTAATATAAAATTCAACTTCTCGATTAGTCCCATGTCCTGACGATCTTTCGTAGGCTTAGTCTTCTCTTCTTGTGCAAAACGTTGATCTAAGAATTCTAAGTCTTCCTTACGGTGATCAAGAGCATACTTAATAATATATTTTATAAACTCTTCAGCAATATCCATATTCTCATCTAGCTCTACAAAAGCCATTTCTGGTTCTATCATCCAGAATTCAGCAAGGTGTCGAGAAGTATTCGAGTTCTCAGCACGAAAAGTAGGTCCAAAAGTATAAACTTGTCCAAGAGCCATTGCTGCTGTTTCAGCCTCTAATTGCCCCGAAACAGTTAGATTTGTAGCTTTACCAAAGAAATCTTGAGAAAAATCTACATTTCCTTCTTCTGTTTTTGGAATGTCTTTTAAATTTAGGTTTGTAACCTGGAACATCTCTCCAGCACCTTCTGCGTCAGAACCTGTAACTATAGGAGCATTGTAGTAAAAGAACCCTTTCTCGTTGAAGTACTGATGAACGGCAAAAGCTAAAGTGTGTCTAACTCTCATGATTGCTCCAAAAAGGTTTGTTCTTGGGCGTAAATGAGCTATCTCTCTTAAAAACTCTAAAGAGTGTTTCTTAGGTTGTAGAGGATATTTCTCTGGATCAGATTCTCCAAGAATAATAATCTCGCTAACCTTAAGCTCTACACTTTGTCCTTTTCCTGAGCTTTCTACTAAAACACCTTTCAATGAAACTGCTGCACCAGTAGCTATTTTCTTAAGTGTATCTTCTTTTGTATTCTCAAAATCAACAACGCACTGTAAATTATTAATAGTCGATCCGTCGTTTAAAGCAATAAACCTATTACTTCTAAAAGTTCTTACCCACCCTTTAACTAAAATCTCAGTGTGGTTGATTTCTGAGTTGAATACATCAACAACCTTACTACGTTTCATTATCTTTTTATTCTAAATTTGTTTTTATTCCTGTAATAAATTAAGCGTGCAAAAGTAACACTTTTTTACATTATAACAGGCTAATTGTTTATTACCTTAATTCCGCAAATGGATTTAAGGTATTAGCGAAAGTAAATATTCGCCATAACCACTTTTTAACAGCGGCTGAGCTATTTCTCTAAGAGTATTTTTATTAATAAAGCCTTGTCGAAAAGCTATTTCTTCGATACATCCAACCTTTAAACCTTGTCTTTCTTCTATAACTTGTACAAACTGTCCTGCCTGCATCAATGAAGAGAATGTACCAGTATCGAGCCAAGCTGTACCTCTATCTAGAACACCTACTTTTAATTTTCCTTGTTTTAGGTACTCTTTGTTAACATCTGTGATTTCATATTCTCCACGAGCTGATGGTGCAAGCTCTTTAGCTATTTTAATGACATCGTTACTGTAAAAATACAACCCAGGTACTGCAAAATTTGATTTTGGATTCTCGGGTTTTTCATCGATAGAAAGAACTTTTTTATTAGAGTCAAAATCTACTACGCCGTATCTTTCAGGGTCTGAAACGTGATATGCAAATACAACACCTCCATCAGGATTATTGTTTGTTCTAAGAAGGTTTTCCATTGATGAACCGTAGAAAATATTATCTCCAAGAATCAGAGCTACCGAGTCGTCGCCTATAAACTCTTCACCGATAACAAAAGCTTGAGCTAAGCCATTTGGAATTTCTTGAATTTTATAAGTGAAATTGCAGCCTATTCTTGAACCGTCACCCAGAAGTTTTTCAAAAAGAGGTAAATCATGGGGTGTAGAAATTATTAATATATCTTTTATCCCCGCCCTCATTAATGTCGCCAATGGATAATATATCATTGGCTTGTCAAATATTGGCATTAGCTGCTTACTAACTGCTAAAGTTAGTGGGTGTAAACGCGTGCCTGATCCTCCGGCTAAAATTATACCTTTCATATGCAAATAATGTATTTGATGTGGTCACCCGCCTGACTAAATCTTGCAGTCCGAGCTATTAATAGTATGAGGATGTCAGTTTTCTGTGTGAGAGCTAATATCCACATGGATGTGTCATCTATTTAATTTGTTTTCAATTTGTTTAACGTGGTCTTATAGTTTTTCATTCTCTTCGATATCGGCATCTAAAGGGTACTTAGGTTCCTTGAAATCTGTTTTGTTAGAAATTCTTTTTTCAAGAGATAACAATAAAGCAGGTAATAATAACAGGTTAGTGGCCATTGCAATTAGGAGAGTTATCGAAACTAATCCTCCAAGTGCTTGTGTACCTCCAAAGCTGGATAAAGTAAATGTTAAGAATCCAAAGAATAAGACAATAGACGTGTAAAACATACTTTTACCTGTTTCGCTTAGAGCACTAAAGACTGAAGGTTTTATTGCCCAATTACTAGCTTTTAATTCTTGTCTGTATTTTGCCAAGAAGTGTATTGTATCATCTACTGAAATACCAAACGCAATACTAAAAACAAGTATAGTAGACGGCTTAATTGGCACGCCAAAGTATCCCATAAGTCCGGCCGTGATAAATAGTGGGAGTAAGTTCGGTATCAATGATATTAATATCATTTTTGGCGATCTAAACATCCATGCCATTATTAAAGAAATTAGCAATACTGCTAAAGATAAAGATATAAACAAATTCTTTACTAGGTAATGAGTTCCTTCAAGAAAAACTAGGGCACCACCCGTCATCACCACATTGAATTTTTTCTCGGGGAATATTTTGTTAATTTGTCGTTTCAAATCTCCCTGAATCATATCCATCTGGTCGGTGCCTACATCCTTCATCATTAGAGTTATTCTCGCAAATTGCCCAGTTGAATCTACGTAACTCGATAGCTGAGAATTTCCATCTTCTGAAGAGTTTTTAGCATATTCTAATATAAATGAACGCTCTTGAGAATTTGGTAATTGATAGTATTTTGGGTTGTTGTTATAAAATGCTTGTTTAGTGTATTTTATTAGATTTACAACCGAAAATGGATGGGATAGTCCTGATTCATCTTTTAAAAACTCTCCCAATCGATCAATCCTCTTTAAAGTAGAAGCTTTGTATACACCACCTTTAACTTTCGTATCTATCATTATCTCGAGTGGCATTACCCCCTCGTATTCATTCTCAAAATACTTTATATCTTGATAGAAGGTAGCTCCTTTAGGCATATCGTCAATTATGCTACCTGAAATTTTCATTTGGAAAATCCCGGCAATACTAAAAGCGAAAAGGAATATAGAAACAGCGTAAATTGTTGGTCTATTTGTTTTAGTTTGGTTCAATATCCACTCAACAATACCATGTGTCCATTTTTTTTCTAGGTGTTTTAGGTGTTTCTTCTTTGGATTTGCTCTAAAACTATATATAATTGGCACTAATAAAATTGACAATAAGAAAACTCCAAAAATGTTCAATGAAGCAACAATACCAAACTCCTTCATCACTGTACTATTAGTGAATATAAAAGTTGCAAAACCAAGTGCAGTAGTAGTGTTTGTCAATAAAGTAGCATTACCAATTTTAGAAATAATACGTGATATTGATTTTATTTTGTTCCCGTGGAAAGCATATTCTTGATGAAATTTATTTAACAAGAATATTACATTCGGAAAGCCAATAACAATAATCAGTGGAGGTATAAGCCCAGTAAGAATAGTGATGTCGTAGCCGAACAAACCTATAGTTCCAAAAGACCAAATAACTGCTATAGTTATAACAGCCACAGCTATCAAGGTTGCAGAGAATGATCTGAAGAAAAGGAAAAATATAAAAGCAGTGATAAACATTGCCAAGTAAACAAAATTACTCACCTCGCTAATTATTGTAGCAGCGTTGAAAGTACGTATATAAGGCATTCCTGAAACATGAATGTCGATGTTGTTTGCCTCCTCGAATTTGCTTATTTTATCATCTATAGCTAACACTAAGTCCACCCTTGTTTCGCTATTCAATATTTTAGGGTTAACGATAATAGATGTAGTAATTAATCCAGATTTTTTATTGTACAGTAGCTGGTCGTAAATTGGGAGCTTGTATAATTTATCCCTAATCTCCATAATACCTTCAGTTGTAGTAGGTATAGAGTCACTAAGATCTATTAAATCAAATTTCTTTTCTACTTTATTTTTCTTTAAAATTTTAAGATTTGAAATAGATATTGCTCCTGAAACTAACTTTTCACCATCTTCGAGAATTACTCTAGGAGCTTTCTTATCTTTTTGGAATGGAACTAAATCTTCAGGTGTTAAGTTTGAGATTTCATCAGTTAGGATGCTCCAGTTTTTATATACCTCAGGGGTGTAGATTAATGAATCGGAAGTCCCCATTATAATCATAGTGGCCTCTTGCCCAAAAATCTCTTTAAACCTGGTGTAATTAATCGCAATAGGATCGTCGTTAGGCAATAAGTTAGCGTCCTCGTACGAGTATTTAATATTCTGAGTTTGAAGAGCTGCAAATACCGTAATTAAGGCAATCACAATCAGAATTACAACTCTATTTCTTAAAATGATTCTAGTTATCCTATTCCACATATTTTGTTGTTATTCAAATCTTGTAAAAATAATTATATAAATTAACAATGTTTGAGAATTGAGCTAATTTATTTTCATAAAAAAGGGCTGCCTAGTGTTTTACCATCTGATGCAGCCCTTTTTTTTAAGTATTTATAATGCTATACGGTCATTATTTCCTTCTCTTTATCTTTTTCTATCTCATCAATAATCTTGCTGAAGTTATTTGTAATGTTTTGAATTTCTGTTTCAGAGTCTTTTGCAATATCCTCAGATAAACCATCTTTTTCTAATGCTTTTATCTCAGAATTAGCATCCCTACGATGATTTCGCAATACAATTTTTGCATCTTCAGCTTCTGCCTTAGCTTGTTTGGCAAGACCTATACGGCGCTCTTCTGTTAATGGTGGAATACTGATAATGATTGATTCTCCATTATTCATTGGCGCAAATCCTAGATTAGAGTTGATAATTGCTCTTTCTATTGGATCTATCATCCCTTTTTCCCAAGGCTGAACACTTAAAGTTCTTCCATCTGGAGTATTAATATTAGAAACCTGTGAAAGAGGAGTCATTGATCCGTAATAATCAACCATCACACCATTTAGCATGGTTGGAGAAGCTTTTCCAGCGCGAATTTTTACAAACTCCTTACGTAAATGATCTATTGCACCTTGCATTTCTTCAGCTACAGTTTCAAGTATAAAAGCTACTTCGTCCTCCATAATATTATTTCTTAATTTATTTTATATTGAGCTAAAACTTGTTATTTAGTCTTTAGGCTTGTTGCCAACAAAAGTACCAACTTTTTCACCATTTAGCAACCTTTTCAAATTCCCTTTTATATTCATGTTAAAAACAACAATAGGTACATCATTCTCTTTACTTAAAGCAAAGGCAGTTAAATCCATAATCTTTAAGTCCTTTCGTATTACCTCTTCGAAACTTATTGTTTCGTACTTTGTAGCATCAGGAAATTTCTCAGGGTCGGCAGTATATATTCCATCTACTCTCGTACCTTTTAATATAGCATCAGCTTTTACCTCAATAGCTCTTAGAGTTGCACCAGTGTCGGTAGTAAAGTAAGGATTTCCTGTTCCTCCACTAAAAATCACAACTCTTCCTTTGCTTAGGTGCCTCATTGCCTTACGTCTAATAAAAGGCTCGGCAATCTTATTCATTTCAATAGCAGTTTGTAAACGAGTATCTAAACCAGTATTCTCAAGAGCCGATTGTAGAGCTAAACCATTAATAACAGTAGCAAGCATACCCATATGGTCTCCTTGAACTCTGTCCATACCGTTTGAAGCTCCTGAAACACCTCTGAATATGTTGCCGCCTCCTATTACTATGGCAACTTCAATCCCCATTTCAACAATTTCTTTAACTTCTTCAGCATATTCTGCTAGTCTCTTTGGGTCTATTCCGTATTGGCGTTCTCCCATTAGAGCCTCACCGCTTAATTTTAAAAGTATTCTTTTGTATGTCATCGTTTCAAAGTGAAAATGTTATATATAAAAAACGCAGTTATTTCTTTTTTGTAAAAGTACTACTTTAATTTATATGTAAAATAGATAAAATCTATTTTAATATAAGTAAATGATTTAGATTACGTTATTCACTCATATGATTTTTGTCATATATTCGCAGTATCAAAAAATGAAAACAGAGAATGAAAAAAGGTATTTATATAGTTAGTGCATTTGTGTTATTGGGATTTGTCACAATGAGTTTTGTGGGAGATGAGGGTGATATTCCTTCTGGTGATAAATTAAATGTTGATA
>JAGLEB010000051.1 GCA_023145275.1 Flavobacteriales bacterium | reverse complement strand
GTTGATATGCCTTCTGAAGTAAAAGAGCTAGTAGATAATAAGTGTTATGGCTGTCATAATTCAGAATCAAAAAATACTAAAGGAAAAAAGAAACTTAGTTTTGATTTGATTAGTAGTATGAGTGTTTATAAACAAATTGGTAAATATGAAGGAATTCATGAAACGGTATCAGAGGGAGAGATGCCGCCGAAAAAGTTCCTAAAAAAATATCCGAATAAGGCATTAAGTACTTCGGAAAAAGAAATTCTGCTAAGTTGGGCAAAAAGTGAAGGCGAAAAGTTAGCAAAGTAAAATATTGGTTAGATTTAAGTTGGTTTATTTGGTTAGTTAGTAAAGTGAAAATAAGTTATGCACATGGTGTATAGCTTATTTTTTTTATCTTTACTTTATAAAAATTCTCTGATATGCTTAAAAAAGTATTTTACTTCCTTATTGTTGTATTGATTGTGATACAGTTTATTCCTAATGAGTTGCCAACTGTTATTATGGATAATAAGAGCGACTTACTTGCAAATAACGATTTTCCTGAAGTTATCGAAACACAAATTAAAGCTTCATGTTATGATTGCCATTCAAACGAAACTGTCTACCCATGGTACTCATATGTTGCCCCAGTTTCTTTCTTGGTGAAAAGAGATACAGAAGAGGGACGTAAGAATCTGAACTTTTCGGATTGGGAAGAATTGTCTAAAATGAAAAAGGCTAAAGCCTTAAGTGGTTTTATTGATGAAATAGAGGAAGGATCAATGCCATTTCCTCCCTATCTTATTACTCATAACGATGCCAAAATGAGCGATGATCAAAAGCAAGCTCTAATGGATTGGGCCGATAGCTATGCTGAAAGTCTATTTGAATAGGCTTATTTTGTGTTTTCCACGCTCGGAGGTTTATCCATAACAATAAAGTTAACACTTAGAAATCTTTTCTGTTTGACTTGTAAATAATGCGCCAAATAGGGAGCACAGTCCATATTATTAGTACAGAGAATGAAATTATAAGTCCTCGATTTGTGCCGAAAAACTTTTGGAAAACTGCTCCTGTATAACCCATCAAAGCTGAAATATCTAGTTTCAGTAATATTAGTATTCTCGAAAGATCAATCGGATTTAACATTGTGGCAAATAATGAGAAGTTTTCTAGAGGGTATTCCGAAAACATGATTAAGCCAAGTAAGAACAGACCATCATATATCACAGCCATAAATAACCATAGTAGTATAGCGTATCCAAATCCTTTTATTCTGTTTTCTGTTGATATAGCTATATTAAATGCTAAGGCTGTGAATATCAATGTCAGGAAAGTAGCGGTAATTAGCAGTGTTAAATAGTCCCAAATTGCGCCAGAATAAAATATTCCATAAGCTATAAATGGGATTCCTAAGCCGATAATTAAACTAGCCGAAAGAGAAAGAGCAACTCCTAAATATTGACCTAAAAAAATATTGCTTCTTCTTATTGGCTGCGCTAGTAAAAGCTCAGTGAATTCTCTAGAACTATAGTAGTACATAATCCCGAAAATTGTACCAATTAGTGGTGTTAAAACTACTATTACATTCATCAAAGTAATTACGGCTTTTGATAAATCGTTGTTTAAGAATAGTAGTACTGATCCAAGTAGGAGGTAGAATGCAAGATATACGTAGCTCCATCTACTGCGGATTAGGTCGTAAAAACTATATTTTAATATTTTAAGCATAGGTGTCAGTTAAGATTGAGGCAATTGCACGTTCAATATTTTCTTGATTAGTCTTTTCTTTTAATTCGTTTACGGTTCCTCTAAAGTAAATTACACCTTCGAGGATAAATACAATCTGATCTGAAATTTGCTCAACAAAATCCATTATATGGGTTGTGATAAGGATAGTTTTTCCTTTTTCCTTTTCGGATGTTATTAAATCTTTTAGCCTGATTAGCGATACAGGATCTAAACCTGTTGTTGGTTCATCGAGTATAATTATCGGACTGTCGAACATAAACGACAGTACAATGTTTACCTTCTGATTAGTTCCTCCAGAGAGGGTTCCTAGTTTCTTTGTGAGGAATTCTGATAATCCAAATAGCTTTATTAGTTCGTCTTTTCGTTTTTCTTCTATTCTCAAATCTATTATCATATCGAACAGCTCATTGACAGTAAGGTTGCTCGGGAAGTTTGCAATTTGTGGCATATAGTCGATGTTTAGCCTATAATCCCACTGTTTTTTTACATTTTCACCGTTAATAATAATGTCTCCCGAATCGGGTATCACCATACCTAGTATAGATTTTATTAGCGTTGTTTTACCAGAGCCATTTGGCCCTAATATCGTAAATATACCTTTGTTGCTAATGTCTAAATTCAGACCTTTTAGAACTTCGTTTTGTCCGAATTTCTTATATAAGTTTTTTACTTCTATCATTTTAGTCAATTTTAATTGCTTTCATCAATGGTTGTTCATCCAAAAGATTGTCTGGTGTAAATACCGGAGAAACTCTTTCGGAGAAATCTATTAAATCAACAAATAAACTTCTTAATAATACTATTGATTCGGGGACCATGTTTACTATGTAAGAAAATAGTTTAACTGGTCTGTATGGTACATCTCCAATGCCATCTTTATCAAGATCGTATCCTGCGTATGTGCTCCAATGGTTGCCATTAAAATTATTGTCATTCATACTTCCTTTATACGATAGATCGAAGGTGTTGTTTAGAAAATTATTTTTATTGAATTTGTTGTAATAGCAACCACCCAAAACCTTTATTGCCCAACCATTCTGTATGAAATTATTGTTTACGATATTTATTCTGTTTGAACCATCAGCGTTTATCCCAATAGTATTTTCTTGAAATGTGTTATTGAAAATTTCGCCATCGTAGATTTCTTTTAAGAGCAATCCATAGGAAGCCGAGCCCCAATTTTTCTTAAAAGTATTGCCGATCATTATTATTCTTTTCGAATACATTACGGCTACTCCAGCACCATTGTTCTCGAAAGTGTTGTCGCGATATTCGTCGTCGTTAGAGAACATAAAGTGTAAACCATATCTAATATTGTGTTTGCTTGTATTCCCCCTAACTATTGTACTGTCTACAAATTCGAGATATATACCATCTCTAGCTCCTTCGACGTGATTGTTTAATATCTTGATGTTTTTGCTATGCCACAAATGTATAGCGTTTCCTGAGTTAAACTCATCTACAGCTTCGGCCGTAACTCTATTGTTTTTAATAATTCCACCTTTACATCCCTCAATATAAATACCGAAGAAAATGTTTTCCAAAATGTTATCCTCAATATGGAAGAAGCTCTGTTTTTTTATTCTTATTGCCGATAAATCTTCAGTGTAGCTAGGTGAAATGTTTTTAATATTCAAGCCTTTTATTGTTACGCTATCGGCTATCACGGTAAATAGCTTAGATTTAGATTGTGCATCAATTATAGGATAATCTTCGCCTATGATTGTTAGTGTCTTGTCAATGGTGATCTCTTGTTCGTTGTAAACACCTTTTTTAATAAGAATAGTATCTCCTTTTGCAGCTATTGAAACTGCCTCACTTACACTAGAAACTTCACAGCTTGAACATACAATAATAGTTTTAGCAGAAAGTGAAAATAAAGATAGTTGAAGGAAAATAAAAAAAGTAATTATTTGTTTCAATACAGTAGGTTTATAGGTTTAGTAATTTGGGTAAGCTATAGTGTTCTGAACTATATAGAAAATAATTTAGAGTAAAAAAATGGCTCTATGCGATTAGTTACCACCACATTTCCCAGGAGAACATTTTCCTGCCTGACATTTCATGTCACTGCTTTTTTCTTTCATGTTAACTCCTTCTTTTGTCTTGAAGAGCTCCGTTAGCTCATCCCAATTGTATAAGTCGCCTCCTTTTTCTTTTTGAATAAGTTCTGCCTCTTGAATACTGGCAAATGCTGTTAGAAATTCACCCATCGGGCTAGGAAGATTTTTACTGATTAGGAATGTAGCTCCTTTAGCATCTATTAAGGACTTCGGTTTATTATAATCGTTTACAACAAACAAGCCAACTTTGTCATGAGCTCCCTTGTAATCTCTCATCATACATTCTATGGCATCATATCTAAAAATTTTACCTTTCTTTGTCACTACTTCGGCAGCATGTTGCTTATCTACAACAGTCATTTTACAAAAGTTACATTGATCTTTTCCGTAGTTTATTTCTTTAGGTTCTATTTTACACGATGATAATGCAATTATTGAGATAAATAAGATAGCTAAGTGGCGCATGTTTTTTTCTGCTAGAGTTAAAATAATATTTGGTACAATTTACTAAAAGAAAGTAGAAGATAGCGACTATTTCTTTCTTGATAAATACCATGCTAATACACCGAGTGCTACAGCTCCTGCCAACAAGAATGAAGCTCCTTCGGGGTATGACCAAACATGGAAGTTTAGTAATTTTTTATAGCCAAAAACTGGGGGCATGTATGCCTGTCCCGGAACTTTTATAGCTGCGTGAGGATTTAGTTCATGACCGTAATTGTATAGCCAAGTGTAAAAGTCGTAAACGCCTACAACTCCAAGCACTGACATTATACCTGTCCATGCTAAGTAAAGAGATCTTCTACCTAAAAAAGCAAATAGAAAAGCAAGTGCTGATACAATATAGATTACTATTGGGAAAATCTCTAATTCTGGGAACATTGAAGGCTCAATGTCTTTCATTCCAACATAGTGATTCATCAGATTAATATTTTCTAATGTTCCTGGTTCATCACCTGTAATTTGGTTTACCCAAATATGCATTGTTAAACCGTCAGGATATTGTGGAGCTATCAGTGTAATTCTCCACATTGGAAACAGAAACATAAGAAGCAGTAATACACCTGCTAAGCCCATAAGTATTCTACCCTTCATAACTTTATATTTTTTAAGCTCAATTAGATAAACAGAAGGTGTTATTTCCATTTTTAATTGAAGAAAAAAACCGTCATTTCAACTTACCGACTTGGTATGTATAAACGACGGTTTATCCTATTCATTATACTTATCGAAAATTATTCTCCATCAAGAGACCAAGTTAACTTAGTCTTTGCATTTCTTGCTGAAACTCGTATATAACCCTGCATCTCTTGGTGTAGAGCGGAACAGAAATCAGTACAGTAGAATGGAATAACTCCAGCATATTTTGGATACCAAACAATTGTTTCAGTTTGTCCTGGCATTACTAAAAGCTCAGATGTTTGAGCACCTAATACTGAGAATCCGTGAGGGACATCGTAATCTTGCTCTAAATTAGTAATGTGGAAAAATACTTTATCACCAACCCTTATACCTTCAATGTTGTCTGGTGAGAAGTGACTACGTATCATTGTCATGTAAATATGTACGTTTTTACCGTCTCTTACAACCTTAGTATCTCTGTCAGACTTCGCTGCATATGGATGCTTGTTGTCTTCGAGCTTGTAAATTTTAGTTGTGTGAGGCTGAATTTTATCTCTGTGAATTCCTTGAGCATAATGTGGCTCTCCAATTGTAGGAAAGTCTAATAATAGCTCCATTTTTTCTCCAGAAATATCATATAGCTGTGCTGATTGAGTTACTTCGGGACCAGTAGATAAATAACGGTCTTTTGTAATCTTATTCATTGCAACTAGGTATTTTCCTGTAGGTTTTTTAGAATCTCCACCTGGAATCATAAGGTGTCCAACAGAATAATAAGTAGGTTTTCTGTCTATAACTTCCCATGTGCCAACTTTCCATTTTACAACTTCCGAAGAAATAAAGAATGTAGTATATGCATTTCCTTTATCGTCAAACTCTGTGTGAAGTGGTCCTAATCCTGGTTGTTTTACTGTTCCAGCATGTACAGCATCAAACTTTAAAATCGGAATTCCATAAGCATCACCATCATATGCCTTATCTTCTATTGCTTTTATCATTTTTGTAAATGAGTGAACTGTTAAATCGGCAGAAAGTTTTCCGTTTCCAACAATGTATTCTCCTGTAGGGTCTACATCAACTCCGTGTGGCGATTTTGGAGTAGGTAAGAAATATACTAAACCAGGACATTCGCTAGGATCTAAAACTTTTACTTCGTTGATTGTTTCTGAAGTAGCAGAATGAGTTTCATCGCTGTAAAGATTATGAACGTGTTTACCTGGCATAGTGTGGAATTTTCCGGCTTTGATGTATTCTTCTGCTTTCTTCCAGTTGATTGCTGCAATATAATCTTTGTCGTTCTGAGATGCGTTTACCTCTAAAAGAGTGCTAGCTTCTTCAGTGTTGTAGGTTGTAAAGAAAGACCATCCATGAGATTTTCCTTTTCCAGAGTGTGATAAATCGTAGTTGAATCCAGGCATTAAAACTTGGAATGCAATATTCATATGACCTGATTCAGGATCAACTTTAATATAAGATAAGGCGCCCTTAAATTTTCCTTTATAGTCCGAAATAGGCATGTCCTCTTGTTGGAATGGAACCGCAAATCTAGTTCCTGCAACTACATATTCAGTGTTTTCTGTTGTGAAAGGAGATGAGTGATTTCCTGCACTGTTAGGAATCTCAATAATTTCAACAGTCTCAAAAGTTTTTAAGTCGATACGTGCTATACGTGGCGTATTGTTACCGTTTATAAAAATCCATCTACCATCAGTCTCACCATTAGTCTGTGATAATTCAGGGTGGTGAGAGTCGTCCCAAGGAACAAAACCATGAGTAGTTTCTAGCATTGGTTTAGTTTCTTCATTGAAACCATATGCTTTTTCAGGATCGACAGAAAATACAGGGATAACTTTAAATAATCTACCAGAAGGAAGTCCATAAACAGCTAACTGTCCACTAAAACCACCAGATAAGAATGCGTAATACTCGTCGTATTCGCCTGGTTTTACATAAACTCGTTCTGCAACATCAGAACTCAAAGCGCCTTCACCACGCATTTGTTTCTTGACGTCATCGCTACTTTGTCCACAACTTGCCAAAAGCAGGCCGCCGATTAGTGCGCTCGCAATAATCTTGATTGAAAATCTCATTGTATTGATTTGAATTAGATAAAAAAATGTTAGTAATATAATCAGCCACTATCGCAACTTAGAGGCTGATCTGTTGTAATATTATAGTGTTCTAAAATATTCTAATACTTGTCTTGCTTGTTCTTCAGTAAGGTTTTGATTCGCCATTGGAGCACCGTTATATTCCATCAATAACTTCCTAGCTGTAGCATCTTCTTTTACCATTTGCTCAGGATTTAGAATCATGTTCATAATCCATTCTGGAGTACGACGAGATAAAACACCTTTAGGAGCAGGTCCAATAAATTTCTTCTCTGGTTTGTGGCATGCAGTACACATTTTCATATACACATCCTTACCTTTCTCTGCCATTTCAGTATCTACCTCATCAGCTAAAGTTACATCTCCTTTTGCAATTGGACCTATACCATAGCTTGGCCCAGAAGTCTCTTTTGCTGCTTCAGCTTTCTTTTCAACCTTTTTTATAGGGTCTTTGATCTCTTTTTTTGAAGAATCATCTCCACCACAGCTTGCAAGAAGAATAGGTAGAGAAAATAAAACAGCCTTGAATAAGTGCTTCATAATAAAGTTTAAAAATTTGTATCAACAAGATGCATCACGCAGTGCCTGTTAAGAGTGATTAGTTAAGTAATAGTTAATTATTAGTAAAAATATAAATAAAACACAAATAAAAGACAATTATACCTTATATTTTTAGGTGTACTTATAGCGCTAATTTACAATGTTTTATGTGAAATATGATGTATGTTTTTATGTTTTTTGATTTTTTTATTGGACGCTTGTAGTTTGGATATATGCGCGCCATCATAGTTTTGTCATTTTGCTTGTTACAAATGATGCCTTTATTATTGATGTTTTCTATATAACCTTAAATCCGCAAATGG
>JAGLEB010000050.1 GCA_023145275.1 Flavobacteriales bacterium | reverse complement strand
AACCAATGCTAGCATACTTTACAGCCTTTCTTAACGAAACCACCTGCGGATTTAAGGTATAAAAATAAATTTTGTTTGATCAATAAATCGTAAACTTGCACCACAAACAAAAATTAATATAGAGATATGAAGGCATATGTTTTTCCTGGTCAAGGAGCTCAGTTTATTGGAATGGGGAAGGATCTTTACGATAATTCTGAACTTGGTAAGGAACTTTTTGAAAAAGCTAACGAAATTCTTGGATTTCGAATTACTGACATTATGTTCGACGGAAGTACAGAGGAGTTAAAGCAAACTAAAGTAACTCAGCCAGCAATTTTTCTTCATTCTGTAATCTTGTCAAAGGTTATAGGGGAAGAGTTTAAACCTGATATGGTTGCAGGACACTCTTTAGGCGAAATTTCTGCTTTAGTAGCAAACGGAACTCTAGGTTTCGAAGATGGCTTGAAATTAGTTTATAAAAGAGCTTTAGCTATGCAAGCTGCTTGTGAAGCTGAACCTTCGACAATGGCTGCTGTATTGGGGCTTTCTGACGAGGATGTTGAGGCTGTTTGTGATGAAACAGAAGGAATTGTAGTTGCTGCAAACTATAACTGTCCTGGGCAATTGGTGATTTCGGGAAGTGTAGAAGCTGTAAATTCGGCATGTGATTTGGCAAAAGAGAAAGGGGCAAAACGTGCATTGGTTCTACCTGTAGGTGGAGCTTTTCACTCTCCGTTAATGGAGCCTGCAAGAGAAGAATTGGCTAAAGCAATAGAGAGCACGGAGTTTAAAACTCCTGTATGTCCGGTTTATCAGAACGTTACTACCGTAGCCGTTACTAAGCCAGAGGAGATTAAGCAAAATCTTATAGCTCAGCTAACGTCTCCAGTAAGGTGGACTCAAACAGTTGTACAGATGATGGAAGATGGAGCTACTGAGTTTATTGAGGTTGGTCCGGGGAAAGTTCTTTCAGGATTAGTAAAGAAAGTAGATAGAAAGATGCCTACATCTTCGGCAAGTATTGGAGAATAGGGCAATTTTAAAAATTGTGATGTAGCAGCATCATGAATCGAATATATAAAAACTTAAATGTTGAGTCCACTCCGGAAACTCTTCAATACCAAAAGTGTTTCTTTTGGCGAAATTTGTACTTTACTCAATTAACTGATGCACTGGTATCACCGAATATCGTTAAATATAAATTTCATCCAAAATAATTCATTTTGTGAAAATTGTCAGTTTTCGGAGTGGACTCAAGGTTGTATTAAAAGTAAGTACTCAGGTATGACTGAAGTATTGACTTTTGAGACAACCTTTTTTTATTTATGGTACAGGGTAATTGAAATTGTAATAAAATCCTAGGGCTAGTGTGTGTAGCCCATTTTTAGACCCGTCAGTGTTTGTGTTGTTATCATAGCGAAATCCTAGTATTGCAACTGTATTAACTGAAAAACGTCGTGCTAGCTCGAATGCATACCTGTTAGAAACGTATATGTTTTCTTCATCTGAAAATGGCATTACTATAGATGAGTTATTTACGAAGCTCCATTTTTTATTTTCTCCGAAGTTATATTTTATATTATATTCAAGCCCCCATCCATTAAAATGAATCCCTGTGTTGTCTTTTTCGTGTTGATTGAATGTAGATCCTATTATACCAAAATGAAAATTGTTATTATTAAAATCTATCAGTAAAGAAATTAACTGATCATCGAGTATCGCCTCACCGTGATGAGGGTCTAATATTCCCCCAAATCCTTTAGTGAATGATGCACCAACTTTGATTTTACCAAAGGAGTAATAACTTGCAATAGAAGCAGCGTCAAGCCATTTTTTATCTGTTCTTACTCCTAGAGAATCAGTAGACAAAGCAAAAAATTGACCTTGAAGACCTATGTAAAACGCATCGTTTGCGAATTCGTATTTTACGGCTTGATTTGCTCTACCTGCACCTGATGCTCCTCCATCAGTACCTGCATTATATACACCGATTGCATCTCCACCAAACATGTACATATTGTCTATGTTGCCAGCAAGAGTGTAGTGTACTCCCCATTGTTTTCCTATTGAAATACTACCAAAAGGAGATGAGATTCCAATATATCCTTGTCTCGCAAATATTGCATTACTTTCCTGCCCATATGAGGCTCCAGGGTCAGGAGATATCTTTATAAAATCATTTTTATCAGTAAGATGAAGCCCAAACTCAGCTTTTGTAAAGAAAGAATAGTCTCCATTATTATCAAAGTCCCATTCGCCTGTTAATCCGAAACGCGGTATGATATCTACAACAGATACACCTTCCTTATGTCCTGCAAGAGCATATTCGAAAGTACCATAAGGTACTACCGAGTTTAGAGCGTCGATGATTTTGTTTTGTTTTTCTTGCCCCACTAAACTAATGCTAAGCATCAATAAAAAAACTGTTGTAAATTTCTTCATAAAAACATTTTTGTTAGTAAATACCTAAAGGTAGTAAAATTATATGCACGAAAACAAAGAACTAATATAGAATTGTTTTCACGAAGGATTGAAGTTTTATAGATTTAGTACATGTTTGTAGCATAATATTAGAGATTCCTAAGTTCTATTTGATCTAAATAAGCTTTTTTTAAACTTTTTAACTAATTTTGCATTTCATATTGTAGATAGAAGAGATGGATACAAGTTCAAAGCGTGATATTAGAGCATTGTCGAAAGAAGAGATTACTCAATTTTTTGTAGATAATGGAGATAAGGCATTCAGAGCGAAGCAAGTTTATGAATGGCTTTGGAGTAAGGGCGTGCATAATTTTGACTTGATGACTAACTTGTCTAAATCAACAAGGGCATTATTGGATAAGCATTTTGTAATTAACCACATCAAGGTTGATGAAATGCAAAGGAGTATTGATGGAACTATAAAAAATGCAATTAGACTTTTTGACGATAAAATTGTTGAGTCTGTATTGATCCCAACTGAGAAAAGGACAACAGCCTGTGTTTCGTCTCAAGTTGGATGTGCTCTGAATTGTGCTTTTTGTGCAACTGCACGTATAAAAAACATGAGAAACCTTAACGCTGATGAAATCTATGATCAAGTAGTTGCTGCCCATCAGCAGAGCAATTTGTTTTATGGGCATCCTTTGTCTAACATTGTGTTTATGGGAATGGGAGAGCCTCTGATGAATTACGATGAAGTAAAAAAGGCTATAGATATGATTATCTCTGACGAAGGTTTGCAAATGTCGCCACGAAGAATTGTTCTTTCTACTTCGGGATTACCAAAGAAGATAAAACAAATGGCTGATGAAGGTGTGAAATTTGGACTTGCAGTTTCTTTACACTCTGCGATAAATGAAAAGAGGTCTAAAATGATGCCAATAAATGTATCTAACTCATTAGAAGACCTAGCAGATTCTCTTCGCTACTGGTATGATAAAACCAAAAGCAGGGTTACATATGAGTATGTTGTATGGAAAGATTTTAATGATAAGCAAGAGGATATTGATGCATTGATAAAATATGCGAAGATAATTCCTTGTAAAATTAATATTATCGAATACAATGAGATAGAAGAGGACGGTTTTCAACAAGCTGATTCAAAGGTAATTGATAAATATCAGCAAGCCCTAGAAAATAGCGGAATAACGGTTAACGTACGCAGAAGTAGAGGAAAGGATATTGATGCAGCATGTGGTCAGTTAGCTAATAAAAAAACATAGATATTTTTCGTATTATTTGGATTAATTATTATTTTTGAATTATAATTAATCCAAATAATATTACATATGAAGAATCTTTTACTTCTTTTTCTGATTTCAATAATTGGAACAAGTGCTATTTATGCCCAGAATGATTCTATTTTGCTTAAGAATAATAATATCATTGTTGGTGAGTTAAAAAAAATGGATAGAGGGGTATTGACGATTGAAACTAGTTACAGTGATAGCGACTTCTCTATAGAATGGGCAGAGGTGATTGGAATTAGAACTGAGACACACTTTATTGTATCTTTAATAGATGGGGGTAGATATAGTACAACACTTCATTCTGAAGAAGGGAACCTTAGTAAAATTAGAATAAATCCATCCTCAGGTGAAAGTTTCATAGATATTTCGGAGATTGTATTCTTAAGGTCATACAATACAAGTTTCATAAGTAGGATTTCGGCCTCTATTGATGTTGGGTATTCATTAACAAAAGCTAGCAATTTAAGACAATTTACAGCAAGGAGTAATATTAGTTATGCTTCTGATCATTGGAGTGGTGAAATTACATATAATGCACTCAAAACTACTCAAGATGATGTGGATGATGTAAATAGAACTGATGCTAATGTTACATTCAATTATTTTCTGCCATTTGATTTCTTTCTAATAGTTGCTGGGGATTTCTTGAAGAATAATGAGATGAAACTTGATCTTAGATCGAATATAAAAGCGGGTCTTGGTTATTATTTTGTAAAAACTAATGTGTCATATTTCTCTGCTAATGCTGGTCTTGCCTATAACAACGAACAATATACAGATCCAACAATTGAAACTAGAAACTCTACAGAGGCATATTTAGGACTAGAGTTAAACTTGTTTGATATTGGAGATCTTAATCTGTTAACAAGTGTTATAGCTTATCCAAGTTTAACAGAGTCGGGGCGTTTTAGAACTGACTTTAAACTAGATGTAAAATACGACTTACCGTTTGATTTATACGTAAAGGCTGGAACTACTTACAACTACGATAATCAACCTGTTGAAGGAGCATCTGATTCAGATTATGTTTTGATGACTGGTTTTGGGTGGGAGTGGAACTAAAACTAACTCATGGCTATAAGGAAATACTAATTTCTTAGCTGAGCTTGATTTTGCAATCAGTTACTTCGACTTTGCTCAGTACATGCATTTGCAATAGTAAACTACTGATTACTAAGGCATTTATTTTCATGGCCTTGAAGCTTTTGATACGGCATCGTTCGAAAATAGATAATCTTCTAAGAGCTACTAAATAATCGATGCTACGAGGTTTTCGATGCTCGGAGGTTTTACCTATCTACCACTAAATACATCAGGAAATGGTATGATTAGTGTAGTTGGTATAAATACAATGTAAACAAAACCGCATAATATTATTACGCTGAGTTACTATTTGCGAAAAAAATGATTGTTATGTAGGAGT
>JAGLEB010000005.1 GCA_023145275.1 Flavobacteriales bacterium | reverse complement strand
AGCTCATAACCTTTTAACCTCGTAATCTATTAACCATTAAAATAACAGTAGAACTAGTTTTTTTAGATTTAGGAGTAAATTCAAACTTAACTTTACCTATTTTAAAATCGTACAATTGAAAGTGTTTTCTTACAAATGTAATGTCAGATTATTGAGGTATTTTTAATTTTATTGAAAGAATGCTGATTTCAAGTTGTCTAATATTTGAGTTAATCTTAAAACATTCTATCTAAAGAGTATTTTAAATAAAATGATTGCTATTATTTGCTTGTTTATAGGTTTTAGTTTCATGTTGAAATAGTACACTATTTGTGTTTATTGCCTTTAAAGTATTGAAATACTAGTTGCTTGGTGTATTAAATGTGAATATTGTAAACTTTCAGTATAAAACATTTACTACCTTGCAATTGTATTAATGTAAAGTGTTTATTATTTTGATTTTAAGAGCAGAATATTGCTTTTGAAGTCAATCGGTACATAAAACGGAAAAAAATTGAAGTCATGAAGAGAATTTTTAGCATTGCAGTTTTTCTACTAGCAATTTTTGCTTATCAAAACGAGTCTGAAGCGTGTACAACAGCTGTGATCTCTGGAAAATACACTAAGGATGGCCGTCCAATGTTATGGAAGAATAGAGATACTTGGGCTGTAAACAATGTGTTAATGTATTTTGACGATGCTAAATATCCTTACTTAGGATTAGTGAACTCAAAAGATAGAGAGGGAAAAAGTATTTGGATGGGTATGAATAGTACTGGATTTGCTATAATGAATTCGGCATCATACAATTTGAATCTTCACAATGATGAGAAGTTAACTGGTTATGAAGGTAGAGCAATGAGAGATGCATTAGCTAGTTGTAGAACTTTAGGCGATTTTGAGGCATTTTTGGATGCTTTGGGAAAGGTGTCTGGTTTAGAAGCAAACTTCGGAGTGATTGATGCAGAAGGTGGAGCTGCTTATTACGAAATTGGTAATGAGGGATATGTTAAATTTGATGCAAATGATCCTACAGTTGCTCCTTTCGGATATATAATTAGAGCAAATTATTCTTTTACTGGAGATTTTGGTAAAGAGAGTAGTGGTTATATTAGATATAATACTGTAAACGAGATTTTTTATCATAAATCATCTACCGTTGGATTGACGCCAAAGGATATTGAGCAGACAGTAACTAAAGGATTGACAAATTCTTTGACTAAGAGAAATTTATTCGAAATATATGGGGATATTCCTGAAAACACTCCTAAGTACGAAATCTTACAAGACTATATCCCTCGTACAGGCTCGGCATCGTCTGTAGTTGTTCAGGGAATTATGAAGGGCGAGAATCCAAATCTTGCTACTATGTGGTCAAACGTTGGTTTTCCGTTAGCTTCTATAATGGTTCCAACATGGATTAACGGAAGTGTTGATTTGCCATATGTTGTGAAATACAATGAAGAAGTAAAAGATTCTCCTGTTTGTTTTGCAGCACTTAAGTTAAAAAAAGAGAAAATACTTAATATAAGATGGGGAAAATTCGCTTCAAAGTATATTAATGTAAATGCCCTATACAATAGAGATGGTAGTGGAATAACTCAGATTGTCAACAAGAAGGAGGATGAGATTTATAAAAAAGCTACCGAAATGCAAACTCAATGGAGATTGGATGGTGCCTCTAATAAAAAAGATATTAAAACTTTCTATGATTGGATTGATAAGTTAGTGATTGAAACTTATAAAGAGGAATTTGATATTGATATATCTAAAGACGGTCTTCATAAGTATGAAATGATCGAGGAAGGTAAAAATTCTATGAAAGGCATAAACTAATAAGAAATGAGATTAAATATTAAATTAAATAAGCTTGTTGCTGGTTTAGTACTTGTAGTATTGTCATTCAGCTCGTGTAGTGCGCCTGATAAATCTCAGGATACAGAAAAGCAAGATGTTTCAGAAGAACAGATTAGCGATAAGTTGAAAGTTGCTGTTTTTAATGGTAATGGAGCTGGGTCTACAAGTGTTATTGAAACAATAGAAGCACTAAAAATTGATGCAGGTATATCACCTATGGAAATTAGTGCAGCTGAAATTCAATTAGGTAAACTCGATGAAATAGATGTAATTATTTTCCCTGGAGGTTCAGCAACTAAAGAGTTAAATAATCTTGGGAAATCGGGTAAAGAGAAGGTTAGAAAATTTGTTTTAGAAGACGGAAAAGGAGCTGTAGGTATTTGTGCAGGATCTTATATTATGATCACTACTCCTGGCTACCCTAGTTTAGAATTAGCAGGTGTAAAGTATGTTGATAGAGCACATTATAATAGAGGAAGAGGTTTAGTAGAATTTAAACTTGGCGAGGAGGGATTAAAAATATTCCCTGAGCTAAAAGAAAAACCTCAATTTGCCCAGTATTACGACGGACCAGTTGTAGAGGTAATTGACACTAATTCTACTACATTCACAGAACTAGGTCAATATGTAACTGATATCAGCCACAAAAAGGGATATCCTACAGGAGTTACTCCTGGTAGAACTTTTGTTTATACGGATAAGCCTGGTAAAGGAAGAGTATTTGCTATAGCTGGCCACCCAGAATCTACACCTGGAATAAGATGGATGGTTCCGCGTATGGCACGTTGGGCTGCAAACTCAGAACTTGTTTCTTATCCTGCAAAATGGGTAAGACCTGAGATTAACGATCATGCAATATTATTTGATTCAGAAATGATTAAATATGAATCACAAACAAAATGGAAGTTGTATAGCGATGATACTTATGAGCAAACTGAAGCACTTGACAAACTACACGAAATAAGATCGAGACCTGCTGTACGTTGGACTATAGGATTACTAAGAGATACTAATCCTAAAACTCGTATTCACGCAGCAAAAGCTTTGATGGATAGAGAATATACAGATGCTTATGCAGATGTAAAATCAGCATACGAAGTAGAGAAGGATGCAAAAGTAAAGAAGGTTCTAAAAGAAGCAATGGAGTTTCTAAGTACTTTCTAAAAAGAGATTAGCCAATTTTTTGGCTGATGTTTAGTTAATATAAAAAGAGTCATTCAGTTCTGGAGGTGGCTCTTTTTTTTGGTGCTTAATCTTATCTGGAGCTGAGTTTTTTATTCTGATTTGTGTGAAGCGAATTTGGGGAAATATCACCCAATAGCAAACTGGCAAAGCTGCAAGAGTTGAATACTTCGGACTGTTCTATTCTGCAATGCTCCGAGTGCCTTCGTGCAATTGGAGTTTTAGTATGCTTAGTTATGGTAAAACTCCTTTAATTGAAACTTCTACTACATTTAGCAACAAAAAAAGAGTCTATGGTGAGATTTCATTAATCTCGACCATAAACTCTTTAAGTTCAATAATTCTTAAGTTATTTCACTGCGTGACCTAAAGTCATACCATGAATATAAAGTTATTTTATAACTAATTTCTGTGTAGCAACACCTCCTTTAGTAGTAGCTCTTACGAAGTAAATACCTTGGTTAAGTCCATTTACATCGAATGAAACCTTTGATTGTTGATCTACGGAAATAGAACGCACAGACTTTCCTAAAGTATTGAAAACTTCAATGCTAGTAAGAGACTCATTATTTTGAGTTTGAATAGTAACAAATCCGTTTGCAGATGGGTTAGGGAAGATTCCGAATTTAGTAGTGTTGTTTTTAGGAGTTGAAAGAGATTCTGATAAATTAACCCATAATGGATCATTGTTTAGCATAACCTCAGTATTATTAGCCTCATCAATAGTCATAACAGTCCCACTTCCTTCATCCATTTTCATTAATACTATGGTGTTAGAATCAGCGGTATAATTTGAATTTAGTACTGAAGATGTTTCTAATTCTGAGATATCTTTAGCTATGTCTAGGATTCTGAAATCATCCATTTCTGCTGCTAGGTTTGTACCACTTCCTCCATTTGCAATGAACATGTTTGGGCTATACGTTGCATGCCCTTCATCTGGATTGCTAATTAATGGAATTGCATCATAATGCTTGTCTGTCACATCTACTCCATTAACAAAAAGTTTAATTTCGTTTGAAGTAGAGTTATTAATTACTGCAATATGGTTCCATTCATTTATTTTAATAACATTTTCTAAAGAATTTATATATGTATTTTTTTGAGTGATAGTACCTGAACCATCATCAGTTGGAGTACCGTAATGAGTGAAATATAATTTTTTCAAATCATCCTTATAAAGAGTAATAGCAAACTGATACCATCTTTTTACTACTACATTATTATGTATGTCATCAGACGTTGGCTTAACCCAAACTTCAATAGTGTAATCGGTAGCACCATTAATCTTGTCTAAGTTTTCATCATTTGAATACTTTAATCTTTGATCAGTTCCATTAAAGGAAAGAGCATAATCATCTTGTCCAAAAGCATTAGACATTCCAAGTAGCATTACGGCTACAAAAAGTAAACTTCTCTTCATAATTAATTGTTTTTAATTGTTTAATATAATTTGGTTATTATCGCTCAATATCAATCCTTCTTGAATTGTTTAAGCAATGTCTTTATTGTATTCTCACAATGTTGCTTTACGCTGCAGCGTGATAAAATACTTATTCAATAATTATTTTTCTATTCAATTTGAAATTCCCACCATCGACTTGTAAAATATAAATTCCAGCTTCACTATAAGCTAAATTAATCCTCCATTTGTTTGAAGAAATTTCATTTGTGTTATTTAGTTCAATCATTTTTCCATTAATATCGAACAGATTGAATTTTATTTTTTTTGAATTTACCAATTCATTATCTTCTATAGTAATTTCAATAAAATTGTTAACTACTGGGTTTGGGAAAACTGTAATTAACGAAACTATTAGTTCAAGGTCTTCGTTTGATAGCTCATTCTCCATTTCTTCATAATTCCAAACAGATTTTTCGAACCTAAAAGCTAGATTTGAAGAAGAATCTTTAAATCTAAATCTGTATTTACCATTATAGCCTTCTAAATAACTAAAAGTAGGAACGTTCTGAAATGTTAAATAACACGACGTTTTGCTGTCTACTTCAAAGTGATTTTCTTGACTTGGAGTAAAATTACCATTGTATCTAGCAACAGTCGATAAACGAAGTTGATCAAGGTCGGCAACTATTCTGCCGGAATAGCCACTGTGATATCTTTCAGCAACATTAAAAGCACTATTTGAATCCTTTAAATTGAAGTCATCAGAACTTTCGTCATAAATTTCGCCATTAATAAATAGCATTGTTTTGTTAGAGGATTTAGAAACAGCTACATGTACCCATTCGTTTAGAGCTATTTGCTTACTCGAGTTAGCTGAATTCAAAGTGTTTCCATTAGCTTTAAAAGTAACAGAGTATGAAGTAGATGTTTTTGATGCAATCTCAAAAGCAAAAATTCCATTTTTATCCATAATTACATCACCCGTTGAACTTCCAGATTTTAATCTTATCCAAGTTTCGAAAGTATAATCATTGCTGAAATTTATTTTAGCATCGCGAGTCTGATAAGCAAACATAGCTTGTGTTCCATCCATTGTAGCATAACCGTTGAACCCACTTGCAACTGCATGAGTCTCAGTTTCTGACCATGAATTTGAATAATAGGCTCCATCAGTTTTTGCTTTTACTCTAAACTGATAAACTTTTCCTGTTGGAGAATTAACAGTATAACTTTTGTCAGTTGTAACTGTTGCTTCTGTCCAATTAGCTCCATCTATCTTTTGTTCTAATGTATATTCTTCATTAGTAATCATATCGGAAGTTATCCACGATACAGTAAAGCTATTACCACTACCTGTTTCTTCGAAAGATGAAATTTGTGGAACAGGAAAGAAATCGAATACTGCTCCAGTGATCTCATCATATCCCAGTCCTAGGTGACCGTTTTCTACATCGTACCAAAGATTAATTTTTGCACCTGTGAAATTATTTTTATCCCACCAACCCCAGTTAACATGATAGAAACCATCAGACTCACGGTAGCCATCTATTACAAAGGCATGACCAATAGACCCAGAAGAAGAACCAACAGCTACTTGTACAGGATGACCATTTTTAAGGTTTTCTCTCATTCTTGTCCAAAAGGCAGAATATGAGTCTGGCTCTTTGTAATGACCTGAAAAACGAAAATGTTGCTGAATTCCTGGTACTCTATTTACATTAGAAGTAGATCCAGAAGGTTCAAAATTCATTTCTAATGCGATATCGCAATGGTAAACAAGTTCACCTACTGCTTTTCGTTGAATATCGCTAGAAGCAACTTTGTAGTACTCATCTTGCATATTATCCCAATCGTACTCTACTCCATCGAAAGATGCCATATGGCGGAATTGGGTACCATTGTAGTTCTCAGCATAAACATTATTGTCTACGCCAGTAATTGGCCATTCGTAATAGTGCAAAACTTGCGATAAAGATATTGCTACACAGCCTGGCGAACAATGGTTAGGGGTGTAGTAGTTTAAAGGATATACTGACGATCCATTGTCATCTTTACAATTTACACCACCCCAAACATCGGTCAGTAAAGGACCGTAAGTTTGAGCTGTTAGTGAAATACTACCGAGAACAAACAAAAGTACCAGTAAGACTTTTGGAAATTTTATGTTATTGTGTATTCTCATAAATATTGGCTTGTTTTTTCTTGTTAATATACTGCTTGGAAGCTAATAATACTTCCAAGCAGTTTTTTATTTACTCTGTTGGAAGAATATGATCTTCACTTGTCCAAGTAGCTGTGTTTAATACTTTTATATAATAACCATAAATACCTTTTATTTCTACTTTATCGAAATCAGTAGGAGGATCAAACGGAGTTAAATTATTATCTAAATCACACTGAAGTAAAGTATTTGAATCAACTGCAAATCTTTCAAAAGGATTTGGAGTAAATGCACTAGGGTATCTGTCGTTATAAGAAACTCTAATGTTATCCATAGATCCTTTAAAGAAATTAATACTTGCTCCTCTGTACATGTAATTGAAATCTAACCATGTGTCACTATCTGCAGGCTGAATCCATAAAGCATCATCACTACTATCGACTAACACACCATTGATGTAGAATTTTGCAACACCATCAGCAGCAGATCTAGAAATAGCTACGTGTACCCAATCGTTAAAACTTAAACCAGCAGAAGTCATAGTTCCTATGGCTATATTATCACCATCTAATTTGTTATATCTAATTGCGAAATCAGAGCTAGAGTCAGCGATTAAATAAAGCTCAAAATTTCCACCTCTCTCCATAATACATGCTCCTCCTGCAGTTGCTCCATTAAGCGAATCTGCACTACCAATTAAAGCAGCAGGATCAACCTTAACCCACTCTTCATAAGTCCAGTTCTCTCCATCTAATGTACTTAAGTCAGTGTCAGAACCACCACTAAATGCATAAAACCTGTCATCAGCTGTACTCTCTCCTGTAAGAGTAATAAAAGTTTGATTTGCTCCTTTAACAAATACAGTGTCAGTTTGTATGATAGTTCCAGGATAACACATTGTGTCTTCTTTTTCGCAAGATGAGAAAATGGCTGCAGCCACCATTAATGCCGGTATTACTAAATTAAATTTCTTCATTTCGTATTTCTTTTATGTTTGGTTAGTTTATATTATCTAGTAGTTGGATTATACCATCCATCAATTGCAACATCTTCATTTGGTTCTCCATATTGAGGCGAAATTCCTCCAAAAGTGTATCTAGGTAAAAGTAGAATATCTGATTGTTGAGCAGGCATAGGAAAATGCAATAATGATCCATCTTGTAACATGCCGTGACGTCTCATATTGAAATATTCTATACCAAATCCAGTAAGTCCTAATTCTAAAGTTTGCTCATATTCTATAGCAGCCATAACTGTTTCTACATCAGCATTTGCGTCAATAAGGTCTAAACCTCCTTTTGTAATTCTAGTACTAGAGTTAACAATAGAAATTGCCTGAGCTTTGTTGTTTAGTATAAGGTTAGCTTCTGCAGCTATCATTTCCATTTCAACTTTACGCATCATAATAACTGGACCGTAGAAGTTTGCGTTAATTAAATCATCAAATCTATTCTGACGATATGAAGACCATCTGAAATAACCTCTTTCAGGTCTGTTGTTAGATGGGTCGTAAGAGAAGTAGTCGTTAGATTTATCTCCTCCATTTTCACCGTCGACTCTTAAATCTTTAGAAATAATTTTTCCTTGATTTGCTAAATCTTCAGTATTTTTTTCTCCTGGCCAGTTAGCTGGTTGCTTGGGGTCGATCATGTTAACTACTCTCATGTCTAGTTTTCCCCATCCTGGTCGTCCCATATAGTATTTCATCCACGGCATCCAGTTTCCACTTTTACCATCAGCTTCTATATTGAAGTCTTCAGTAATACCTTTGTTTACGTGGTCAAGAATTTCATTCCAGTTTAGTGCAGCTGTTTGTTCTTTGTTTCTAGGTGCATATGTCATTAATCTAGCAATAAACGAATGAGATAATTTTGCCATATCATCATTAGAAAATACGTTCCCATTCATCCATCCATCAGGAAGAATGAATTCGTTGTTTTCGAAAATTTCAATAGCTTCTTTTAATTGTTCGATAGCCATGTCAATAGATATCTGGTATCCAGCTTGCTCCAATACGGTATAATCTGTATTCTCGTCAGAGGGATATGTTTTATCGAAAGTAAGCCCCAAGTATCCATTTCCTATACCTTGAACAAATTTGGCAAAGCCTTTTACCATCATCGTTTCATCTATACTATTTGTTTCAATAATTAATCCATTATCGATACCTTTAATAACATCATTTGCTGATGTGATGATTCCGTACATTTTTCTCCAGAAATCTCTGTAGTTGTCTTGATATGCATAAGAAGGAGTGTTGTTCAAGAAGATTCTAGGCTCTTCTGACATGTCTCTAGTTCCATAGTTTGCAAAATTAACTGTTCCCCAATCTGCCATTACCCACATTGCAGGGCCTGGAGAATCTAGATTGTGTTGCTCAATAAAATACCACTGTTGAAAAAGTCCACTTGCAACTGCTCTAACTCCTTCTGGGCTACTAAGAACGTCTTCAGAATCTGGTCTGTTGATGTTCTCAACCTCTAAGTTTTTATCACAAGCTGTAAATGCTAGAGCAGTAATAAAAACGTATATATATTTCTTAATTAAGTTCATTTAGATTAGAATTTAAGTTCAATTGAAAAAGAGTAGTTTTTGAAGTTCGGATATCCGTAATTATCAAATGCATAAGTAGGACCTCCATTTACGCTATATCCAGCCTCAGGATCGTAACCACTGTAAGCAGTGAATGTAAGAAGGTTTCTTGCTATTATTCCCATTCTAATATTCTGAATATAGTTTCCAACATTACCAAGAGATTCTTTGTTTAGATTATAATAAAGCGAAGCCTCTCTCAATCTTAAATAGGAAGTGTCTTCAACCCAAAATCCGTTAATAGCTTGAGCATCGTATAGAGATTGGTAATAATCAACAGTTTTTTTATTCTCTGGTTTTGTGTGTATCTGATCCATCATTGCATGGCGGTTATCTCTAACTAAGTATTGAGCTGTACCGTTGTACATATCGCCACCTTGTTTCCATTGCCAAAGCATATATAGAGAAAGGCCTTTGTAACTTACAGTTGTATTTAAACCCATTCTGAAATCAGGGTTCATATCTCCTATTTTTACTTCTTTTTCTGAACCATCATCTTCTAATAGTGGAATAGCTCTTTCGTTAGTTGTTCCAACGTAAGCTTTCTCTACTACTACACCATCGCTATTTACAATGTAATCGTCAATGTTTCCTCCACTAGGTAGTTGTTCTTTCATCTGGTCTAGGTTACGAACAAAATCTACTCCGTACATCCCGCCAAAAACTTCTCCTTCTCTAATTTTGAATGCAGAGCGAGGACCAGTTTGGTATTCAGCAACATCAAGTTTAGTGATTTCTGATCTAGTTTTATCGAAAGTTAAAGTTAAGTCCCAACTCCAATCGTTAGTTTTTATAATATTAGCATTAAACATAGCCTCAAAAGTATTTGTCTGCATCTCTGCAGCATTTTGCCATTGATAGCTATATCCTCCGAAAGCAGACATAAGTGGAGCCTTAATAAACTGATCTGTTGAATTTGTATGAGAATACGTCAACTCAGCTCTAAACCTCTCTAGGAAAGAAATATCGAATCCAACTTCTAGTTCTGCAGATTGTGCCGGTTTAAGATCTTTGTTACCCAATGTGTATTTTGAGAATACTCCATTGTTGATTGAGAAAGTTTCGTACTGATAGTCGAATCCTGGTCTTTGTCCAGCGGTACCATAAGCAGCACGTACTTTCATTTCTTCAATACCAGATATCTTAATATCTTCACTAATTCGGTAAGCTCCAGAAACTCTAAAGTAATCGTGCCATCTTTCGTTTTCTCCAAATAGAGAAGATCCATCTTTACGATATAGGGCGTCAAAAATATATCTGTCTTTGTAAACTAATGAAACAATAGCAAAGTAATTCTCAGCCTTAATATCTTCTAATCTATCGTAAGCTCTAGAATCTTCTTGTTTTATATATCCTAATGATGGAAGATTTGGCAATTGCATTCTCGATCCTTCTGCAACAACGTATTCAAAGTGATTATCTTCGAGTAAGTAACTTAGTTTTCCGTTAAAGTCTAACTCTCCCCACGAATGATTGAAATTTAATGTAGCTCTAAAGTTCTGATTAAAAATCTTAGAAGTTTTTTTACTGTACGATCCTTCTGATTCCACTAGTCCATCAGCTTCACCATCAACGAATTTCATTCCTACGTACGAACCTTTAGGTGTGTAAAGAACGTTGGTGTAATCTTGCGACTCTACAGCATAACTACCTTTGAAGCTCATCCAATCAGTAAATCTCCATTTAAGATCATAAGATCCCAAAAAACGTGTTTTTGTGGAGTTTGCATCTTTTACTGCCAAATCATACAGTGGGTTGTTAATTTGTGTAGACCAATGGTTAGGGTAGTAAAGGTAATCTTGACCGTTTTCGTTCTTTGCAAAAAGATCAACGTCTGGCTCCATCATTAATACATTAAAGAATGCACTAGTTCCTCCAGGAATTTTATCGTTCGATGTAATTATGTAGTTATTACTAGCTGAAATTTTTACATTTTCAGATATAGCATGGTCAATATTTACTCTGAAACTCTGTCTTTTGTATCCACCTGTTTCTACAACAACTCCTTGGTCGGCATTGTTCTCGAAAGAGATAAATAGGTTTGTGTGGTTTACTCTATGACCAACACCAATATAGTTTGTGTATGAAAGCCCGTTTGTGAACATTGAACTTTGTAGATCGTTATTCACTCTATATGGCATATCCATATAACCATCCTCTTTTTTTCTTCTACTTCCTGTAATTGCTGGTTCCCATCCACCAACATAATCAGCAGGGTAATTCACATATTTGAATTTTGTATAAGTATCAACATCTAACCATGTTGGATCTAGATCATACACATGCGATTTTGCTAAGTCTAAATATTTTGCTACTTGTTGTACACCAACCTCATTTCTGAATGTAACAGTAGTTTGTCCTTCTTTTAGTGAAGAACCACGACGAGTTGTGATCACAACCACTCCGTTTGCAGCTCTTGAACCGTAAAGGGCTGATGCTGCTGCACCTTTTACTACCTCCATTGTTTCAACATCATCAACATTAATATCTGCAAGAGATCCTTGCATGATAACTCCATCAAGTAAAATCATTGGATTAGACCCTCCAGAAAGACTTGTTGCACCACGTAATTGAATACCAGAACCCGATCCTGGAGATCCATTTGAAGAAGTAACAGTAACACCTGCCACTTTTCCCTGAAGAGATGATGATACTGATGATTGAGGTACTTGGTTTATAGCATCAGAATTTATTTTAGCAACTGATACTGACATTTTCTTCTTAGAAGTACCAGATGCTACTCCCGAAACAATAATCTCGTCAAGTACATTGAATGCAGGAATCATAGAAATCGTGTAATTTCTATCGTCATTTACTTTAAGAAAATAGTCTTCGTATCCCATAAAAGAGAACACTAGAGTTTCTCCTTTAGATGCCTCTATCTCGAATTTCCCATCAAAATCTGTTGAAGATCCTATTGTAGTACCCTTCACCATAACATTGACTCCTGGTAGGGTAGTGCCAGTTTCATCTAAAACCACACCACTTACAGGGTCAACTTGTTGTTGAGTAGAAGATGCTTCTCTGATCATGATATCTTTTCCAGAAATAGTGTATTCTAGATTTGTATTTGAGAATGCAGTAGATAATACCTTATCAACACTTTTGTTGCTGAGGTTTAGGTTTACAGATTTATCTAATCCTTTTAGGTTTGAACTAAAAAAGAAGTCGAAGCTTGTCTCTTCCTCTATTAAATTAAACAACTCTCTTAATGTGATTTTCTTTTGTACTGTGATAGTTGCATCTTGAACATAACTACCAAGCACAATGTTTTCGGCTTTAAGTGAGTGACTTGGAATGGATCCCATTAGGAAAAATGAGAGCAAAATTCCCTTCCAGGAAACTACTTTTGTTAAAGGTTTATTCATAATTTATGTATGATTTGGTTATATAGTTAAATATATGCTTAATTAGTTTTTGTGTAGTTTAATAGTGTCTTTCCCAATTTCATAGTTTAAGCCTTCAGTATATTTCAACATTTGAAGAATATGTAGAAGGTTCTTTTCTTTAGTGATCGTTCCGTTGAATTTAATATTTTTTATATTCTCATCTATTTTAAATTCTATATTGAACCATCTACTCAATCTTGCAGTTAACACTTCTAATGGCTCGTTTCTGAAAATCATTCTACCTGCAGTCCAAGATACAACTTTTTGGACATCCACCTTGCTTACATTTATGTTATATCCATCAAGTGATATTCTTGCTTGTTCACTGGGTTCAATAAGTCTATTGTTTCCGTTTGCTGTTGTAACTCTAATGGATCCTTCAACCAGAGTAGTAGAGTAATAATTTGGAGATGCATATGTAGAAACATTAAATTCAGTTCCTAATACTTGGATATCCATACGTTTAGTATGAACAATAAAAGGGCGAGTTTTATCTTTGGCAACATCGAAAAATGCTTCGCCATCAAGTTTAACTTTCCTAGTTTCTGCATCAGTAATGTTGAATGTTAATTGTGTTGCTGAATTTAATTCAACCTTAGTGCCATCTTCTAATGCTACTTGGTATTGCTGTCCTCTTGGAATTATAACTGTATAACTATCATCTATGTTTGTGTCAAAATCATCAGCTTTAAGTACTTTTAATTCATCCCTGGTAACAGAAATAAATAATCCATTTGATGTAATCCAGTTAGATTGTTGATTCTCTTCTATAGTATAATACTTGCCATCGCTAGTTCTGATTTGAATTTTGTTAGGATTGTACTGCTCTGCTAACAAGTGATCTTCAAATAAGTCTGATGTTTCTTGATATGTATAGGCTAATCCAACAATTGCAATAGGAAGTAAGATTGCAGCTGCATAACTCAATATCCTATTTATTGAGATTACTTTTGTCACCTTCTTCTCTGAAGCAAATTTTTCTAGAAGTTTTATGTAAGAACTATCAATAAACTCTTCAGTTTTAACTTCAATATGACCTTCAACATCAATAGATAAAAGCCTATCAAGTATCTTTATAGATGCTTCATAAACCTTCTTGTCAGTTGAGTTGGCTTCATCGATAATTTTATTCCAATCCTGAAATGAAGAGTCTTTCCCACTTACATTCCATTGGATGAAATCATCGTTTTGAAGTAGTTTATCAATTGTTAATTTAGTTTGCATGTGTTTTTCGTTATTTCGTCCTTCTATGCATTAAGATAGAAAAAGAGGAAAATGTACTAAGGTTTAAATGTTAAAGTTATGTTAAAATTACATTTTAGATCTTCTTTTTTATGAAGAATGACTGTGCCTGGATAAGGTATGGTGTTGGACAATAGGTGATTGTTTCGTGTTGTTGCTTGTGAGGATGTTAGGGAAAGATTTAAAGTCCCAATCAATTAAAAAAAAAAGGACAAGGAATGTATTTTGAATTATCGGAATAGAATAAATAATAATTGTAGAACATTATCTCCAAGCTTACGCATTTTAGTAATAGCATTTGCAAGGATATTACGTACGGTTTGATATTCAATATCTAATAAAGTTGAGATTTCGGTACTCCTAAATCCATGGAAATATTTAAGATAGACTAACTCTCGTTCTCTTGGGCTTAATTTATTTATTAGCTCTTTAAGTTGTCCGTATACGTTTTCATTGAGCCCTTTTTTCTTGAAATCAAATTCAGAATCGGCAATTAAGGGGAAATCATCAATTTTTGTACGTTTACTATTTAGAATTTGATTTCGCAATGATTTCATCAAGTAAGCTTTTACATTTTTTACTTTAGGTAACTTTTGCCTTGAGTTTAAGATATTTAGAAACATTGTTTGCAAACAATCTTCTGCTGAAGATTTGTCATAATAAAATCTCATGGCATATGAAAAAAGTACCTGGTAATTCTCACGATATATTCTGTGAAAAGCGCTCATGTCGTTATCCAAGAACTTTTGCCATAAAAGTTCCTGGTTCCCGATATCCTTTTTTCTCCTGCCTATTCTCATTAAATTTCCAAAAAATACAATAGAATTGTTGACTTCTACAAATCAAAGAAATTAACTTTATATATGAAAAGTTTTATATGTAAAATTGTTGCTAGTTATTCTTATATTTTTTGATACGCAGATGTCAAGGTATTCAGCCTTCCTGAATCTAATACAACCTTAATTATATAAACATCCAATTTTTTTATTGAGATCAGTAGTTATATGCATACCATTTTTTCACTACATAGTTTTTACTAGCTTCTTGCTCTACTATTGCCTAAATGATAGTCCAAAGGTGATTTTAAGGTTGAAAGGCTTAATTTAACACAGTATCTACCACGAATTTAAAGGTAATACAAAATAATGTTTAAAGTAATTACTAACCTAAGTTAAGGTTAAAGGAAAAAAGGTTGACAGGGTTACAAGCTCATAACCTTTTAACCTCGT
>JAGLEB010000049.1 GCA_023145275.1 Flavobacteriales bacterium | reverse complement strand
TTGATTAAGTTTAACAATATTAGTAAAAAAAACAATACTAAATACAAAAAATGCGAAATCGATTGTATCTTTATTAACAAACAGAAAATCCAAAAAAGAAAACACCCTTAAATCAAATACTTAAGCGCCTAATTTACTATGCTGTAATAGTAAAATATTTTCTAAAACATACTACCTCTAAACAAATGTGCAGTTTCTACTTCCTCGAATAATAGTAATCCCTGTCTTTTCCGAATGTATAATTTTTATCGAGAGTGATTTTCTCGCTTAATCTAATATCTTGTGATGATGCCCCTATTGAAATAGTAAACTCTCCTTTCTCTGCAACAAAATCGTAGTTTCGGTTATACAAACCTAAATCATCAGGTTTTATTACAAACTCAACTATTGTAGATTCTTTACGTTTTAAATCTATTCTACTAAATCCACGTAAATTTAATTCATAGGTAATAACACTTCCAAGCTCGTCTCTAACATAAAGCTGTACAATCTCGGTTCCATCTACCCACCCAGCATTTTTAACTTTACATGAAATTTTGAAAACCTCATCTCCTTCAATAATCTCTTTGTTAATATTAAGTTTAGAATAATCGAAATGGGTATAACTAAGCCCGTAACCAAAAGAATACAGATCGCCATTAACACGTGCGTGACCATCGCCATCTGCTCCAGGCTTACGAGGAAATGCTTGAATCATTTGCCCAACATGCTTAGGGAAGGTAATTGGCAGCTTTCCACTCGGATTATTATCACCAAATAATGTTTCAGCAATAGCCCGACCAGCATATTCACCGGCAATCCACGCTTCTAGAATTGCATTCACATTCTTATCAGCCCAATTTAATTGTACAGGTCTACCATTAAACAACACTAAAATCACAGGCGTTCCTGTTGCTTGTACAGCCTCTAACAATATTTGTTGGTATCCTGGTAATTTCAAAGAGACTCTTGAACGAGATTCTCCTTGAGACTTGAGATTATCGCCAAGAACAAGAATAGCAACATCTGAATTTCTAGCTAACTCAACAGCTTCGGCTATTCCTTTTTGCTCATCAACTGTTATAGGGAAATTAAGAATATCGCTCTCAGGAAAATTAGCATCTGTAGCTTCACAACCTTGAGTATATGTGATTTTTATATCCGTATCTTTCAGTAGTTCTATCAGTCCTTCTTTTACAGTTATTGGGTCTTGATTAATTCCTGAATACATTGTAGGATTCATGTCGTACTCCGAATCTGCTAGGGGTCCAATTATGGCAATAGACTTAACTATATCGCGATGTAGCGGTAAAGTATGCTCTTTGTTTTTCAATAATACCATAGATTTCCTTGCAGACTCTAACGCTAAAGCTTTATGAAATTCACTTTTCACAACCTTATCCGCAAGCATCTCATCTTCTACGTAAGGATTATCAAATAATCCCAAACGGAATTTTACAGATAAAACTTCTTCTACTCTTTTATCGAGGTCTTCCATTGGCAAAAGTCCACTTTTAGCAGCATTACGTAAAGGTATGGTAAACACTTCTGGTTCAGTAAAAGTAGTACGCATATTTAAACCAGCCTTAAAGGCATTAGCAATTCCTTCCTCGTATGATGCCACAGTCATATGTTTTGTGTGTAAATACTCTAGTGCATCACTATCTGAAACAGTATAACCATTAAAACCCCATTGGTCTCTCAACACCTTAGTCAGCCAATATTCACTATCAATAATTGGTTCTCCATCATAATCAGTATAAGCAACCATTAATCCCATCATCTTAGCTTCAACTACTCCTACCCTCCATGGTTCTGCAATCAAGTTGTAAAAATCTCTTAAAGGAATTTGTGGATCAACACGACTATTGCCATCTCTCCCACCCATTGGCACACTGTATCCTAAATAGTGTTTTGGAGATGAAGCAACATTATTATCTTGAAGGCCTAAAATCATCTGTTTTCCCATTTGACCAACCAAAAAAGGATCTTCGCCATAAGTTTGAGCAACACGAGCCCAAGTAGGTATACGTGCAACACCAAGCATAGGAGCATAAATATTTGTGTAGCCTAAAGCACGAGCTTCCTTGGCATACATCGCACCAATACGATATTCCATATCTAAATCCCAAGCACTTGCACGACCAATAGGTCCTGAAACCATAGTAGATCTTTCGTGCTTAACACCGTATATTGCTTCATTAGTAAAATCGGCAGGTACTCCTAAACGAGTTTCTTCTATAAACCACTTCTGCACTTTGTTCATAGCCTTAGCATGATCGGAATAAGGGAACGAGTTTATATTTATTTTCCCGAATTTATTTGAATAACCATTTATATGTTCATCGATATTTCCAATTCCGTCTTTCCAAATTTCATTCTTCCATTCGTCCGTTGGCAACTCATCCATAAGAACACGACCGTAACCATAAAGAGTAGTTACCTGCATAGTCTTTTCGTCTAAAGTCATTTGTTTTAGCAAATCCTTTACACGTTTATCTATAGCTTGTGTTGGGTCTTCGTAAATATCTTTACCCCCGTTTTTGTTAAGGTCGCTCCAACCTTCCTTGTAGATGTCATTCTGCTGGGCAAAAGTTGAAGTGAATGATATAAACACAGCACCTAGAAATAATAACTTAGCAATATAATTCATTATTGATATATTTTTGAGTCCACTCCGAAAACTCTTCAATACAAAAAATGTTTCTTTTGACGATATTTGCACCTTACTCAATTAACTGATGCACAAGCATCACCGAATATCTAAAAATACAAAAATCGTCCAAAATAATTCATTTTGTGAAAATTGCCAGTTTTCGGGGCGGACTCATTTTTAAAACTCTGAAATTACAAACAAATCTTTAATCTGATAGATTTAGAGCAATAAACAACTTTTAATACTTACAGTGAGCTTCTTATATGAATCAGTTTGTGAAACATGTTTGCCATTTTATTTAAAAAATATTCATCTTTTATCACTAGTTTCGTCTATCGATTGTATTTCAAGAAGAACACACATACAATCCTAAACAACAACACATTGTACAATTTTTATTAATTTAAATATTAAGTCGTGAAAAAAGCTTTACTTCTTCAATTACTATTAATCTTTTCAGTATCGATTTTGGCACAAGAATCAACTGTAAAAACAAATAAAGAGGGAAAAGATAT
>JAGLEB010000048.1 GCA_023145275.1 Flavobacteriales bacterium | reverse complement strand
ATGGTAAGTAATTAGTCTCACACCAAATATCTCTAATTTCTGTTGTAGCACGTCCATCTAAACGAATTCCTTCGTTAAGAACACACTCACGAACAGCATCTTTCATTGTTTCTTTGAAGTACTTAGAAATAAGGTTACTTTTTTCAGCTAACTCTTCTTCGTTGTACTTCTCTTTAAATCCTTCTTTTACAGCTGCAAATGCCTCTGTACGTTCTTGTTTGCCAGTTCCTTTTTTAGCAATAGCATAACAATCATCGTAACAAGCTGCTTTTACTTCAGCTCTTAGCTCTTCGTTGTCAGCTTCCTCATGAGAATACTCACGTGGCTCTAACACTCTACCAGCTTCAGTAGCTAAATCGATTTGTGCTTGACACTGAATTTTAATTGCTTCGTGAGCTACTTTAATACCCTCTAGCATTACTTCTTCAGAAACCTCTAGCATTTCACCTTCAACCATAGCAACGCTATCTAAAGATGCACCAACCATAAGCTCAAGATCAGCTAATTCTAATTGTGCTTTTGAAGGGTTTACTATAAATTCTCCTTCAACACGTGCAACACGTACTTCAGAAATAGGACCTGCAAAAGGAATATCTGTTAAAGATAAAGCTGCAGAAGCAGCAAGACCTGCAAGAGCATCAGGCATAACATCTTTATCGTGACTCATTAACTGAATCATAATTTGAGTTTCTGCGTGATAATCAGCTGGGAATAATGGACGAAGAACACGGTCTACAAGACGCATTGTTAAAATCTCTTCGTCTGCCGGACGAGCCTCTCTCTTAAGGAAACCTCCTGGGAAACGACCTGCCGCAGCAAATTTTTGTCTATAATCTACGGTCAATGGTAGGAAATCGATTCCTGGAGATGCGTGCTTGTTAGAAACAACTGTTGCCAACAACATAGCGTCACCCATTCTTACTACTACTGAACCGTCTGCTTGTTTTGCTAATTTACCTGTCTCGATTGAGATGGTACGTCCATCGCCTAAGTCGATAGTTTTACTAAATACCTGTGGTATCATAATTTTCTTGTAATTTAACTGAATGCCACCATACATCTTGCGTGGCATCTAAATATTTTTTACTTTCTATAATCGGGGCGCAAGTTACATCTTTTATGAGCTAGTAAAAAAAAAACAGCCTATTATATTTTACAAGAAAAATACAATAGGCTGATAGTAAAATCTACATCTAGTGGCTATAATAAAACTGCAATATCTTCGTTTAATTTGATTTTTTTACGCCACAACAAAATAGTAGAACGTTAATCCGAAAGACACTATCAATAGTTTAAGGTTACCTAAACACTACTTTCTTTTTTTATAATAGTTTCCTCTCGTAATTGAAACTCTAGGTTCTTCATCTATTTTAGTATAATCTTTACTAACTGTAGGTACATAACTTTCGCCATGCTGACTAATATCTAAACCTACCAGTTCCTCCTCTTTATCAACTCTCAATGGCGAAATTTTATCCGTAATCATATACAAAACATAAGCTCCACCGAAAGTAAATATACTCACTCCTACTAGGGCTCCCATGTGTATGAAAAAAGATACATAATCACCATATATTAAACCAACATCCTTAGCGAAAATTGCTGTAAAAATCATTCCCGAAATACCTCCAATACCATGACATGGGAAAACATCTAAAGTATCGTCGAGTCCTTTTTTATTTTTTACATATAGAGCAATATTACTAATCATCGCACCAGCAAAACCAATAAAAACACTCTGCCCTAATGTAACGTATGCTGCACCGGGAGTAATTGCTACAAGTCCTACCACAGCACCAATTGCAGCACCAACTGCCGAAACTTTTCGCCCCATGATTCTGTCGTAAAGAACCCATGAAACCATTGCCGAGGCAGAAGCCAAAGCAGTTGTTCCGAATGCCAATGCAGCATCTTTGTTTGCTCCAAGGGCTGAACCTGCATTAAATCCAAACCATCCAAACCAGAGCATACCTGTTCCTAAAAGTATAAAAGGAATATTTACCGGATTATGAGAACCACCATTGTTTGACTTCAAAACTCTACGCTTTCCTAGTATTATAGCTCCTGCCAAAGCAGCATATCCAGCAGACATATGTACAACTGTACCCCCTGCAAAATCAAGAATTCCAATTTTTCTTAATATTCCTTCAGGGTGCCACACCATGTGAGCCAATGGAGTATAAATAAATATTGAGAATAATACTATAAATATAAGGTAGCTATCGAATTTAATTCTTTCGGCAAAACTTCCAGTAATAATTGCTGGCGTGATAATGGCAAATTTCAATTGAAACATTGCAAAAATCAAAAATGGGAATGTTGGAGCAAAATCCACATGAGGTGAAAGTCCAACATTTCTAAACATAAAATAAGTGAATGGATTACCTATTACACCACCTATATCTTCGCCAAAAGACAAAGAGAAGCCAACAACAACCCAAATTATACTGACTACCCCAAGCGAGATAAAACTTTGAAGCATTGTTGATATAATATTCTCTTTAGAAACCATACCTCCATAGAAAAAAGATAAGCCTGGTGTCATAAAGAATACTAATACCGTTGCCGTTAGCATCCAAGCTGTGTCGGCACCATTTATTGGTAAATCATTCTCTATTGTTGTTGTCGGAATTAAAAACAGACTCATAATCAGTAGAGAAAGTATCAATAGAAAATACTTCTTCTTTTTCGAAGTAGTTGCGTTATTTTTGGTCATAGTTGTAAATTTGATGGGGTAATATGTGTTTTTACCCATTGCGGGAGCAAATATATGTAAAAATAAGGGGGGTAGGCAATATACAAACAGCTTATGTCGCTGATTTTATTGAATTACATAATTTAACCAAGAATAAATATGAAAACAATAATTAAATAAGAGATTTTATAAATATTACAATATTTCGAAAGATAAAAGTGAAAATTTAGTTCTTCTTAACTGCAATAAAACGCAATTTAGATTACAATTTAGAATATATCATTAATCGAGTAGGAAGATAGTGATTAGTTTCCTATCTATCCTCTCACAACTAACCTTTTACGACCATAATTCGCTTTTAGTGAATTACGACTGTGAGATCTCCCGCGGTAAGTCAATTAATTTCTTTCCATGTAACCGCATCATTTACACCCTGACTTTCCGTGTAACTATAGGACTTTGTTTTACGAACTCATCCTAATCAGGTATGCCTGATGATATTCGTATTCCTCGGTTCGGAAATTTGCTTGAAGCTTCCTTCAGATTCGCAGTCACCCACGACACCCTTGCTCTCAGCTAATGGTTGGAAGTTACAAACCCCCATATCGGACTTGCACCGACTAGTTATTTCCCATACACGGCACACACCAAAAAAAAAGAGGCTCCAAAAATGAAGCCTCTTTTAACTAATAAGTTGATTAGATTATTTTCTAATTCCAAGATCTTTAATCAATTCACGGTATTTAGCGATATCATTCTTGATCATATAATCAAGTAATGAACGACGCTTACCTACCAATTTAACTAGAGAACGCTCAGTATTAAAATCTTTACGATTTCTTTTCAAGTGCTCAGTTAGGTGGTTGATACGGAAAGTAAACAATGCTATTTGACCTTCAGCAGAACCTGTGTTAGTCTCGTTTGCTCCGTACTTTGCGAAGATCTCTCTTTTCTTTTCAGCTGTTAAATACATGCCAATATTATTTAAATAATTATTATGTAAAACTTATCGTTCTGATAAGCGGGTGCAAATATAGTTATATTATTTGTAATGGCAATGGATGATTTTCAGCTTTACATCTTGTAATTACATGGGTTCCAGTCACAACAGACGTTAAGATGAAAAATGAAATTAAATTAAACCATCCAAAAAATTTAAACAAGAAGAGTTTGATCTACATTTCTCATAAAAAAAGGTACTTTAAGCACTCACTTAGCACCAAAACTTACTACCGTTTCTTCGATAAAAATACAGGATTAAAGATTCCAAAGCGAGTAGATAGCATCAAGATAAATAAGATTATTGTATATGAAAGTAAAAGACTCCGGTTGTATACTTCATTTTCACTTAAGTTGTTAGTAGAGAGTCATGTCCAAATATTACAGGTACTGTTCTTTTCAACTGCCTCCTCTAAAACTAAGCCAAAGTTTATAATATTAAACATATGAACTATGGATGGATTAATACAAACTCAATGACAAAAATCATATCAAACTCAACCCCATAACATTGTAAATATAAGTAGTTTTACCTTCATTGAATTTAACTGATACTTAATAATAAATGTAGTATCTAACCTAAAGGTAAAATTGAAACAGATGAAAATAAACAAACTAGCTACAGTGGCATTAGCTATAGTGGCAATGCTTAATTCTTCTTGTGAGAAGGATTCTGAAGAAACACCAGTAAATGGAGATTTAGTAATCAACGAAGTTTACACATGGAGCCCACAAAAAGAAATAGGAGATTTAGATTTCATAGAATTGTACAACAATACAGGTAAAACCATTGATCTAACAGGATTTAAGCTATGGGAAGCAGGTGGCAGAGAAGAAGCATTTACTTTTCCTTCGAACACAAGCATAGGAAACAAAGAACGTTTACTTATTGAGTGTGACAAGTATGAATTACACTCTGATCCAACAAGCTATCCTATATTTGGGTTAAGCAAGGGGCCGGACGAATATGTTGTTTTAGCAGATGCAGAAATGAATGTGATAGACAGTATAGCATGCCCGAGTTTAAAAGAACTTGAGAGCTATGGCCGCACTAGTGATGGTGATGCTGAGTGGATGATTTTTGCACAACACACTAAGGATGGCGAAAATAAAGGAGAAGCCCGCCAGCCGGTAACAAATGATATTGGTTTATTCGTGAATGAAGTATTTACCAACAACCAAAAAAATGTTGTGAATCCTCTTCCTTGGGATGAGACTAAAGATTTCATTGAGCTATACAATAGTAGTGATGTTGACATAGATCTTACAGGGTATACGATGAATGATGATGCAAAAAAACCTGAAAAAGAATTTTCTTTTCCAGCCGGAACAATTGTTCCAGCAAAAGGCTTCAAAGTATTTGACGTTTATAAAGGCTCAGATGATCCTAATGTTCCAGTATTTGGTTTAGGAAAATCAGGAGATTGGGTATTTATTTTTAATACTTCAGGAACTTTAATTGCAGAAATAGAAATTCCAGCAGTTGAGAGTGATCAAATTGAAACTGTTGGCCGTAAAACAGATGGAGGAGATGAAATTGTTTTCTTTTCTGAGGTATCAAAAGGCGAGAGTAACAATGGAAAAGCATCTCACAACTAATCAGTTATTATTGATATTCTATAAGGAGTAAATTTCTAAAAATTAACCTAATAAGGCTGCCTCAACAAAGTAGAGGCAGCCTTATTTATTGAAAGAAACTTATGATTAATGATTTTTGATTTATTATTGTGAGTCTGAATTATTGTAATAAGAAAATATTATAGATCACAATCAGCTATACAGCCAACAACTCAAACAAAAACAACAATTAAAACATCATCAGATCAAAAAGTATATAAGTCATATCAGAGTACTCACTAACATCCTTTGAAGTTAGTGCACTGTGGTATAAACAAAAGAAAGTTTATATACTTTATACATCGGGATTGCACTTAATATTCACATCTATTGGCGATAGTCCACTCTACTCAGCAAATTTATAAGCATAACTAATTGTAACTGTAAAACCATGATACTGATAGCTCATATCATTTAAGTTAGGATTAAAAACTCCACCTATTGAATTATCTTTATCTGTAAAGTTTTGATATTGCTCTGTACTTCCGAAGCCAAAAGAATATTGAACACCAGCGGTAAGATTACTTTTCTCACCTATATGCTGTGTTCCTAAAGTAAAATGATATAGATCCCACGGCGAAAAATATGGTTCTATTGGCTCTTCATCCTCATAGGCTATATCTTCGTGATTATTAAAGTCAGTACGAAGCGATGTTAATAAATTCCAACTTTCGAGGACCTCATATTCTAAGGCCACTGACATATTTAAAACAGCTTTATATGCTTCAGTTACATTTAGATTAGGAGTTCGTTCTAAAGACAAGCCAGGAGTATTAATATACTCAACATCATTACTAGCCTCTAAAATATTATGAGTAGCGACTTTGAAAAAATACTCTGTGCTAAAAAGTATTTTCCCTTTGGGTATTTTCTTCGAAACTCCAGCTGCAAATGATAATGGAGTAATAGCCTTTGTCTTTTGTCCGGTTAGACGGCCAATTTCTAAATAATCTGTTAAGAAACCTCCCTCTAAATTAAGATTACTAATCTCCAGCTCTCTTTGTACATCGCCATAGTTCATAAACCATAAATTTATAGCTGGCAAGGTAGAGGTGAAACCAAAATTCCAATCGTCATAGACTCCAGCAAATCCAAGTTTCCAAATAATATTTACAATTGGGATATCGTAATATCTACTCTCTCCTAATTTTGCAACATAAAAAGGCACTCTATTTCCTTCTTCATCAATTGGCTCATCAGTTTGTGGAAAAGCCTTATAAAAAACACTCTCAGAACCTGAAACAGATTTATATGAAATAAACATTGATGTTCCAAAAGACCAATGTTCATTAATCATTCTACCAAGTGTTACTCCTCCCCACTGTTCTTGTTTTAGTGCTTGTACTTGGTAGCCAGCAATAAACCTCTCATCACCCTGAATATTCTCAAAAGCATTTCTTGTATCTTCATAGCGAGCAAATATTGTGTAGCTACTATTATTCCTAGTCATAAGAGAATATCCCCATTTCCAAGTTTGATTCTCGGTAAATGGCACAAAACCACCAATTAGCTGTGGGTATATTAAAAAAGGATAATCATTAACATCAACACCTTCACCCAAGGCATCGTCAATATTGAAATATGCCATACTATAGGCATTTGCACTAATTGATAGCATATTGTTTTTTACAAACCCTAATGCTGCAGGATTGTAAAACGTAGCACTATTATCTCTGACATCACCTACAACAGCTCCACCCAACATACTTGACCTACCGCCAAATTGCTGATACCAGTAGTGTCTATCCTGTCCTTCAGTGGAAAGTGTAAATAATAAAAATATGATTATGGGTAAAAGTTTCTTCATTTAGATACCTGTTAATAATATATCATGAAGGTAATGAAAAAACTTAAGTATCGAGCTATTTAAAATACTCCTTTAATATACTGTGAGGCACAGCAATACAAATTCTCGAAAGATTACTTACCTTCTCTTTTTCTGTTTTTGTAAAATACGATAGACCTACGCTTCCGATCTTAGATTCTAACAACTGTGCTTCACTCCGTTTTACAATCACAAAAATACCTATAGGAATTGAGTCGTGATAAAATTCTTCGGCAAGAAGATTTTTCTTTCTTAGTAGTTCAATATTTTTATTAATATCCGAAATTGTCTTCCTACGAAACTCTATAGCTGCTTTTTGACCTTGAGGACTTGTAAGAATTTTTTCGACTAATATCTGAGCAAAAGCATTAACTCCATTATTCTGGTATAATAAATTAATACTAAGTTCAGTATTAAAATCAGTATCTATAGAGTGTATAAAACCAATTCTCTGTCCACTTAGACCAATTGATTTGCTAAAGCTTTCTACTATTATTACGTTCTTAAATACAGAAAGATGCTCATAAAAGATATCTCCATCTTTAGAAAATATTTTTCTATATGGACTATCCCAAATCACTATCACATCATTATCATTCAACTCTTTTACTAAATCAAGTAGCATCTGATCTTCATATTTGTTACCTATAGGGTTATTTGGATCACAAATCAATACAGCATTGCCTTTTAATGATGCAGCATTTTCTTTTAATTCATCGAATGAAAAGTATGTTGAATTTTCTACACTATTAATCTTCATCAGATTAATATATGCTCCCCAATAGAACTCAGGCAGGAAGACCTTATCGACATCAATAGTTTTAAAAACCATATCCAAGGCATTCATCCCTCCCGCACTTACGTGTATATTATCTTCGTAAATAGTTCCATTAAAGTAAGTACTATTAATTGCTGTTTTAAGCCCATCCATTCCAGAATTTGGCGGATAAACTTTCATCCTTGGAGAATCAAAATCTATCAGTGGCACAATTTCACTAAGATCTATATTAGTAACTGAAGGAACGCCTCTGTTAAGTCTTAGATATTTATCTCCACTCTCTAACTCCAACTCTTTCAACCTCTCACCTATCCCAACAATTGCAGAATACTTTGCTCCACTGTGTTTTATTCGCATACTTGACATTTTGATTAATTTTGAAATATACTAAATTAACTATTCTCCATAAACTCCATAGCCTTCATTACCATATTTTTTGACCCCACAAAAAACGGGACACGCTGATGCAGTTCTTCAGGTTTTATATCGAGTATTCTTTGATATCCATCAGAAGCCATAGCTCCAGACTGTTCCGCTAAAAATGCAATCGGATTACACTCATAAAGCAAGCGAAGTTTTCCGTTTGGCGCTTTTGTGCTCGTAGGATATATATATATCCCCCCTTTTATCATATTTCTATGAAAGTCCGAAACTAAAGACCCAATATATCTAGAGGTGTAAGGTCTCTCACCTTTTTCTTCTTGACAGTATTTTAAATAATCTTTTACCCCCTGAGGGAAATGCACATAGTTACCCTCGTTAATCGAATATATATTACCATTATCCGGAGTCTTCAAATTTGGATGCGACAGATAGAAAGTACCGATTGATGGATCGAGCGTAAAGCCATTCACACCATGACCAGTTGTATAAACCATAATAGTTGACGAACCATATAAGACATAGCCAGCGGCGACTTGCTCGCTACCTGGCTGCAGAAAATCTTCTAAAACAACTGGCGACCCCGTTTCTGAAACCCTTCGGTATATAGAAAAAATACTTCCCACTGATACATTTACATCTATATTAGACGAACCGTCGAGAGGATCCATCAACACCACATATTTTGAGGCAATATTATCTCCATTCTCGATTCTGATAAAATCGTCATTCTCTTCTGAGGCTATACCACAAACTACTTCTCTACTTGTAAGAGCCTCAATAAATTTATCATTAGCATAAACATCAAGCTTTTGCTGCTCTTCTCCCTGAATATTCTCACTCCCTTCGGCTCCAAGAATATCTACTAGCCCAGCTTTGTTAACCTCACGATTTACAACTTTCGCAGCTAATCTAATAGAACTCAAAAGCCGTGATAGCTCACCACTTGTATATTTAAAATGGTTTTGCGATTCGATAATAAACTCCCCTATGGTTGAATTATTTCCCATAATACTCTTCTCTTATTATATTATTTGTTGTAGCCCAAATATCGTGAAATTAGCAAAATAAAAAGTAACAACATCAATGTTTATCATATCTCACAAACTCTAACAACTGTGCATTAAGTGTTTACAAGACACATAAAAAAGAAAACATTCGCAGCCAATTTTATATCTTAAAATGGATTATTTTTGCTCGAAAATATTTACATTTTTTTATCAATAAAAAAGCTTAGTAAATGAAAGTCTATAAATTTGGGGGTGCATCTGTAAAAGATTCTGAAGGTGTAAAAAACTTAGCAAGAATCCTAAAAAAGGAAAATGAGGCTATTGTAGTAATTTCAGCTATGGACAAGACTACTAAAGCCTTTGAAAAGGTTGTAAACCTCTATGTTTCTAATTCTAATGGTATAAAAGATTACTTACATTCAATATTTCAATATCATCGCAGTATTTCTAATGAATTATTTGAGAATGAAAGTCACGAAATTTTTTCTATAATAAGAGAACTAGAAAATAGTTTAACTACATTCTTGAGCATCAACAAATCACCAAAGAGAGCATTTATTTACGACCAGGTAGTAAATTATGGAGAGTTGCTTTCAACAAGTATTACAAGCAATTACCTAAACCATATGGGCATAATCAACACATTGGTAGACTCGAGAAACATTATAAAAACCGACAGCAAATACAGAGAAGCTAATGTTAACTGGGATGCAACTATCGAAAATGTAAAAAACAACATTTCTCCAAATACAATTACAATTGCTCAAGGCTTCATCGGATCTGATGACAATAATTTCACCACAACACTTGGTTTAGAAGGATCTGATTACAGTGCAGCGATATTTGCTTATTGTATTAATGCAGAGAGTGTAACAGTATGGAAAGACGTTGATGGAATACTAAATGCCGATCCGAGATTCTTTAAGAACACAACATTATTAAATCATATTTCATTCAGAGAGGCAATTGAATTATCGTACTACGGGGCTTCGGTTATCCACCCTAAAACAATACAACCCCTTCAACACAAAGAAATTCCACTATACGTAAAAAACTTCTATAAGGACGAAGCAGAAGGCACAGTTATAAAAAAAGGAACTACAATGGATCCGATAACACCATGCTACATACTAAAAGAAAATCAGATACTACTTTCTATATCCGCCTTAGATTTCTCTTTTATTGTTGAAGAAAATATTAGTGAAATTTTTGCTCTGATATCTAAATTCAAGATAAATGTAAATATGATTCAGAATTCTGCTATTAGTTTTTCATTAATTTTAGAAGATAAATTCATTTTGTTTGATGATTTTTTAGATTCATTAAAGAGTAAATACCGCATTAAATATAATGTTGATGTGAAACTTTATACAATTCGTCATTATAACGACAATAACATTAGCACCTTCGAAGAAGGTAAAACTATACTATTAAAGCAGTTTAGTAGAGAAACAGCTCAGTATATAATAAAATAGATTCTTAATTATTTGCCATTAATTATTATATTTGCTTGTTCTCAACAAAATTCACACAACAAAAAATGGGATTAATTAACGTAGACGAAATCGCTAAAGCAATAAAACTAGATAAGCTTGGTTTTATTGGCAAAGGTATATCTTATAGTCTATATAAGATACTTATGCTTGATAAGATAAATGATGTCTACGAGAAGAATAAAAAATATGAAGGAGTTGAGTTCCTAGAAAACCTATTAAACGATTTCGATATTAAATTTGAGATCCACGAAGATGACTTGAGAAGAATTCCTAAAGATGGTGCTTTCATCTCTATATCTAATCATCCACTAGGAGCGTTAGATGGCATTCTACTTCTTAAGCTTTTACTTGAAAAAAGAAGCGATTTTAAGGTTATGGGAAACTTTCTTCTACAGAAGATTGAACCGATGAAAGATATGGTTGTTCCTGTAAATCCGTTTGAAGGGCACAAAGACTCTAAATCGAGTCTTAACGGATTAAAAGAATCTATCTTACATATTAAAGAAGGTCATCCTCTAGGAATTTTTCCAGCGGGCGAGGTTTCTACTTTTAAAAAAGGTGAAAAATCTATTATCGATAGGGATTGGGAAGAAGGAGCAGTAAAGCTTATTAAAAAATTAAAAGTCCCTATTATCCCTATATATTTCCACGCTAAAAACAGCAATCTATTTTACTTTTTATCTGCTATAAACAGTACATTAAGAACTGCTAAATTACCTTCTGAAGTATTAAGTCAGAAAAAGAGAGTAATAAAAGTTAGAATTGGAAAGGCTATACTATTAAAAGAACAACAAGAGCATAAAGAGATAAGCGATTTTAGTGATTTCTTGCGTAAGAAAACCTACATACTTGCAAAGGCATTTAAAAAAACTAGCAAGGACAAGTATATTCCTAAATTTTCTTTTCCTAAGACTCCTGAGAGTATAATTCTGCCAATTCCTAAGCAAGATATAATAAACGAAGTAGACTCTCTAAGAGAGAACGGCAAGAGACTATTATCGAGTAAAAATTATGAAATATTCTTAACTGACTCACAAGCGATACCAAATACTCTGACTGAGATAGGGCGTTTGAGAGAGGTAACTTTCAGAGAGGTAGGCGAAGGAACAAACAAGGAGATTGACCTAGACAAGTACGACGAATATTACCACCATTTATTCTTATGGGACGCCCAAAACCAAGTAATTGCGGGTGCCTACAGAATGGGGATGGGTATTGATATTTTCGAAAAATTTGGAATAAACGGTTTCTACATACAGGAACTATTCAGATTTGAGCCCGAGCTTTATGATATGATGTCTAAATCTATAGAAATGGGTAGAGCTTTCATCGTAAAAGAGTATCAGCAAAAACCAATGCCATTGTTTTTACTCTGGAAAGGAATAATTACAATGACAATTCAGTTTCCAGAATACAAGTATCTTATTGGTGGAGTAAGTATTAGTAATCAGTTTTCAAATTTTTCAAAATCATTGATGATTGAGTTTATGAAATCTAATTTCTACGATCCGTATGTTGCTCAGTTTATAAGACCTAAAAAAGAATATAAGGTTAAGCTGAAAGATGCAGATAAGGATTTTGTTTTTGATGCTAGTAAGGCAGATTTAAACAAATTCGATAAGATAATTGATGATATTGAGCCTGGAAGTTTAAGACTTCCTGTGTTAATGAAGAAATATGTAAAACAGAATGCCCGAATTATTGCGTTCAACGTTGATCCTAAATTCAACGATGCAATAGATGGCTTGATGTATATTGAAATTGCTAAGCTTCCTGACAGTACAGTAAGACCCGTTCTAGAAGAACTGCAAGAGGAGCTTGAAAGAAAGGCAGAAAACGATAAAGAAAATGATTTATCTTAGATAGGTTTTATAAAAAAAAGGCTGTATCAAGTTTAAATTTGATACAGCCTTATTTTTTTTTACTGCTAGACAGTTATTTTATTTTCATACTTTTTATTATGGCCTCCATCTCGAAAACATAATTTCTCTTCTTCGTTCCAGCGGCATACACGAAGCCATCGGCTGTTATTATCCTCTTATTCTCTTCGTCGAAAATTGTATAACTAACAAAAGGGCCGCCCATAAAATCGCCTTTTACCATCCAAAGACCGCGAGTTTCAATAGCAACTTTGCCATCAATTAACACGTTTTTCATAGTAGGCGCATAAGTAGGCCTAAGCTCAGTTTGCATATATGATCTATCAACAGAACCACCAACATATTTCTTCGCAATTGAATCTCTTATAGAAATAATACTCTGCCCGCTTAAATCAAGATCTGATTTTAAAGGTGTAATGTAAAGCAAGAAATTCAATGATGGGTATAGTCTACCTTCCCTAATATTACTTCTATACCACCAGAAATCTTCATTTACTTGAACTTTTTCATAACTAATTGGAAGAATTAAAGATATCCCCTTCTCCTCTATAAAAGGAATATCATAGTTTGAAATTCTTTTATATCTAGCCTGAACACTCTTTATATCTTGATCGTGAAATTCCTTAACCAAATCGTCCTTATACTTACGAAGAGCTTTTATTAAAGTTTCCTCCGTATTTGCAGTCAATGTTTCTACTACTTGTGGCTGGGCGTAGACCTTTTTCTGGATATTCAGACTTGCCTTATCGCCCTGTTTTAACTCGACAATTAAAATATTTCTGGCATTCTTAAATACACTTCCAAAGTTAACAGGATCAACTTGTGCTATTCTATATAGTGGTTCTGGTTGCGGAAGGCCATCGATATCTTGAGCAAAGATATCCCTAACAACTGTACCTACTTCCCCTTTCCATAAATCGTGTTTAATCACAACAATCATTTCGTTAATTGAACCACTAGAAGATGGTAAAATCCGTTCTCCTCCATCCTTATCAGATGAAAAAAGATTACACGACGATGTCATTAAAACCGTGATAGCCATAAATGACCATAAAACTATTTTTTGCATAATGCTTATATTTTAACCAAATAATACTTTATTACAAGCTCATTAGTGAAGGTATAGCCAAGCTAAGTTTATTTGATATTTCTGTTACACCAAAAATCAGACCAAAACCACTAACCTTGATGAGCAATTTTTAGTTTCATTCCTGGCTTTAAACCTTTTGAGTTGCTAATGCCATTCCATGATTGGATATTCTCAGCACTTACACCAGGATATTTTTTTGCTATTAGCCAAAGACTATCTCCAGACTTAACAGTATATGTATCATAGCCTCCTTTTATTGTTGTTTTCTTAATAGTAGGTGAAGATTTCTTCGACTTAGACTTACTTTTAGAAGAACTAGCCACACTCGCTTTATAGTTTCGCGGATAGATTGTTAACGTCTGCCCTACTCTAATATTATTACCTTTAATTCTGTTCCAACGTTTAATATCGCTAACTCTAACACCATATTTATTGGCTATTTTACCTAATACATCACCACTTTTAACGCGATATTTAATAACGTCATTAGCCTCGATATATTTAGGCATTTTAGCCTTACTCTCTTCATTTAATCGAGATGCCACAGCATATATAGAGTCCTCTCTATTCACAAAATCGTCAACATATTGAATAGGTAAAACTAATTTATAGTCACGATCAGCTACATCTGGTATTATCTTAAGTTTGTATGAAGGATTTAAAAACTCTAACTCAGAAATGGGAATCTTTAATTCCTTAGAAATTTGCTCAAATGTCAACACTCCTTTTACATTCACTGTATCAGTTTTATAATACGAAATCTTTGGAGATATAGCTTTAAGGTTATGCTCTTTTCCGTAATGCATAGCGTAATTCACAGCTATAAATGCAGGAACATAGCCCCTAGTTTCTCTAGGCAAATACGGACGTATATACCAGTAGTTTCTATGTCCTCCAGATCGTCTGATAGCTTTCTTTACATTGCCTGGACCCGAATTATATGCCGCCAAAACAAGATTCCAGTCACCCATCATCTTATAAAGGTTTTTCATATATCTAGCTGCGGCTTCAGTTTCCTTTAAGGGATCGAAACGTTCGTCGACATATGAGCTAACATTTAAATCATACGCTTTTCCTGTTCTATACATAAACTGCCAAAGTCCACTTGCTCCAACTCTCGATTTTGCACGAGGATTAAGAGCAGACTCTACAATAGCAAGATGTTTCAACTCTAAAGGAATATCATATTTATCTAAAATTTGTTCAAACATTGGATAATAATATTCAGCAAGCCCCATCATCCTTTCCATCTGAGATGAGCGTTTATACAAATATGTATTTATATAACTTTTAACAATAGGATTATACTCCAAATCCATTGGTGTTGCTAAGTTAAGCTCATTAAGTCTTCTTTTAATGATACTATCATCAACGTGTAAAACATTGGTTTTATGACTTGATGCATCAACGGCACTATCGCTAAACACTCCAGCTTCATACAACTGATTCATCCAAGTGTTATTTACTGTAGAGATGTATTCATCATTATCCATATCCTTCAGTAGCAGGGCTTCATCGCTCTCCCAAATAGAATCAGGCAAAGAGTTATCAGGATAATAATTTGCACTAACTTCACTCATATCAGCTGATAATGTATCTTCAAGCACAACTGTCTCCACAATAGAAGCATCAGTTTGTTCAGCAACAGTTTCAGGTTTCTTTAAAACAGAACAAGAGCCCAAAGCCAATAAACCAAGCAGAGAGTAAGTTCTAATTTTTCTATAATTCAATTTTTCTATCACCACAAAAAAAATATTTATTAATTATCTTTTCAAAATTGCATGCAAAAGTATGAATAATGAATGAGTTAAGCCTAACAAGTCAATGCCTTAACATTTATAAAATATACTTCCAAGCCATTAATTATGAATCTATCTACTAAACCACTACAAACATCATTAAATCGTATAAAATCAGTCTAATTATTAAACATATCATATATCACATATCTACACATAGAAATCACTTATCATTTTCATAAATTTGTGAAGTAAAAATTACAATTTGAACATAAGGAAACAATAACAACAATGTTTTGTTTCGGACTATAACACCAAACGATTTAACGCGCAATATAATGTTAAGAAAACTATCAGATTTAGAAGCAATTCTCTCAAAGCAAAAAACAAGAAAGAAACTAGTACTGTGTGCAGCAGGCGATGAACATTCTATAGAAGCGGTGATTGAAGCTCATAGGAAGCATTATATAGAAAGTATACTAGTAGGTGATAGAAATAAGATTATTCAAATTTCTGAAAAGCTAGGATTAGATCTTGATGGGGTAGAAATTATTCATGAGCAAACTTTAGAAGATACCGTAAAAACATCTGTTAAACTTATACACGATGGCCATGCAGATATTTTAATGAAAGGATATCTTTCTACAGCTCTAATGCTAAAAGGGGTTTTAAACAAAGATTGGGGACTGAGAAACAAGCCATTATTATCGCACTTTGCTATTTTTGATATACCCGAATACCACAAACTTCTTGCAATCACAGATGTTGCAATGAATATAGCTCCAAACCTTCAAGACAAAATTGGAATAATAAACAACGCTGTTGATTTCTTCCAAAAATTAAATGTCAAAAAACCTAAAATTGCAGCATTAGCAGCTGTAGAGATGGTCAACGAAAAGATGCCAGCAACACTCGATGCTGCATTATTATCTATTATGGAACGTCGTGGCCAAATTAGAAACTGTATTATCGATGGGCCTCTAGCTTTTGACAATGCAATTAGTTTCGAAAGTAAAGAGCACAAAGGAATAACCGGTCCGGTTGCTGGAGATGCTGATGTTTTACTAGTTCCAAACATAGAAGCTGGTAACGTGCTATACAAATCGTTTGTATTCTTTGCTAATGCAAAAGTTGCATCAGTTGTTGTAGGCGCATCAGCTCCTATTGTACTAACTTCGAGAGCCGATAATGAGGACACAAAACTAAATAGTATTATGCTTGCTGCAGCAAGTTTTGACTTGTAAAACTAAAGATATGATAACTAAGAAGATATTAGTAATAAACCCAGGTTCAACTTCTACGAAAATTGCAATTTACGAGAATGAGAGCCCTGTATTCTTGAAAAACCTTCATCACACTAATGAAGATTTGGAGAAAATAACAACAATTGACGATCAACTTTCTTTTAGAAAAAACATCATTATTGACGAAATAAGCAAAGCAGGATTCACTGTAGATTCTCTTGACTTGATTGTTGCCCGCGGTGGCTTACTAAAACCAATTGAGTCGGGGATATACAAGGTAAACGACTTAATGGTTAGCGACCTAAAGACTGCACAAAGACAGCATGCCTCAAATTTAGGTGCACTTATTGCTAATGAAATAACAGAGGAAAAAGAAGGCCTAATAGCATATATTGCCGATCCTGTAGTTGTTGATGAGCTTCAAGATGTAGCTAGGTATTCTGGTCACCCTAAATTTCAGAGAGTATCTATTTTCCACGCTTTAAATCAAAAAGCAATTGCTAGATCATATGCCAAGACTCTAGGCAAAGACTACGAAAGTTTAAACTTAATAGTTGTTCACATGGGTGGAGGAATATCGGTAGGAGCACACAAAAAAGGCCTAGTAATAGATGTAAACCAAGCACTTGATGGTGAAGGACCATTCTCGCCAGAACGTTCAGGAACACTTCCTATTGGCGATGTGATAAAACTAGCTTTCAGTGGCGAATACACTCAAGCAGAGATGCTAAAAATGGTTGTAGGAAAAGGTGGAATGACGGCATACATGGGAACAAATGACGCATATAAGATAGAATTAGATGCAGCTGCGGGGAACAAAGAAGCCAAAATGGTTTACAAAGCGATGGCATATCAAACAGCTAAGGAGATTGGAGCGATGGCAACAGTTCTTCATGGCAAAGTGGATGGAATAATTTTAACTGGTGGATTGGCTAAAAGCGACTATCTAAACAAGCTCATCAAAGAACAAGTTTCATTTATAGGAAATGTTGCAATTTTTCCGGGAGAAGATGAGATGAAATCTCTAGCACAGAATGGGAACCTACTACTAAAAGGAGAAATAGAAAACAAAGTATACAAGTAGATAATTCTTAGTTAAAAAATACTCGCAGTGACCATTTGTTGACAATATCAATAAATGGTCACTGTTTTTTTTATATATTTATGTTCTATATAAATATAAAACTCTGTACATAAGATGCTAAGGTTAAAACTACTAATCATATCCATATTTTTTATACAATTTGTCTATGCTCAGGATTCTACAGATGTTGAAGACAAATCTATCATTGATAAAATAACTGATGATACCTATACCAAGGATACTATTATTTCGAAAAAAGAAATAAAAACAATTGGGGAGCTATACAGAAACAAGAAGGCTTTTCCGGTTGTGATTGATGGAGATACAATATTCAACACCTTTGAGCAAGGTCCTCTTACATCTATATCAGACCATGCTAAGCTATGCAGAAGAAGACTACAAGAGCTTTTGAAACAAGATGTTTTTTACAGAGACTCAATAGCTGTGAAGGATAGTGCTGACTTCTTTTTGGTAACATATTCGGGTAGTACCATTATTGAATTCGGCGAAAAAACCAACACCTACTTTCATAAAGATCCATCATATATTGGAGATACTTACATGAAGGAACTTGGTGATTATCTAGAATACAGAGAACCCGGATCACTTTGGAAAAAACTAATGAAAGTATTAATCTATATAGCAATTTACATTGGTAGTTTCATACTTATGAAATTCATCTACCACAGAATAATAAAATGGGTTAATGCAAATGACCAAATAATATACACAATAACTCGTAAATTAAAGATTTACAGCATAAAAGAGGAAGATAAACTAAAGGCTGTAGATAATTTTCTACTATTAATTAAGTGGCTATATTGGGCAATTATTGCATTCTATACCTACATGATATTGCCAACTATTTTTAGTGTATTTTACTTCACTAAATCAATTGGCGACAAGATGTTTGGATATGTCTTCGATCCTTTCATGTCCTTTATTCACAGCTTTATAGACTATATCCCTAACTTCATAAACATTGTAGTTATATTATTTATTTTTAAGGTCTTCATTAAGGCAGTAAACTTTATATTTTCTGAAATTGAACGTGGGAATATAAATGTCAATGGATTTTATACTGAATGGGCCAAACCAACAGGAAATATAGTAAAGTTGTTTTTATACGCCTTTTTGGTTACAATTATCTTTCCTTTACTACCAGGGTCAGGTTCAGACGTATTCAAAGGCGTAACAATGTTTTTAGGTCTTATTTTCTCTCTAGGATCTACTTCTGTTATCTCAAATGCATTCAGTGGACTAGTTATGACCTACATGCGTCCTTTTCAGATTGGAGACAGGATAGAAGCAGATGATGTAACAGGAATAGTTGTTCAGAAAAACCTCTTAATTACTAGGGTCAGAACACCTAAGAATGTAATTGTTACCATACCTAATGCAAAAATACTATCAGGTCATAGTAAGAATTTCTCAACTGCTGCCGAAAGATCAAACTTGGTGATACACTCTACAATTACAATTGGATATGATATTGATTGGAGAACAATTCATAAATTACTTATCGCTGCAGCAAAAAACACTAATGGTCTGATTGAGCAATCAGGAAAAGAAGCCTTTGTGTTGCAAAAGAGTCTTGATGATTTTTATGTTGCGTATGAAATTAATGCATATACAGCAATGGCAGATAAATACGTTACAATTCAATCAGAGTTACATAAGAATATCTTAGACGAATTCAACAAAGCTAATGTAGAGATAATGTCACCGCACTATCGCGCAAACAGATCGGGTGAAGATGTTACAATACCAAATAAAACAGAACAATTAGCACCTCAAGAGGAATCTATTCTTCACGAAGATAATGAAGGAGAAGAACTAGATATTAACGACCGTATTAACCAGAGAGCAAAGGAAAAAGAGCAGGAAGAGCTAGAAGAGGAAAAGAAAGAAGACAGCAAACCAAGTAAAGGCGATGAGAAGAAGAAATAATAATTAATGAAGCTAAAGAATTAATATCGTCACTCATAGCGAAACTAGGAATGATGGAATCTTGCCTTAAGGCATTCAATTATTTTGCTCTGATAGCTAAGCAAAACATCTAGATAAGTCAATATAATTCTCGTACCTTTGCTGCTTGATTTCTAATTTATTAAGAATAAAATATATATACAATGGCTAATTTAGCAACAAGCTACCTAGGTTTAAACTTGAAAAGCCCTATAATTATTGGGAGTTCAGAGCTTAACAATTCAGTAGAAAGAATAAAAAAGCACGAAGCTGCTGGAGCAGGAGCAGTAGTACTAAAATCGCTCTTTGAAGAGCAAATACTGATGGACATCAATGCTCAGGGATTAAACAATATGTATGAAACGTATGAGGCAGTAGAACAGCAACTTGGCTACTACCTTAAAAAACATACAATCGGAGCATACTTAAATCTAATTAAGGAAACTAAAGAGGCTGTTGACATCCCGGTTATAGCTAGTATAAATTGTGCCTCAGCAAGTGAGTGGATAGAATTTGCAAAGGATGTTGAAGGTGCAGGTGCAGACGCTATTGAAATAAACATGTTCCTTTTACCTTCTGATGAAGAGATGACTGGAAAGGAATATGAGAAAATATATTTTGATATCGCAGAGAAAGTAACTAAAACTGTTTCTATACCCGTTTCTTTTAAAATAGGTTCATATTTTTCGGCCATGGCAAACTTTGCTCAAAAGCTGTCATTTACTGATATAAAAGGATTAGTCCTTTTCAACAAGTTCTATTCTCCATCAATCGATATTGAAAAGGAAGCAATTGTGTCTGGACCTATTTTCAGCAAGCCTTCTGACAACAGTATGCCTCTTAGGTGGATTGGGATTTTAAACAATAGAGTTCAGTGCGATTTGGCTGCTTCTACAGGTATCCACAGTGGCAAAGATGTAATTAGCAATATCCTTGTTGGAGCTAATGCTGTACAAATGGTTTCGGCAGTACTAAATAATGGCGAAAAACACATCACAGAAACACTTGAGGAATTAAGTACTTGGATGGACAAGAAAGGATATAACACTATTGAGGATTTTAGAGGCAAATTATCTCAGAGAAAAATAAAAAACCCAATGGTTTTAGAGCGAGTTCAATTTATGAAATACTTCGCTGATAGTGGACTTTAATATTTTTGAGAGCTGTTATTTTTCTAAATAGCACCTCTTGGAAGGCTACATATATTTAAATAATTATTAAGAGACTTTATCACAATTTGTGCTTTAGTCTCTTTTTTTTTAAAACACCTTTCTTCTAAATGATAATTTCCTAAATTTGTCGATTATAAAAATATAAATAATGGCAAGAATACTTACTGGAGTACAAAGCACAGGCGTTCCTCACTTAGGGAATTTATTAGGAGCAATAGAACCAGCAATTGCAATGGCAAACGACCCTAAAAACGAATCGTTTCTTTTTATTGCTGACATGCATTCTCTAACACAAATAAAAGATGGAGAAGAATTGAGTGACAACACTTACTCAGTAGCTGCAACTTGGCTTGCCATGGGTTTAAATACTGAAAAAACTGTTTTTTACCGTCAGAGCGATGTCGCAGAAACAACAGAGTTGTCGTGGTATTTGAGTTGTTATTTTCCATATCAGCGTCTTACTCTAGCCCATTCTTTTAAAGATAAGGCCGATAGACTAGCTGATGTAAATTCTGGCTTATTTTCATACCCTATGCTTATGGCCGCAGACATTCTTCTTTATGATGCACATTATGTTCCTGTTGGAAAAGATCAGCTACAACACCTAGAGATGACACGGGATGTGGCAAATCGTTTCAACCACCAAATGGGAGAAACATTTGTTGTTCCTGATGCTAAAATTAGCGAAGAGTCAAAATATGTTCCAGGTACTGATGGAGCTAAAATGAGCAAATCTAAAGATAATTTCATCAATATATTCTTAGCTAAGAAACAGCTCAAAAAGCAAATTATGGGGATTAAGACTGATAGCACAGCGCTAGAAGATCCGAAGGACTATAACACTTGTAATGTTTTTGCGATTTACTCACTCCTAGCTAATAAAGAACAAATTGAAGAGATGAAAGCTAATTACACAGCTGGAAACTTTGGATATGGCCATGCTAAAACGGCTCTATTAAACCTAATTTTAGAGAAATACGCTGAACCAAGAGAAAAGTTTGAATACTACATGAATAACAAGCAAGAGCTAGACAATATTCTTGAAGAAGGTGCTGTAAAGGCAAGACAAGTTAGCTCTGAAGTGTTGAAGAGAGTAAGAACAAAATTAGGCTTCAAATAGAATTATACCAACATACATCAAAATACAATTAGTATTATTGATAATATCTATACTAAACCCTTTGTCTACGTGGCAAAGGGTTTTATTTTTGAAAAATGTTAAATGTAAAAGACATAAGCACAAATTTAAAGAATAAGTTTAAACGCGGAAGATACTTGTACGGTCTTCAAGGCATGATAAACATGCTTGTTCCATACTTTATTACTCTACAGTTTGCTAACGAAACTGAGGCCTTAATATCGGCTTTAGTGGGGCTATTTATGTTTATAGAACATAAGAACTTTGGTTTTAAGCGTAGAATTGCGCAATCGCTGACAATAGTGGGAATACAGATTATCTTTCTCGTAACAATATCTGTATATTTCAGCAGTCATTTCTACTTGGCAATACCTTTTAATTTCCTTCTATTTTTCTCGCTTAATTATTACAACTATATTGACTCCCCAAACAGCATTTCGTTTGTACCAATCCAATATTTCTATTTAATTTCATTAACCACTCCTATTAATATTGAGGAATTACCTTTAAGAATCTTTGCAATTCTTACTGGTCTGGTATTTTCAGCAATAGGCTTGCTATTATTCTGGCCCACGAAAACACATAAGACAATAGAATATAAGCTACAGGACTACCTAAAACAAACAAAGCAGATTCTTGAATTTGACATAAATAAATACGGTATAATTTCTGAAAAATTCAAGATAAAGCAAAATTCACGATTTGCAGAAATCATGAATGTACTTTACGGACTTAAGTACGGCGATATATTTTCTACTACAAAAGGCAAGTACCTATTCAAAATAGCTATAAACATCCAAATACTAAATAACTCATTACATTCTTTAAAGAAATTTAGAGATCTAAAAATATACAAAGAGAATGATGCATTCTACAGAATCTCTGAAAAGTGGAAGAATCAACTTATCAGAGTAATTTCTCTTTTAGAAAAAACAGTTATCGAAGATAAGCACTCTTTGCTATTGATTGAGAAAGAGTATAATTTACTAAATAGTCTAAGCAAAGAAGTAAACGTATTTCTAGAACAAAAGCAGTCCGAAAATTTAAGAGTTAAATTCAATGAGATAGACTACCTAGTAAGCACATTAATAGATTTTTCTAAATCGCTAATACTATTCAAACACCGAGTGCAAAAGGTTGAAACCAAAAAGCTCGATTTCCTATATCGTTTTGATAATTTCAGACACAATATTCTTAGAAGCATCAGCATAAAGCAAGCATCAGTAAGATTTGCGCTTCACATAAGTATACTTCTGACACTTAGTTTACTCTTGGTTGCCTATTTTGATATATTTGAAGGTTTCTGGATTCCAATGACAATACTAATGATCATGAAGCCCAACCACGGAGGCACAAAAAAGCAAACTATAGCGAGGCTTAGTGGCACGTTGGTAGGTTTGATAATCTCATTTGCAATAATTGAATTATTTCCAGTTTATGTTGTTCCAAGTGCAATAATTTTCGCTATTTACATGGCAGTAGTAATGATAAAAGACGAATATGGATTAGCAGTTGTTTTTATAACAATGGGAGTTGTACTTCTTATGTCTTATGATTTTAAAGCCAATGATATTTTTCTAACACGATTATTCTTAACTATTGTAACTGCAATAATTGTTCTTATTTCTAATTCTCTGATTCTGCCAAATTGGAGTAAAAACGACATCAGGCACAGAATGATAGATACTCTAAAAAGTGATCTACTAGTAATAAAAACGACCTTAGAAAAAGCTGATGGAATTTCAATTTATAAAGATAAGATAAGGCTTAATATGCTAAACTCTTATCAAGGTAGAATGCAAATAAAGGAGCTATATACTAAGATGAAATCGGAGCCTAAATCTAAACAGCTAAATAAGACAATAGGTAAACAGTTTCTGGTAGCCCACGAGAGGTTTAGTCAAAATTACAATAGGTTCGTTTATGCTATACTAACTAAAAAAACAAAAGTAGAGCAAATACCATATTCATTAATTAGCAAGAACTTTGCTTCCGTTATAAAAAATATTATACATAATTTAGATAATAATAACATTAAGGGAAACTTAAACGATATAGACCTAACAAAACTACTTACCCTTATGATAGATATAGAGATAAACGATAATCTAAACGACGAGCAGCTGATATTAGTACAAGACCTAAATAAAACTACAAAACGTCTTTTAGAGTTAAACCACTTATCAATGAACAAGGATTTAGTGTTTGTGAGTATCTAAATTGATGGGGAGTATTTTCAAAAATTACAGTACTTCCAAGAGGTATGTAGATTGAATAATCTTAAATAAAGTTTATGATATAACTAATATTTAAAAATAGAAGAGAGAATTAACCCTCTCCTATCTTAATGTAAAAAAACTAAAAATATTATTAAGAAATTCATTTTAAGTTAAACCCTTCAAATATCTATCTCATCCAAAACAAGTGTTTCCAATACTATGCTTTTGTAATATTTCTAGTACAAATATATATAACAAAACCATCTATCGCAATACCTACTACATGGTATATTTATTTAGCTCATTAGTATATAAAACTCACTCCTCTGTACTTTAAACACCTATAAATGTACACTTTACACTTTCTCGTAAATTTATCAGAGTAAAACACAAATATTTTTTTTTAGATTTTATAAATTCACCTATACGTATTAAGGCCTATTTTGGAGTACTAGTCTTTATTTTTTGGATAACATCAACACAAGTTGATCCTAAATAAGATATTACATCAACACACTTTGAAATGACCGTTTATATTTTTGTCTTTATTGATTCTACTTCTTTAGAAAAACACTAGTATAGTTACGGCTATACTCAATTTAAAAAATTATTATCTATTTTTTTTGATAAGAACTCATGAATTGCTTCGCTTATTTGTATAACCTTAAATCCGCAAATGGATTTAGGGTATAATCAAAAAATACTTCAATCTAAAAAGGTCGTTTCAGTATCTAATTGGTATTGTTATCGTAAGAATAATTATCTAAATTTTAATCTTGTGACCATTAGATTAAAAGGGTCAACCATAAAACTAGGGACAAAAACCAAACATTTCTTTTTTTATATTGAAATATAGCTAAAGGTGAACGTGATTAGTACAATACCTGCGAAAAGCAG
>JAGLEB010000047.1 GCA_023145275.1 Flavobacteriales bacterium | reverse complement strand
GGGTTATTGTGCCTGTGGCACTTGTATATCGTGCTACCGCACTTCTTGTTTAAACGAGGTGTATTGTATTGTGAAGATAGTTGCGGTGTCAATCTAAGTGACGCTGTGTATATAGAGACAAAGCCAAACATCTCAGTTGTTATGGACTAGTCCCCAAAAATAATGGTTGATCCATTATCGTTGATCCGCTTTGTAATAGAAATCCATATGCGGATTTAAGGTTATATAAAAAAAAGAAGGCTTGCAGAGATTCTACAAGCCTTAACAACTACCCAAATTTACCATGAAAAAGCAACTCTTTCGATTTGCTTGTATACAAATATAATAGTTTTTTTTGATATACAACATACATTATGTGAAAAGTTTAAAAAACAATATTTCTTACATTAAATAAGCTGCATAATCTAACAATATACAGAGACACGTATTTAAGTAAGAACAATACATTAATCATATGTTACCAAGTTTAAATGATTGTAAAGTGTACTGCAAATCAATTATTATATTTATTTTTGAAATCGAATTGAAATGACAATACAATATCATACATAATGAAAAAAAAAGATATTACTATCTTATTAGTTGATGACGAGCAAGATATTATTGAGATAGTAGGCTATAACCTAAAAAAAGAAGGTTACAATATAGTTACTGCAAATAATGGCATCGAAGGTCTTGAAAAGGCAAAAAAGCATCTTCCTCAGTTAATAATTTTAGATGTTATGATGCCAGAGATGGATGGTATTGAAGTATGTGAGAACATTAGAACAATTCCACAGCTTGAGAATGTTCTGATAACTTTTCTAACGGCTAGAGGCGAAGATTATTCGCAGCTAGCAGGGTACGATGCTGGTGCTGACGACTACATCACTAAACCTATAAAACCGAGGGTTTTAGTCTCTAAGATTAATGCTCTTTTAAGAAGGTTATCTGTTAAGCCTAATTTGGTAAGCGAAAATGTAGTTGAAGTAGGTAATATAAAAATCGACCGAGACGAGTACAAAGTGTACAGAGATGGAGAGGTAGTGCTATTACCTAAAAAAGAATTTGAACTACTATCGTTATTGAGTTCAAGACCCGGAAAAGTATTCAAACGTGAAGAGATTTTGGATAAAGTTTGGGGACACGAAGTTGTTGTAGGTGGAAGAACTATTGATGTACATATCAGAAAATTAAGAGAAAAAATTGGCGATCAGTATTTTAAAACGGTTAAAGGTGTTGGTTATAAACTTGAAATATAAGTAATGAGCGACAGTAATGAGATCCCATATTTCCAAAGGCCATACAAGTTCTCCTTAAAGCTTGCTAGTATTCTTACTAGCTTCAGTATGCTGATGGTATTAACTGTTGACTATTTTGATGGTGACGTATTCCACATAAAATCAACCATAATACAATCTATCCTTTTCTTTTCTGCCTCATTCTTTATAATTAGGTTTAGAGTAGAAAAATATATTTACCGAAAGATAAATTTGATTTACGATAGTGTATCTATATTGGACGTTAAAGACGTTGACAAGAAAAATATCACTACCGACCTTGAAACGCTTAGCAAAGAAGTAATAAAATTTGCAGAGACAAAAAGCTTAGAAATTGAGACGCTTAGAGCTCAAGAAACATTCAGGCGCGAGTTTATTGGAAATTTGGCCCACGAGTTGAAAACACCTCTATTTACTGTTCAAGGATATATTGAGACACTGATAGACGGTGCATCTGAAGAACCCGAACTTTTAGAAAAGTATCTAGACAGAGCAAATAATGGGGTACAAAGACTAATTAATATTGCCAAAGACTTAGACCTAATTACTAAATTAGAAACTGGGAATCTCGGTCTCGAGAACAACGTTTTTTCGATTGATGAACTTGCAAAAGCAACAATAGACTTACTAGAGATAAAAAGTAAGACTAAAGGGATGTCTCTGCATTTAGAATCTAAAATACTCACTCCAGTGATGGTGAGTGGCGATAAAGAAAAAATTGGTCAGGTATTGATGAATCTAATTTCTAACTCCATAAAATATGGCGAAGAAAATGGATTGACTATAATCACTATTAAATATAAATATGATAAAATATTAACTTCTGTAAAAGATAACGGAGAAGGTATAAAAAAGATACACCTCAATAGGATATTCGAACGTTTTTATCGCATTGACAGACACAGATCTAGAGAAGAAGGAGGTTCAGGACTTGGCTTATCTATAGTAAAACATATCTTAGAAGCCCATGGAGAAAAAATATATGTCGAGAGTGAATACACTAAAGGATCTACTTTCTCTTTTTCGCTACCTGAATACAAAAATAAAAATTAGACAAGTGATGAAAAACCTTTATAGTCTGCAGACTTTTCAAAAACATCCTTCAAATTAAAGGAGTCTTGGGTACTGTAGTTGCAAATTTTCATTTCTTTTAAGTATTCCGCTAAATATTCCTGCTCGCTTTGGCCAGGTGTTGGTATAAGAAACGCTTTCTTTTTCAATGCGAATAAATCCATAATAGTAGAATATCCAGACCTTACAACAATCATAGAACTCTCCATCATTTCCTTTTCAAGCATATCAGATGTCAAGTAATTATATATAGTAGTCTTATCTTTTTTAGATACTTTTATATCACCATTTACAACTCCTTTAACAATTACGACCTCTACATCTAGATCATCGAGCTGCGAAAAAATAATTTCTTGGAGATAGCTCCTTTGTGGCTCAGGTCCGGACAATAATATTAGCACTTTACCATCCTTCTCTCTTATTTCCTTATTGAGTTTAAATCTACTTAATGGACCAATATACCTACAAATTTGACCTCCATAATATTTAGACAATTCACCTGCAAGCGAAACATCTGATTCGTAATCAGGAACCCAAATTTCGTTAAAGTATTTCATATAATAGTTATGAACCTTATTCGCCACTTTTGAAAATTTTCCTGCTTGTATATTTGTTTGATGGGTAATATATATCGACAGAACTCCTTTGTGATACATTCCCAACCTATTATCAGAAATAATAAGATCTAGATCGTATTTTTCGACTAAGCCCTCTAATACTTTATTTTCTGATTTAATTGTCTGCAGAATTCTACTAGACATTTTAAGCAGATGCCATATAAGCTGTCGACCTTTGGGATAATTTATTCCATAAGAAGGCAATTCCTCGGTTTCGAGATTGGGAAATTCCTTTTGTAGCAATAATAGTGATTCGCCATCCGAAGCTAAAATAACACGATTCCCTTCCTCAATATGTTGTCGAACAATTGGAATACACCTACTAGCGTGACCCAAGCCCCAATTAAGTGGAGCGATTAATATGTTTTTCGACCTCGCCATATAATTTTATTAATTAGTGTCTCTTTTTTAACTCCATATATTATATCATGGCATATAAAAAACTTCAAGCTCATCCAAGAGGCTGATACTTTTTCTTATAGCCACTAATTAAATGTATAACTATTCTATCATATAAACAATTATCTTGCTTATTATTAGCCCTATATAACAAGTCTGATAACATAAAAAGTACTCCACCTAAATTTTTGAATGATTTTCAAGCTCTAGGGAAGCAAAAAATCAATATCTTAGTATAGCTAAATTATAAACTCGTAAGTTTCAATAAATCAGCATGGAAAGAAAAAGCAAATCTGAAATTCTAGATAAAAAGAGGGCACAAGCACAAGAGGGCGGGGGAGAAAAAAGAATTCAAAAACAGCACTCAAAAGGCAAACTCACAGCAAGAGAGAGAATACATTTCTTACTTGACAAGGGCTCTTTTGAAGAGATTGGGAAACTTGTTACTCATCGTTCTGTAAACTTTGGTTTAGACAAGCAAGAATTCTATGGTGATGGTGTTGTTACTGGATATGGTACAATCAAGGGTCGCACAGTGTTTGTTTTTGCTCAAGATTTCACTATTCTGGGTGGATCTCTAGCTGAAGCACATGCCGAAAAAATTGTTAAGATTATGGATCTCGCATTCGAAAATGGGGCGCCCATTATTGGACTAAATGATTCAGGAGGAGCGCGGATTCAAGAGGGAGTTGTTTCGCTGGCTGCTTATGCCGAAATTTTTTATAGAAACACCCAAGCTAGTGGTGTTATACCACAGATCTCTGCTATTATGGGGCCGTGTGCCGGTGGAGCAGTTTATTCACCAGCATTGACAGATTTTGTATTGATGACCGAACAAACATCATATATGTTTATTACAGGACCTAATGTTGTAAAAACAGTTACTCACGAAACCATAAGTGCCGAAGAGTTAGGAGGTGCTAAAAGCCACTCAACAAAATCAGGAGTTTCTCACCTAAGCTATGCGCACGAAATAGATTTATTAAATGGTATAAAAACCCTTCTAAGCTACATGCCACAAAATTGTGAAGATAATGTTCCAATGCAAGCTTATGAATTTCAGGAAAGTGAGAAACGCCCTAACCTATGCTCTATAATTCCAAAAAATGCTAATCAACCTTACGATATAAAGGAAGTAATCCTCGGAACCATCGATGACGGTAGCTTTTATGAAATACAAAAAGCCTTTGCAGAAAATATAGTCATTGGATTTGCGAGACTTGCGGGAAGGTCTATCGGAATAATTGCAAATCAGCCAATGATTTTAGCAGGAGTATTAGACATAAAAGCATCTAACAAGGCTGCTAGATTTGTACGTTTCTGCGATGCTTTTAATATCCCACTCTTAGTTTTCGAAGATGTTCCTGGTTTTTTACCGGGTACCGATCAAGAGTGGAATGCAATTATATCAAGCGGGGCAAAATTACTCTACGCATTTAGCGAAGCAACAGTACCACGAATTACGGTTATTATCAGAAAAGCATATGGTGGAGCCTACGATGTGATGAACTCTAAACACATTGGTGCCGACATGAATTACGCTTGGCCTACTGCAGAAATTGCAGTGATGGGTGCTAAAGGTGCAGCGGAAATAATATTTAAAGGTGAAATAAAAAATGCCGAAGACCCTGAGGCAAAATGGAAAGAAAAAGAAGACGAGTATTCCGAATTATTGATAAACCCATATAACGCAACGTCAAGAGGATATATCGACGAAATTATTGACCCTCAAGATACAAGAGAAAAATTAATAAGGGCATTTAACATGCTTAAAAACAAAGCTGTTAAATTGCCTAAAAAGAAGCATGGCAATATACCCTTGTAGCTTTCATCTATACTTCTTTACTAGCCTGAGTAATTCTAACCATATTGCAAAATAACTGGTTTAGCTTGAAGTGCCTTATAATTATGCGAAACTAAGGTCAATAGATTGTTTCATCTATATCGATGGGGATCCACTACAGATTGGCAATATATAATGTAAATAATGTTTGTCAGGCTTTAATTCACCCTTTCAGTGAGTTATCAGATGCAGCCGTTTACAACGTTAAGGCGTTGATATTGACAAATATTAAATTAATGGAGAACCTCAAAAAAAATATCCAATGCAAATATTAAAAAAGTAGTTTTCAAAGCTAAGCCTTAAGCCTCTCCTTCCCATTCTTTATGGAACTCATCGAGATACTCTAACATAAAAACATGGCGGTTCTCTGCCATTTGCTGAGCAGTATTTGTATTCATTCTATCTTTAAGCAACAACAGTTTCTCATAAAAATGATTGATTGTCGGACCTTTAGAATTCTTATAAGCTTCGAAATTATCGTGATTTTCAGGCTGCACATCAGGATTGTGAATTTCCCTCCCTTTGCTTCCACCGTACGCAAAAGTTCTAGCTATTCCCATTGCTCCAATCGCATCTAATCTATCGGCATCTTGAACAACTGTTCCCTCCAAAGTACTCATAGGAGTATCTACTCCAGCACCCTTATAAGATATTTCCTCAACAATTGTAACTACCTTATCAATAGTTACACTATCAGCACCTACTTTATTTAACCATTTTGTAACCATCTTCGGACCAATAGATATATCACCATCATGAAACTTAAAGTCACCTAAATCATGAAGCATAGCACCAAGTTCGACAATAAATAAATCAGCTTTTTCTTTAACACCAATTTGCATCGCTACTTTTGTAACCCGGTGAATATGCCACCAATCATGTCCAGTACCGTCTCCACTTAACTCTGCTTTTATATAATCTCTAGTTTTATCAAGAATAGATTGTCGATTCATAATTCAATATTTTTTTGTAAAAATACATATATTCGCCACTCATTAAAAGAATTTTTATGCAAAAAGCTATCTATAATTGGAGTGGCGGAAAAGATTCGTCTTTTGCTCTATGGGAAGTACTAGAAGAAGGTAATATTGATATACAATACCTTTTAACATCGTTGAGTTCCGAGCACAAGAGAATTAGCATGCATGGAGTTCCAGAATATCTACTAGAACAACAGGCTGAGAATATAGGGCTTCCTCTAAGAAAAGTGTTCATAAAAGAAGATAGTAGCCTAGAAGAATACAATAAAACAATGACTAAGGAGATGAATTACGCTAAATCTAAAGGCATAGATTCATCAATTTTTGGAGATATATTTTTAGAAGACTTAAGAAAATACCGAGAGGAGCAACTAAAATCAGTTGGACTTAAGGGTATTTTTCCAATTTGGAAGAGAGACACTTTAGAACTTGTCAGAGAATTTGTTGACGCAGGGTTCAAAGCTGTTATCGTAAGTGCTAATGCTAGATTGTTAGATAAATCATTTTGTGGAAGAGTAATAGATCACGACTTAATTGATTCTTTACCTTTTGGTGTCGATCCTTGTGGCGAAAATGGAGAGTTTCACTCTTTTGTATTCGATGGTCCTATTTTTTCCAATCCCATAAAGGTAAATATTGGTGAAACAATTATGAAAAAATACAAGGTATCTGAAGGAATAGATAGTGAATTTTGGTACTGCGACTTAAAATAATAAGAATTACAGACTTAGGATCAACACGTGACTAAATGTAAATTAGCACATTAAAAAAATAATCACTACTTTTGCAGCCGCTTACAGATCATTGTAGGCGAGCTTTTCATTTATCGGAGAGCATGTTAAAAATTAATCGAGGTCGAGTACCTCACATAACAGGGTCGAGTACCCACAAATAATTATACATTATGGCAACTAGAATTAGATTGCAAAGACACGGGCGTAAGGCTCGTCCATTTTACCACATCGTGGTAGCAGATTCAAGATCAAAACGTGATGGTCGTTTCATCGAGAAGTTGGGAACATATAACCCAATTACAAACCCAGCAACTATCGAATTAAACTTCGATTCAGCTGTTGAGTGGTTATTGAAAGGTGCTGAGCCTTCTGATACTGCACGTCGTATTCTTTCTTACAAAGGAGCTTTATTGAAGAAACACCTAGTAGAAGGAATGAAGAAAGGTGCTTTAACTGAAGAGCAAGTAGCGTCTAAATTTGCTGCATGGTTGTCTGAAAAAGATACTAAGGTTTCTGGTACTACAGATTCTATCGCTAAAGCTAAATCTGATGCTAAAGACGCTGCTCTTGCAAAAGATAAAGAAGTAAGTTCTAAGCGTGCTGAAGCAATTGCTGCTAAAAATGCTCCTGTTGTAGAAGAAACTCCTGCTGAGGAGGCTACTGAAGGAACTGAGGAAGCTGCAGAATAAATTATTTTATGCTTAAAGAGGATTGCTTTTTAGTAGGGTGGATCGTCCGTAAGCATGGGTTCAAAGGTGATGTTATTATCAAATTAGATACTGACGTACCTGAACAATACGAAGATTTGGAATCAATCTTTCTCGCTCACGGGGAAGATTTGGTTCCATATTTTTTTGAACGCAGTAGCTTTACGAACAAAGGATTCATGAAAGTTCATTTTGAAGGTGTAGACACTGAAGAACAAGCAGATAGAATTATGAAATCTGAGCTCTTCTTACCTATAGAATTCCTTCCAGAACTTGACGACGATGCTTACTATTATCACGAGATAGTAGGATATGAAGTTGTTGATACTAAACACGGAAACATTGGAGACGTGAAATTGGTTGACGACTCAAATGCTCAGACTATGCTGATAGTAGACAATAATGGAACTGAAATTATGATTCCTATGGATGCTATGGTTAAGAAGGTTGACAAAGAAAATAAAAGAGTAGAGATTGAAACTCCTGATGGATTGTTAGATCTTTACATGTAGGATGCTTGTTGTTTAGCTGTCTTCTGTTGAGCTGACAACTAAACAACAAACAACTGCACAGCTACATAATTGTGATGTTCCAGTTTAAACAGTTTACTATACAACAAGATAAAACATCTATGAAAGTAGGTACCGACGGAGTTTTACTTGGCGCGTGGGTTAACGTTGAAAATGTTAGAAATTCTTTAGATATAGGAACAGGAACAGGCGTAATTTCACTTATGCTTGCTCAGAGAAGCAATACTACAGTTTGCGCAATAGAGATAGAAGAAGATGCCTATCATCAGGCTAATGAGAATTTCGAAAATTCTACTTGGGGTCATCGTATTTCAGCTACTCATTCCAGCCTTCAAGATTATACTCCTAACAACACATTTGACTTAATAGTTAGTAACCCCCCATTCTTTATTAACTCCTATAAAGCCACTGATAAAAACAGAAATTTAGCTAGACATACCGACAGCTTGAGCTTTTCGGAACTATTATCTTTTACATCTAAAAACTTATCAGAAAACGGAAGAGCTTCATTTATTATCCCTTTCGATGCAGAAGTATCTTTCATTGGTATTGCCAAATTGAACAAATTGTACCCAAGCAAAATAACTCGAGTAAAAGGCACAGAAAACACGCAAATAAAACGCAGTTTAATAGAATTACAATTTGCAAAATTACAGACAGCAGAAGACTTATTGATTATAGAGATTTCGAGACATCTTTACACAAAAGAGTACATTGAGCTTACTAAAGATTTCTATTTAAAAATGTAGCCTATTATATATCAAAGTAATTGGGTTATTACAATTACTTCTTATTAAACCTTTCAAGTGCTTTCATAGTAAAATGCTGTATCCGTTCACGAAAATAAGAAGTTCCACCTATCAGCCTACCTTTTAACCCAAATGCTTGGGCCGCCCATTTTCGCAGAAAGAAGCTATCGTGTTGTTCGGCAATCAAGTTATCCTTAAAAACAAACCTAGATTCTATCTTATTATGTACCAATTTCCCAGTAACACTAAATGAATACCATGCTTCCCATTTGGCACTTCCATTTTCTTCATCAGCTTCGATTGAGCTGTATTCAATACGCAAATCTCTAGGCTCTTTAAGTATCTTTTTCCACATAGTAAATACTTTTTCCTTCCTAAGTATTCCAAAAGCGGGGTCGCTGAAAATAATATTTTCATGATAACAACTCAGCATCATATCTAAGTCCTGCTGTTTTAACCCTTCAAAGAATTTTGCTATTAATGCCTTATTGCTCATAATCAGTTTTATTAGCTAATACCTTAAATCTACAAATGGATTTAAGGTATTAGCTAAAGTTACTAAAAAAAAGGTGAACTATCTACTTCAAAGCATTATACATTATAGCAATAGGATGATTTGCGACTTCGCCCGTACCATCTTTAATCTGATGGCGACAACTTGTACCAGGGGCAGCAATTTCAACCTCAGCAGCAGCTTCTCTAACTGCTGGGAATAATACTAACTCACCAATTGCCATTGACAAATCGTAATGTTCTTTTTCATAACCAAATGACCCGGCCATACCACAACATCCACTTGGAATCTCCTCTGCCCTATAATTCATAGGGAAATTCAACATTTCTAAAGTATTCTGTGTTGAGGCAACAGCTTTTTGGTGACAATGTCCATGAAGCTTAGTCATCTTCTCAAGTTCGGTAAAGCTATCTTTTGAAATATTTCCTTTCTTTACTTCCCTCATAAACCACTCTTCGAATAATAGAGCATTTTTTCCAAGTTCTCTTGCTTCTGCCTGTAAATCCTTCCCAACCAATTCAGGATACTCATCTCTAAACCCAAGAATAGCAGATGGTTCTACCCCTATCAAAGGAGTTTCTTCGCTTACTAAATCCTTCAACAATAGAACATTATCTACTGCATAGTTTTTAGCTTCTCTGATCATTCCTTTACTCAAGAAAGTCCTAGCTGAATCTCTGTGCTTAGGTATTACAACCTCATAACCTAAGGCATTAAACAATCTAATTGCATAAATACCAACATCAGGATCGTTGTAGTTTGTAAACTCATCGTTAAACAAGTATACCTTACCTTTTGTTCCAGCATTCTGACTTAGTTTCTTATGATACTTAGTTACTGTAGCACTATGTACATGAGGAACTTTTCTTTTTGGAGTAAACCCAATCATCGAAGTTATCATCCCTCCTATCACAGGAAAGTCAAGTACAAAATTTGAAATAGCAGAAATAGGGCTTATAAGTTTATTTATTGCAGGATTATAAGCAATCATTCTTGTACGCATTGGCACACCGTGATCATCGTAATAATGTTGGAGAAATTCTGCTTTAAGCTTAGTAATATCAACATTCGAAGGACATTCAGACTTACAAGCCTTACAGCTCAAGCATAAATCCATCACATCGTATATCTCTTTATGATCTAGTGGATTTTCCTTATCTGAATGTGACATATATTCGCGAAGAATATTTGCTCTTGCACGAGTTGTTTGACTTTCATTCTTTGATGCCTGATAACTTGGACACATTGTCCCCCCAATAATATGGCTCTTTCTACAATCTCCAGATCCATTACATTTCTCCACAGCTTTCTGAAATCCTTCTGTTTTAGAAAAATCAAAAACTGTTTTAATATCCTGCTTTTTATAACTCTCGTCATAACGCAAAAAGGTATTCATAGAGGGAGTATTTACAATCTTATCGCGATTGAAAATCCCATTAGGATCCCACGTTTTCTTAAGTTCCTCGAGCAATGCATAATTCTTTTTCCCAATCATAAAAGGAATAAATTCGCCTCTCAATCTTCCATCGCCGTGTTCTCCACTTAAGGACCCTCGATATTTTTTTACAAGTTCTGCAAAGTCAAGAGCTATTGTTTTAAACATGTCACGACCTTCAACAGTCTTTAAATTTAATACGGGTCTAATATGTATTTCGCCAGTTGAAATATGTGCATAGTACACACTTTCTAACTTTCTCTTATCCAATATTACTTGAACATCTTCTAAATATGCAGGTAAATCTTCGGGCTTTACAGTTGTGTCTTCCACAACAGGAGCAGGTTTTGCATCTCCAGGCATATTACCTAAAACCCCTAATCCCGCTTTACGTAAATCCCATACTTTTTTCACATCATCACCTACTAAAAGAGGAAAATGGTAGCCTAAGCCTTGCGCTCTTAAATCAGCCTCGAGTTTTTTAGCTACTTGCTCTAACTCTTCTTTAGAGTCTTTACTGAACTCCACTATCAATAATGCTCCAGGATCGCCCTGAATAAAAAATCTATTCTTGCTTTGAGTAATATTATCCTTTGTAAGGTTGATAATAATATTATCCATCAACTCTACAGCATTTGGTTTTAATTTCAATGCTATCAAATTAGCTTTTGCCGATTCAACAACTGAATCTATATGAACACAAACTAAACCGGTATGAGCTGGTGGTAGATCTACCAAATTAACCTTAATCTTTGTTGTAAAGGCAAGTGTACCCTCACTACCAGCTAACAATTGATTAAAGTTGAAAAGCTTTTTTGAATCAGAAAATACTTGATTATCAATCAGCATGTCAATAGCATAACCAGTGTTTCGTCTATTAATCGCCTTATCAGGAAATTCTCTTTCTATTTCAATAATATTCTCCTCAGAACAAAGTGTGTTGAAAATATTAGTATATAACTTACTTTCTAGAGTGTTGCCCTTCAATTTTTCGTCAAACTCTTCTTTTGTCAAATCCTTAAATTCAACTTCAGAACCATCACTCAAGATAACTTCCGATGATATAACGTGCTCTCTAACGCTACCGTGAATCAATGCATTAGCCCCACATGAATTATTCCCATGCATTCCGCCAATCATACATCTATTAGCTGTTGAAGTTTCTGGAGCGAAAAACAAACCATACTTTTTTACAGCAATATTTAATTCATCGCGTACAACTCCCGGTTCAACAATTGCATATTTCTCTTCAGGATTTATCTCGATAATCTCATTAAAATGCTTAGAAATATCAACAATAATACCATTTCCCACAACCTGCCCTGCTAATGAAGTCCCGGCAGCACGAGGAATTAAATTAACATTGTGTTTTATCGCAAAATCAATGATTATTTGTAAATCACTTTTATCTTTAGGGCGAGTAATCGCAATAGGTTTTTCTCTATATGCCGAAGCATCCGTAGAATATATTATCTTTTGAAATTCATCTAAAAAAATATCTCCTTTTATTGATTCTCCTAATTTTATTAACTCGTTTTGCATCCCTTTATTCCATTTAATTTAGTGGAACAAAGATAAGTCAATTAACAAAGTATATACCTTAATTCATTACGATTTGCCGAATCGTCAATCTGTAAGTTAGAAGTACGAAAATGGCTTATATTCATCTCGTAATAGACTATCTATTATCTCAGAAAGCCATGCTTTTATCTAAAATATCGTTTTAATCGTAGTGTAAAATCAGCAGAATATCTAAACACGAACAAAGTATCAGTCTAAAACTATCTCGCACAAAATAACGTCACTATGTAAGATAGTAACTTACTAGATATAACAGTATTTACAAGTTTTATATTTTAATATTAAGAATAACGGAATATTTAGAAGACTTTATAGGCTGACAAAAGTGTAATTATCTTTGAACTGTGTATTTAATATCAGCTTTGTTATCTTTTTATAGTCCTCAGTGTTTTTCACAAAATCAACATTACTAATATCTAGAACAAGAATCTTCATATCGGGCTGTTTTCTTATAAAATCTAGGTAACCTTTATGAATATCCTCAAGGTACTTTGCTTGAATATCTTGCTCATATAACCGTCCTCTTTTCTGAATATTTTCGAGCAATCTATCTGTGTTTTGGTGTAGATATACAAATAAATCTGGTTTAGTCAGATTGTTGTACATCATAAAGAATAGTTTTCTATACAACTCGTATTCTTCAGGTTCCAAAGTCACCTCAGCAAAAATCAAAGACTTAAACATATAGTAATCAGAAATAATGAAAGGAGAAAAAAGATCAAGCTGAGATGTTTCTTCACTTAGCTGCTGATATCTTTCGGCAAGGAAGGACATTTCTAGTGGGAAAGCATACTTTTTTGGGTCTTCATAAAATTTAGGGAGAAATGGATTGTCGGCAAACTGCTCAACAATAAGTTTAGCTCCAAATCCGGCAGATATCATAGTACTTAACGATGTCTTTCCAGATCCAATATTCCCTTCTATTGCAATGAAATTATGCTGCATTATTTACAAGCTTATAATTTTATAATTTTATTACACTCTCCTTATCGCTGCAAGAGTTAAGTAATTCAGAAATAGTCATCTTGGCAATAGGATGAATTACATCTGCAGCAATTTCATTTAAAGGTACAAGTACAAATTTTCGTTCCTGCATACGGGGATGGGGAACAATAAGTTTCTCAGTACTCAGTATTAAATCGTCAATCAAAAGGATATCTAAATCTATGGTTCTTGAATGATAACCACTAACATCATCACTCCTTTCTCTGCCAAGCGCATTCTCAATCTCAAGTAGCCTTATCATTACCTCTAACGGTTCAACATCAGATTTTACACAAATAACTTTGTTTACAAATTCATCTTCACTTTCGAAACCCCAAGGTGAGGTTTGATAAAATGAGGAATATTTTGTAATCCTTCCTATTTTAGAAATAATTTCACCTGAAGCACTATCAATAAATTGGCGCTTGTCGCCAATATTAGAGCCCATTATAATATAAATCTCATGCATCAAACTTCAATTATTTCCTGTGGAGAGCAAAAGTAGGAATTAAAGTAATAATTGTGAGCCTAATTAAACAGATTTTATCAACTATATAGTATATTCGTCGAACTAAATCATTTTCAAGTTATGAAACAATTTTTCAAATATGCCTTAGCTACGGTATTCGGTATTTTCTTATCATGGATAATCTTTTTTTTCCTAATAATTGGTATTGGCTCAGCATTCTCGGGCGACGACAAGTCTATTAAGATTGATGACAATTCTGTTTTAGAGCTCAACTTCTCTGCACAGATATTTGACAAAGTAGACGATGATCCTTTTGCTGCACTGTCTTCTTTCAACAAGGACGAAGAAAAACCTATGGAGCTTCTTGAGGTATTAGAAAATATAGATAAAGCAAAAGACGATCCAAAAATAAGAGGTATCGTATTGTCAAGTGGTCTAGTAGGTGCTGGATCTGCACATATTTCGGCAATTAGAAAAAAACTCCTAGATTTCAAAACTTCTGGAAAATTCATTTATGCATACTCCGATATTTATACACAAAAAGGATATTGGTTAAGCTCTGTTTCAGACTCTATATTCTTAAACCCAGTTGGGAGTCTAGAATTTAAGGGATTGGCTGCTGAGATAACTTTTTACAAAAAGTTTCAAGAAAAATTCGGAGCAAAGTTTGATGTTATTCGTCATGGTAAATTCAAAAGTGCCGTGGAGCCTTACTTAGCTGATAAGATGAGTGATGCTAACAGACTTCAGACTTCGCGTTTGATAAACTCAATATGGAGTGTATATTTAAATGACATTTCTAAATCACGTAATATTTCCATTGAAAAATTAAATAATATTGCAGACGAAAGAATTACAAATATTTCTTCCGAAGCAGTTAAAGCTGGATTAATAGATCAGATTACTTACAGGGATGAATTTATAGCATACGTAAACTCAGTAATTGGAGAAGAATCAAACAGTAAATTATCTCTAATCTCATTTAAAGATTATAAGAATACTAAACCTTCAGAAAAGAAAGACATCTCGAGAGATCAGATTGCTGTATTATACGCTGAAGGAGAGATAATTTATCTTGAGACGGGATCAATGTCAAAAACTGTTAAACCTAACAGCATGGTTAATGCTATTAGAGAATTAAGAACTAACGACAGAGTGAAAGCTGTTGTTCTTAGAGTAAATTCGCCTGGTGGAAGTGCATTGTCAAGTGATTTAATCTGGAGAGAGTTAGAACTTCTTAAGCAGGAAAAACCTTATGTAGCTTCTTACGGTAATGTTGCAGCTTCGGGTGGCTACTATATTTCATGTGGTGCTGACAAAATATTTGCTCAGGAAAACACTATCACAGGATCGATTGGTGTTTTTGGGATGCTTCCAAATTTAGAAGGTGCTGCAAAATCAATAGGTATTACAAGCGAGGTGGTAGGTACAAACAAACATGCCTTTGAGTTTTCACTAAAAAAAGGAGCTTCTACAGAAATGAAAGAGCTTATTTTAGTAGGTGTTGAGAACACGTATAAAACATTTGTAAACAAAGTGGCAGAAGGAAGAAAAATGTCGTTTTCTCAAGTTGATAGCATAGGACAAGGAAGAGTATGGAGTGCTACGGACGCTCTAGAAATAGGACTAGTAGACGAGATTGGTAGTCTTCAGGATGCAATATCTTATGTTGCTAAAAAAGCTGATTTAGAAAGTTATAGAATCACCGCTTTTCCAAAAGAAGAAGATCAACTAGAGAAATTACTTGAGAGTTTCAGTGCCGAAGCTCGTATGACATTATTGAGATATGAATTGGGTAGTGACGCTTATCAAATTTATTCAGAGTACAACTCGTTTATAAAGAGAGAAGGACTTCAAATGAGAATTCCTTATACAATATCAATAAACTAATCTAAAACCTATCATGAGAAAAATAATTTCTATAGCCTTAGTGCTATTTTCTATAAACGCATTTGCACAACCAGGTCAATCAAGCGCTAACTCATACTCTAAATCTAATAGTTCTCCGAGTAGGCACCTTAATTTCGAGCGCTTTCTAATTGCTGGAGATGCTAGTTCTGCCTTAATTTCGGATTATTTAGGACCTGCAATTAGAGGAATAATGGTTTCGTCTAGTTCGTCGTGGTATTCTACTGCCGAAACTCACGAACGCTTTGGTTTTAACATTTCAGTAAGTGGTACAGGTGCTCTTGTACCATCATCCGACGAGAATTTTACAGTTACACCAAGCAATCAATTCACTACAAACAGTCCAAACAACCAATTGGCTACAATTTTTGGAGAGATAGCAGTAATGCCAGATATGACAGGTACTGTGTACCGAAATGGAACATATTATACTAGAACAATGGAAGCACCTACAGGAGCAGGTCTTGGAACAAACTTAACGCCTAATATAATGCTACAAGCTGGAATGGGTATTGGCTGGGGAACAGAGATTAAAGCTCGATTTGTACCGAAACTAGGAAATGATACTTTTAGAGCTGGATCGTGGGGAGTTGCTTTACAGCACGATATTTTTCAGTACATTCCATTTGAGGGGAAAGTACCTGTATATGTAAGTGTTTTAGCTGCTTATACATCTTCTTATGGCGAATGGGTTTTTGCTAATGAAGACGATTACGCTTGGGATGGAGAAGATCAAAAAACTAGTTTTGATGCTCAATCATGGTCTTTTCAACTAATGGCTTCAACAAATCTTCCGGTAATAAACTTTTATGGAGGAGTTGGATACAATACTTCAGAAGGAGGCTATAATATGAAAGGGACCTACGAAGTGGTATACACTGATGTTAATAATTCTACAAATAAGCTAACTGAGACATACGAAAATCCAGCTAATGGAGATTATACTTATGGTGGATTTAACGCTACAATCGGAACAAAGCTTACACTAGGAGTGTTCAATATATATGGCGATTATTCGTTTAAAGAATTCAATGTTGTAAATCTTGGTTTAGAGTTTTATTTCTAGAAAAAAAACATAAAAAAGGGCAGTATTTTAGTTTTATCAACTATTAATACTGCCCTTTTTTTGTGCACAAATTACTCCCTTTTCACTACAGCAGCACTTGCCTGAGCGGTTGGCATTATTATCATATCGTTAATATTTACATGAGCTGGTCTACTAATAATAAAATCTATAGCATCAGCTATATCTTCAGCATACAGAGGTGTTAACCCATCATAAACAGCATCCGCTTTTTCTTTGTCGCCTAAACGAACTAAGGAGAATTCAGTATCAACCATACCCGGATCTATTGACGAAACTTTTATTCCGAACTTCACAAGATCTATACGCATTCCCTTAGTCAATGCATCCACGGCGTGCTTTGTTCCACAATACACATTACCATTTGGATAAACTTCTTTTCCGGCAATAGAACCAATATTTACAATATGTCCTTTTTTGCGAGTAATCATTGTTTGCGATACTATTTTCGTGACATATAAAAGACCTTTGACATTAGTATCTATCATCTGCTCCCAATCTGATATTAGTCCATCCTGAATCGGCGATAAGCCGGCTGCTAGTCCGGCATTATTAAGCAGTACATCAATGTTTTTCCATTCTTCCGTTAAGCCCCCAATATTTTCGACTACTGCATCGTTATTCCTAACATCAAAATTTAGAGCCAACACTTCTATGTTAAAGTCCGACTTTAATTCTAGCGAAAATTTATCGAGTCTATCTTTTCTTCTACCCGTTATTATTAAATCGTATCCTTGTTTAGCCAGTTTTTTGGCCGAAGCCATTCCTATGCCAGAAGTGGCTCCTGTGATGAGTGCAATCATAATATCTAATTCTAATTTAAATAGTGGCTATCAGAAAACACTAATCTCATCACTAAACTTGATGTAGCAATCAGTCATTTATCTCGACCTTAAAGTTTTTTATACACCATTGTGAAAAACAGGTATTCCCTTAGAGCATTAAATAGCTACTGCCCCCTTAATATGTGGGTGTGGATCATATCCTTCTAATTCAAAATCTTCGAATTTAAAATCGAAAATACTTTTAACATTAGGATTAATCTTCATTGTAGGAAGCTTTCTAATTTCTCTGCTGAGTTGTAAATCTACTTGCTCCATATGGTTTGAATATATGTGCGCATCGCCAAAAGTATGCACAAAATCTCCTGCTTCTAATCCTGTAACCTGTGCCATCATCATAGTAAGCAAAGCATATGATGCTATATTAAATGGTACGCCTAAAAAGATATCTGCACTTCGCTGATATAATTGACAAGACAGTTTTCCATCAGCCACATAAAATTGAAAGAAAGCATGACAAGGCATTAGTGCCATTTGATCTAACTCGCCTACATTCCATGCTGAAACAATTATTCTTCTTGAATCAGGGTTGTTCTTTATCTGATCAATTGCTTGAGTAATTTGGTCTATCGTTTGTCCCTTAGCTCCGGTCCAGCTACGCCACTGCGCACCATAAACAGGCCCTAAATCTCCATTCTCGTCAGCCCATTCATTCCAAATTCTGACACCATTATCTGTAAGGTACTTAATATTTGTATCCCCCTCTAAAAACCAAAGCAATTCATGAATAATAGATTTTAAATGAACTTTCTTAGTCGTAATCATAGGAAAGCCTTCTGATAAATCGAAACGCATCTGATGTCCAAAAACACTCGTAGTACCAGTACCTGTTCTATCTTCTTTCTTAACTCCTTTTTCTAAAACTGTCTCTATCAGATTCAAATATTGTTTCATAATCTCCTTTATATCTTTTGGCAGTGGGCAATCGGCCTTTTACCATTATTTTTGTACTATTATATTATATGTGAAAAGTATGAAAATAGTGAATATGATATTGATAAGTCACATTTGTTTATGAACAAAGTTTTCACAGCTATACAACATCTTTTAGCTTAAAAAAAACTAGCTTTTTCTCGTTAATAATTCAACAAAAAGAAGCTAGCTTTTACAATATTATAAGACTCCTGAAATTTACTGATTCATGAAGCCTTGTTTTTTCAACACATCTAAAAGAGCATTCGAAAAGGCTACATTATTTGTTTTTGTATATCTAACATCAGTAAACACCTGCGCAAGAGATTCTTTATTATTCTCTTCTAAAAACTGTTTTGTAGATGGCAAAGCCTCTTTCTCTTCGTAGATTCTATCAATGTCGTCAGAAGTGTAATCTTGATACTCTTCGAAATGAACTACTCCATCAAGAGGTAATCTATCTACTAATTCTGGTTCTTCATCAGGAACGCCCAATGTAATTGTAGTAACAGGCACAACACCTTTCGGTAAATTAAGCGTGTCTATTATCTGCTGAGCCATGTAGTTTGTTGTACCGAGGTAACAAATTCCAAATCCCATTTCTTCGGCAGCAAGAGTAACATTCTGAGCAACTAATATAGCATCTACAGATGCAGTATAAAAAGATAAGAAATTATCATATCCAGGTTCTGCATTCCTCAACTCGCACCATTTATTAAAACGATTAAAATCTGCACAGAAAGTAAGCGTTACTGGCGCATTTTTCACCATTGCTTGATTAAAATGAGAAGGTGCAAGCTTTTCTTTCATCTCCTCGTCGCGAGTTACAACAATACTATAAAGTTGCATGTTCCCCGTTGTTGAGGCTCTAATTCCCGCCTCTAATATCTTTTCCAAATCACCATCCGAGATGTTCTCATTTTTGTATTTACGGATAGTTCGGTGTTTCAACATTGTATCAATCATCTTTGAAATATTTTATATTATCCAAATAGATTGCCCGAATACTCAAAATTTAATAAGTCTTCAAGCAAAATTTGCTGACTATTTTATAAAACCAGCTCTTCTCGCTAAAGCTTCTGGAGTAGGTTCTGCACCTCTAAATCTTTTATAAAGCGTCATAGGATGTTCTGTACCGCCTTTCGTTAATATATGCTCCTTAAAACTATCAGCCGTAGCGCGGTCAAAAATACCATTTTCTTTGAAAGCCTCAAAAGCATCGGCATCTAAAACTTCTGCCCATTTATAGCTGTAGTAGCCAGCTGCATATCCCCCCGCAAATAAATGTCCGAACTGAGTACTCATAATATCATTATCTACTTCAGGAAAGATAACAGTTTTCCCCATTGCAGCTCTTTCAAAATCCGAAACGCTTAATAAATTAGCAAGACCATCAGCATCAAGAGAGTGCCACTCCATATCAAGAAATCCAAAACTAAGTTGACGAATAGTTCCGTAACCTTCGTTAAAGCTAGAGCTTGCCAAAATCTTATCTACTAATTCAGTTGGTATTATTTCTCCAGTTTTATAATGTTTTGCAAACAACTTCAAGGCTTCAGGCTCACTAACCCAGTTCTCCAAAATCTGAGAAGGCAACTCTACAAAATCCTTATATACACTAGTCCCTGATAACTGAGCATACTTTGTATCTGCAAGCATCCCGTGTAAGCCATGCCCAAACTCGTGAAACATAGTTTCTACTTCTCTAAAAGTCAATAACGATGGCATATCATCACTTGGAGGAGTGAAATTACAGATATTAATTACTTGGGGACGAATATTCTCAGATCCATGAAGTCTTTGTTTTCTCAAGGAATTCATCCATGCTCCACCCCTTTTCCCTGCTCTAGGGAAATAGTCGGTATAAAATACAGCAATGTGCTTTCCTTCTTCATCTCTTACGTCGAAAACTTTCACATCCTTATGCCAAGTAGCTATATCACTCATCGGAGTAAATGTAAGTCCAAATAACTTATGTGCTATTTCGAACATACCTTTCTGTACATTGTTTATCTCGAAATATGGCTTAAGGTCGGCATCGTTTATATTAAACTTTTCCTTTTTTAACTTATTTGAGAAATAAGACCAATCCCAAGCTTGAAGCTTAAAATCAGCACCATTTTTCTTCATGAATTTTTCAACATCCTTCTTTTCTTTCTCAGCAACTGGCAAAGCCAATTCAAGGATATCATTTAAAAAACCAAGTACTTGAGGTGCAGAATCAGCCATTCTATCAGCTAATACTAGGTCTGCATAATTATCATAGCCAAGCACCTTAGCCTTCTCGTATCTCAGCTTAACAATATCTTTTACAACTTGACTGTTGTCATTTTCGTTCCCACGATTTCCTTGAGACTTATAAGCCTTGTACATATTTTCTCTAAGAGATCTACTATCGGCATATTTCATCACTGGAGAGAAACTTGGTGCATGCATGGTGAAAACCCATGATTGGTCCAATCCTTTTTCTATAGCGGCTTTTTTTGCTCTTTCAGTAACATCAACTGGAAGTCCAGATAGCTCATTTGGGTCTTTTACTTCAATAAACTCTCCATTAGTTTCGGCTAGTGTATGTTCTCCAAACAAAATAGACAACTTAGAAAGTTCCTTGCTTATTTCTCTCAACTTATCCTTATCAGCACCATTAAGAGAAGCTCCATTTTTGGCAAATGATTTGTATGTATTATTTAAAAGAGTAGTTTGCTCAGTATCTAAGTTTAAAATTTCTTTGTTATCATAAACAGCTTTAATTCTTACGAAAAGTTTTTCGTTAAGTAGAATATCATTGTAGTATTCTGTTACAAGCGGCGATATCTCTCTTTGAATTTTTTGAATTTCACTATTTGTTTCTGCAGAATTTAAATGGCCCAACAGTGTTCTTGTTCTGCTCAATAACCTACCTGACGACTCAAGAGCTTCGATAGTATTCTCGAAAGTAGCTTCGTCTTTGTTATCTACAATTTTCGCAATTTCTTCTCTTCCTTCTTTTAATCCTTCATCAATTGCAGGTGCAAAATTCTCTGCTTTAATTTTGTCAAAAGGAGCAGTCCCATATTTACCTGTGAATTCGCCTAGCAGTGGATTCGATTTTTTTATATCTTTTTTGTCTTCAGTATTACAAGCTCCAATCACTGTTGTGAGCAGAATAACTAAAGATGCATTCTTAATAAATTTAAAATTCATTATATATAGTTTAGTTGTTTAAGTTGCGCAAACATAAATCCTAAAAGCCTCTTATACTATGACATTTATAGGGTTTTGAAGAAGAATTTACACCACAACATACCTCAATATTTATTATCAAAAAAAATATGCTTGCTTTTTACAAATTTGTAAACCTCCGAGTATACATAGATCCTCGGAGAGTTGGACAATCAACACTCCTAGTATCTCACATACCTTTTTAGCAAGGCGATGAACACATGAAATTATTATAGTCCACAACTATAATAAGGTTGAAATAGTCTCTATATTTGTAGGATGAATAAATACAACCTAAAAAAGATAATTCTAAAAAGTTTGAGCTTTATTATTTTCTATATTATTGCGATTGTAGCAATAGCCTTTTACGAAAAAGACATTAGTATCCAAGAAACTCTAAGCACACGATGGCACGAGTTTGTTTTGCTTTTCTTTGTTGTGATAGGCTTTAATATTTTTATGGATAAGAAGAGTAGACAAATCAATAAAAACAAGTTTTACAA
>JAGLEB010000046.1 GCA_023145275.1 Flavobacteriales bacterium | reverse complement strand
TTATGTTGAATGAATATTTCCCCGAAATGAAAGACGGTATTCTAACTGGTATCGACACTAGAATAACTAGAAATGAAGATCAAATTATTTGGTTAGAAGAAACACGACCTGATGGTTGGAGAACAAAGAAGGCTTTTCTTGAAGGCAGAAATCAATCATTAGGCGAAAAATATGTTGCAATAGATGAAGCCCCACCAAGTAAAGTTAGTTACAGCATTAAGAAAGAGATAATAAATGCATGGAGTACTCAAGTAGGTTTCAATTGGGAAATATCTCCAAATTGGATGTATAGAGGAGAACTTGGATATTCTGCAGAACAAACATTCTTTATGACCGGAGTTCAGTATAGATTTGGGCTATAAATAAAACTATTTCTCAGCCCGCATGAACAAAAGCATGCGGGCTTTTTTTTTACACAAATTTTCGAAAAACAATATATATCATATAAAATATCAGGCGTTTAACTTTGCCTATAGATATTTTTTTCTTTTATTTGCAGACGGAATGAACATTCATTCCTTTATTTACTTTTATGGAACAAGTTATTATTAAGCAAGATAAAAAGACCCTGATACTAAATACCACACTTAGGCTACTATCTAAGAATGGATTTCACGGTACTCCAATTTCTATGATTGCAGAAAATGCATCTATAGGAGCTGGAACTATTTATCGTTACTTCAAAAACAAGGAGGAGCTAATAAATGAATTATTCATAGAAATAAAAAAGAGAATAATTAATGCGATGTACGAAGGCTACGACGAAACTGCAGATTACGAAACGCGTTTCAGAGTGCTATGGGTAAATATGATTAATTATTACAACGATAATCCTACAGAGTTTGTTTTCATTGAGCAGCATAGATATGCTCCTTACGTAAGCACACTAACAAGGGCAGAAAGTAATAGAATTTTATCGCCAGTTCTTTTATTTTTTCTAGAAGGAAAGAAAAATAAGTACATAAAGCATTTGCCTTTATACACAATAATAGGGTTGATTTATGGCCCTATAATCACAATGGTAAAATTACATTTAGACCATAATAAAAACTTAACAAGCATCCAGATAAACAAAGCTGCAGAAGCTTGTTGGGATGCCGTTAAATGCAATAACAAGTAAAGATAGTAACAATGAAAAAGCACCTAAACTCAGTAATTATCGGTTCTGGAAGTCATGTACCAAAGAATATCGTGAAAAACTCAGATTTTTTGGACAAGGAATTCTATGATGCTTCTGGGCAAAAACTAGAAACACCAACTGACGTTATTATTGAAAAATTTGTAGCTATTACAGAGATTGAGGAGAGAAGATGGGTTGATAGCGATTTAGTTAATTCTGATATTGCAGCAATTGCAGGACAGAAAGCTATTGACGATGCTAAGATAGATCCTAACGATTTAGATTATATTTTAGTGGCTCATAATTTTGGGGACGTTAAATTTGGCAGAAGTCAAGCTGATTTCATGCCCTCTATAGCTGCTAAGGTTAAGAACAAATTAGACATAAGAAATGGAAGTGTTATTCCATACGATGTAATTTACGGATGTCCGGGATGGATTGAGGCTATGAGAATGGCTGATAATTACATTAAATCTGGTTTGGCCAAGAACATTCTTGTAATAGGCTCTGAAACACTTTCGAGAGTTATCGATCCTTTTGATAGAGACTCAATGATATTCGCTGATGGTGCTGGGGCTGTAGTATTATCTGCAGAATACAGTAATGATAAATATGGAATACTTAGCCATAATACTATTTCGGACAACAACGAGGAATTAGATTTCTTATTCCATGATGGATCGTTCAACAAGGAATACAAGCCTGAAAACACATTTATGAGAATGATAGGCCGTAAGATTTACGAATATGCTCTAAAGAAAGTTCCTGATGCGATAAAGTTATCACTCGACCATGCTAATATACATTTAGACGATACTTCTAAACTCCTTATCCACCAAGCAAATGGTAAGATGGACGAGCAGATCCTGAAACGTTTTGTACGTTTGTATAAAGGTAAAGTTGCCGATAATTACATGCCGATGACAATTAGTAAATTTGGAAATTCATCCGTTGCAACAGTTCCAACATTGTTTGACTTAATAAATAAAAGAGAATTTGAAGATCACGAATTCAATTCTGGAGACAATATTATATTTGCATCTGTAGGTGCTGGAATGACAATAAACTCAATGGTTTACAGAATGAAATAATATTTAAGACGCTATATTTAA
>JAGLEB010000045.1 GCA_023145275.1 Flavobacteriales bacterium | reverse complement strand
ATTATGGAAACTTTTCTCAATATCCTTGGGTAGATATTTACCCAACATTTGGCGACTTAAACAACGATGGAATAGCAGATATAATACTCGGTTATGAGGATGACAAAACTAATGGGTTCATTCACTATTTCGAAGGTACTGGAAATGGCAACTACACATTTAAATATCCACAATACTTAGATGTGGATGTAGGCAACTCTGCAAGGCCAAAGCTAGTAGATATTGACGAAGATGGCTTACTAGACCTAATCATCGGCAATAAGAAAGGCAATCTACATTTCTTTAAAAATGAGGGGACAAAAGAAGAAGCAAACTTCCAATTAGTTTCAAAAAAATGGGGAGATATCGATTTATCAAATATCGATGTTCAAGGCGCTTGGCTTTCTAGTGATATTTTAGATCATTCAAAATATGGCAAATTATTACTCTTAGGAACGATTACAGGTGTTACTTATGCATATAAAAATATATCTACCAATCCTGAAAGTGTATTTGAATTGTTTAGCTATAATTTTTTTGGGAGTAATGAAGGCGAGAAAGCAACAATATCTGTTGGCGATATTAACAACGACAAATACCCTGATATTGTAATTGGAAATATGTCGGGAGGGCTTAGGTTAGCTTTAGATTCTTCAGAGATAATTGCCCACGAAAATAAGCTTGTTGTATATCCTAATCCAATTGAAGAAAATAATTATTTATTTCTAAAATACAAGACTAATTTATCTAAGCTAAAACTAGAAGCATTCGATATCAGTGGACGTAGAGTAAACATTATTATTCTAGATGACAGAATAGATATTTCTAAGTTAAACAATGGCATTTATATATTACGAGAGTACCTGAAAGGAGAATACATTAGTGCTAAATTTATAATAAGCAGATAGAATAAGCTCAACCAGGTTGATAAAACTATTTTTTTAGATCTATTTCCTTAAGGCTAACAATTCTATTGCGTTCCAAGAAATCATCAATAGTTTCGAAATGCTCTATAACTCTACCATCTTTAAATTCGAAAACTTTTTTCGACAATCCTCTCAAGAAGTCTCTATCGTGAGAGACTAATATTAATGTTCCATCAAACTCTAAAAGAGCCTCTTTAAGTACATCCTTCGATTTTAAATCTAAGTGGTTTGTTGGCTCATCAAGAATCAATAGATTTACAGGTTCTAATAGTAATTTCACCATAGCAAGCCTTGTTTTTTCACCTCCTGAAAGAATACTAACTTTTTTATCTATGTCATCTCCTCCAAACATGAATCTCCCAAGAATGTTTTTAATCTGAGTTCTTATATCACCTTTTGCAACTTCATCCACAGTTTGGAACACAGTTAAATTAGGATCTAGTAATGAAGCTTGATTCTGCGCGAAATATCCAACTTTTGCATTATGCCCCAAATCACAAGCTCCATTAAAATCAATTTCGCCCAAAATAGCTTTTATCATTGTAGATTTTCCCTCACCGTTTCTACCAACGAAAGAAACTTTTTCGCCTCTCGAGATAGTCATGCTTACATCTGTAAACACCTTATTATCTCCATAATTTTTAGCTAATTCTTTCGCTATTACAGGAAAATCACCAGATCTTGGAGCTGGAGGAAACTTCAACCTTAATGATGAATTATCAACCTCATCAATTTCGACAATTTTTAATTTCTCCAACATTCTTTCTCTCGAAGAAACTTGATTAGTTTTAGAATATGTGCCCTTAAACCTTTCAATAAATGCTCTATTATCAGCAATAAATTTCTGTTGTTCTTCGTAAGCTTTAACCTGATGAGCTCTTCTATCTGATCTAAGCTGAAGGTAGTGAGAATAGGTAGCTTTATAGTCGAATATACGACCCATTGT
>JAGLEB010000044.1 GCA_023145275.1 Flavobacteriales bacterium | reverse complement strand
GTAAAAGGACCAGGAAGAGTTCTTTTTAGGAGCTTATAGGTTCTAGAATCAATCTGTTTAGTATAATCTGATAAATGGCTTAAATCATGGCATACAAAAGAAAAGTTAGCTTTAGCTAGTTTCATTCCCTTAATTCTAGCAATTTTTTCCATCGCCTTATTCTTAGTGATATCACACCCCAGTCCATATACTGTATCGGTAGGATAAATTATTACACCACCTTTGCGCAATACATTTACAACCTTCTCTATTTCTTTTGGGTTGGGATTTTCAGGATATATTTTTACTATTTCTGCCATTTATATATAATTTAAAGAAACTATAACTTAGAGTAAGTTACAAAATCTGTATACAAAGTTACCAAATTATTAGTAAAACAAAAAGGAGTGCCTTTCGACACTCCTTTTTCTTATTTATTACCTTTGTTATAATCAGCTAAAAACTGAGCTAAACCGCTATCGGTTAAAGGATGTTTCAACAAACCTTCTATAGCTTTCAGAGGACCTGTAATTACATCTGCTCCAATTTTAGCACATTCAATTATATGCATCGTATGGCGTACTGATGCCGCTAGAATTTGAGTTTCGTAACTGTAGTTATCATAAACCAATCTTATCTCTTCAATTAAGTGAAGACCATCAGTAGATATATCATCTAATCTCCCAATAAATGGAGATACATAAGTTGCTCCTGCCTTGGCTGCTAACAATGCTTGACCTACTGAGAACACTAAAGTACAGTTTGTCCTAATTCCTTTCGAACTAAAGTATTTAATAGCTTTAATCCCCTCCTTTATCATTGGTACTTTTACAACAATGTTTGGATGGAGATCAGCTAATGCTTCGCCTTCCTCTATCATCCCTTCGAAATCAGTAGAAATTACTTCAGCACTAACATCACCATTTACTATCTCACAAATCTGCTTATAGTGGTTAATAATATTATCAGCACCTGTAATTCCTTCTTTTGCCATCAATGAAGGATTTGTTGTAACACCGTCTAAAATACCTAATTCTTCAGCCTCTTTAATTTGCTCTAAATTAGCTGTGTCAATAAAAAACTTCATCTCTTGTTTATTTTTTTGTTAAAAATCTATTTCACTATAACTATATATCCACATCAACACATTATATACATACAATACAAACGCATTAACACCTCAATAAAGCAGCGCTAAAATAGTATTTTTACATCAATGATTTGCAATAAAGTCATATTGATTTCTAAAAAAAATACCTCTAAAAAAGAAATCAAATAATTTCCTTTTTAGAGGCAATAAACATTATAAGACTGATAGTACTCTATATTAAATTCGACCCAAAAATCTTTTCATATTCAGCTTTATATTTTTCAATAATAGGCTTCCTTTTTAGCTTAAGAGTAGCTGTTAATTCACCTGTTTCAATTCCCCAAACATTTGAAAGAAGAACAAATTTCTTAACTCTCTCATGACCTGCAAAACCCTTATTATATTTCTCCACTTCTTCTTCGAACTTTTTTATAATCCTATAATCCTTTATCATCCTAGAGTCAGATGTGTAACCAATATTATGTCTTTTACACCACTCGTGCAAAGTTACAAAAGATGGAACTATAAATGCCGCTGGATGCTTCTCTCCTTCGCCAATAACCATTACTTGATCTACAAAAATAGATTCTTTAAATCTGTTCTCCATAACTTGAGGAGCAATATATTTTCCTCCAGAAGTTTTGAATATCTCTTTTTTCCTATCTGTAATTTTCAGAAATTTATTATCTACCATCTTACCAATATCACCAGTATGGAACCAACCACCTTTCATCACTTCAGCGGTTTGCTCTGGCTGGTTAAAATATCCTAGCATTACATTAGCCCCTTTTACTAATATTTCTCCTTCACCTTCTTCTTTACCTTCCTCTTTTGCTATTTTCACTTCAACTCCAGGTAACAACGGGCCAACTGTTCCATAATGACTTCCATTCTTTCCAGGCATATTCACTGCAACCACTGGCGAAGTCTCGGACAAACCATAGCCCTCGTAAACAGGCAATTGTGCAGCTGTAAAAACTCGTGCTAGTCGCGGCTGTAAAGCTGCGGCTCCAACAAAAATCCTTACCATACTACCCCCTAAAGCTTCACGCCATTTATTGAAAATAATTTTATTAGCAATTTTTAGTTGAGACTCATAGAGCATACCATTTTTTCCACCATACTCATGTTTCAAGCCCAAATTAAGAGCCCAAAAGAATAAACCTCTTGTCACTCCACTTAGTGTTCCTCCTTTTGAAACAATCTTATCGTATACTTTTTCTAACAAACGAGGAACTGTGGTAAACATATGTGGATGAACCTCCTTCATATTCTCTCCTATCAACTCAATGCTCTCGGCGTACCAAATACTTATACCTTGCGACAAATAATAATACGTTACTGCTCTTTCGAATACATGGTTCAATGGCAAGAAACTCAACGCCTTCCATCCTACTTCACTTGGAAAACCATCTGCTATTGCATTTAACTGATGAATAACATTTTTATGAGAAAGCATCACTCCTTTAGGTTGCCCAGTTGTACCTGATGTATAAATCAATGTAAATAGATCATCCTCTTTCACCTCTATCTGATTAGCTTTAATCTTTGATGGCAAAGGTGCTTTTGATCCCTTTTCAATAAGTTTTTTCCACGATTCTACACCTTCAACATCATCAAACGAATAAACCGCTTTTATGTTAGGATTAGTTTTGGGTATATCTTTAATTTTATCATATATAGTTTTATCACCAACAAATACTACCTGCGCATTACAGTCAGCTAAAATAAATTCGTAATCTTCTTTGTTTATATTAGGATAGATTGGCGCATTTATCGCTCCCAACTTAGCTATCCCCATATCAACCATTAACCATTCTGGCCTATTTGCCGAAATTATTGAAACGATATCTCCTTTATCTACTCCAAGATCTAAAAGACCATAAGCAATATTTGTAGCTGTTTCTCTAAATTCTTGCGTTCCGTATTTTCGCCATTCCCCATTCTCTTTACCTGCAACAACAGCATCAATATTGTTCTTCTCAATAAGCTTATCTAATTGAAATATTCTCGAGATCTTATTTTCCATACCGCTTTTAATGATTAATAATTAAGTAAATAAATTTACTTAATTATATCTATATAGTAAAGAATTAACTCAACAAATGACTAATACACATAAAAACTGACATAATCCTAAGAATAGAGCACATACTAAACATTACTTATTTTCATAAAAAAAGGGGCCAAATGGCCCCTCTATATTTTAAAAAACAATAAATTACTCTTTTATTCTTTCCATGTACGCACCTTTTGTAGTGTCAATTTTAACCTTGTCTCCTTCGTTAATAAACAGCGGAACATTAATATTAGCTCCTGTCTCTAATACAGCAGGTTTAGTAGCATTAGTAGCTGTATTCCCTTTTACTCCAGGCTCTGTAGATTTTATTTCTAAAATTACATGAGCAGGAAGATCACAAGTTAATGGCGACTCATCCTCAGCATTAAATACAATAGAAACATTATTACCTTCTTTCAAAAACTGAGGAGAATCAATAGTTTCTTCCTGAAGAAATATCTGATTATAATCATCTAGATTCATAAAGTGATATCCTTGATCGTCGTTATATAGAAACTGATAATTACGAGTCTCAACTCTAACCGTTTCGATCTTATGCCCTGCTGGAATTGTATTATCAAGAACTTTTCCTGTAGTTAAGCTCCTCATTTTTGTTCTAACAAAAGCAGGTCCTTTTCCAGGCTTTACATGCTGAAAATCAATTACTTTATATATATTACCATTATGAACAATACAAAGTCCATTTCTAATATCTGAAGTACTAGCCATCATTTTATTTATTATTATTGATTATATCCTTTCATTATTCCTCTTTGAGACTCTCTTATGAACATCACAATATGGTCTCTCTCTGGAGTAGCTTCTAATTCAGCCTCTATGATTAACAAAGCCTGAGTAGTATTATTTTTCTTTTGAAATAGTATTCTATATATACTTTGAATTGCATTAATTTTTTTTGAATCGAAACCTCTACGCCTCAAACCAATAGAATTAATTCCAATAAACGATACAGGTTCCTTCCCAGCTTTTGTAAACGGTGGAATATCTTTTCGGACTAAAGT
>JAGLEB010000043.1 GCA_023145275.1 Flavobacteriales bacterium | reverse complement strand
TTTTTTAGCAAATTGAGTATTTACAAAATGTCCTGGCTTATTTGCGATAATTTTACCCTTAATTCTTTTACCTACTAGAGCTAAATCACCAATAACATCTAAGAGCTTATGTCTTGCAGCCTCATTAGTGTGGTGCAAGGTAAGGTTATCTAAAATACCGTTAGGCTTTACCGTTATACTTTCTTTATTAAAGACCTTCTTTAATCTAACTAGAGTTTCATCGGTAATCTTTTTATCAACATATATAATTGCATTATTTAAGTCTCCGCCCTTAATAAGGCCAGCCTCTAGCAACGTTTCTAGTTCATGCAAAAAAGAAAATGTTCTAGAGTTAGATATCTCTTCCTTGAAATCAGCAATACTATTTAGAGTTGCATTTTGAGTTCCTAACACCTTGGTTCCAAAATCAACCATTGTTGTTATTGAAAAATGATCTGAAGGCATTGCTAGTATTTCACTACCTGTATCTGGATCTGTATACGATACAACTTCCTTTATTTCGTAGTATTCTCTATCAGCATCTTGCTCAATAACCCCAACAGACTCTATAGCATTAATGAACTCAATAGACGAACCGTCTTTAATTGGAGGTTCAGGACCGTCCATCTCTATAAGAACGTTATCTAAATCTGTACCTACAAGTGCAGCTAAAGCATGTTCTGTAGTAGTAACTTTTACTCCATTTTTCTCAAGAACAGTTCCTCTCTGTGTATTTGTAACATAATTTGCATTTGCTTCAATTACAGGATTTCCCTCCAAATCAGTCCTCATGAATTTAAATCCATGATTTTCTGGAGCAGGATTAAATGTAATTTTAACTTCTTTTCCTGTATGAAGACCAACTCCTGTAAGCGATACAGGCGCTTTTAATGTTTTTTGCTTTTGACTCATAACAAATACTTAATATACTATTTATTATTATTTTTCTCTAATTGATTAAGTCTAGTCACTAATTCAGGAAATTTCCTGAAATAAACATAAGACTTATTAAAATCGTTTATTGGCATTGCTGGAGTGCCTTGTATTGTAATATTACTACCTACACTCGAGTTAATTCCAGTTTGCGCAGCTATTTTCACATCATCACCAATAGTAATATGTCCAACCATACCAACTTGGCCACCAATCATACATCTCTCTCCTACTTTCGACGAGCCAGCTATTCCAGTTTGTGCTGCAATAACAGTATTCTTCCCAATCTCTACATTGTGAGCTATCTGTATTTGATTATCTAATTTAACACCTTGTCGGATTATTGTAGACCCTAAAGTTGCCCTATCGATTGTTGATCCTGCTCCAATTTCTACAAAATCTTCAATAAGAACATTCCCAATTTGAGGTATTTTTAAAAATTTATCTCCAGAATTAGGTGCAAAACCAAACCCATCTGAACCTATTACAGTTCCTGAATGAATATTACAGTTCTTTCCTATTATAGTTTCGGAATATATTTTAACTCCAGCAAAAAGTGTTGTATCATCACCTATACTAACATTATCGCCAATGAAAACATTTGGATATATTTTTACGTTTTCACCAAGAACAACATTCTCGCCAATATAGGCAAAAGCACCGATATATATACCATCGCCATATTTTGCTGATTCTGCGATAAATACTGGTTTCTCAATACCTGCTTTATCAAGTTTCACCGTATTGTAATACTCTAATAATGTTGAAAAAGCTTGATAAGGATCCTCAACCTTAATTAGAGTTGCACTTATCTCTTTTTCAGGTTTAAAGTCATTAGCTACAATAACTATAGAAGAATTTGTAGAATAAATAAAGGATGTATATTTCGGATTAGACAAGAATGTTAGAGTACCCGGTTTCCCCTCTTCAATTTTTGCTAAATTATTGACTGTTACGTTTGGATTTCCTTCAATTTCCCCATGAAGAATTCCTGCTATGTCAGATGCTGTAAAATTCATTATCACAAAAGTAGTAAAATTATTTGCATGTTATGTTGTTAAAAAATTAATAAATGAGACCAAATGTCCTAATTCATCACAACCTTGAAGTTTTTCATACGCCATGGCAAAATTTCATAGCAATCTAAGAGACCCTAATTAATGACTCCAGAACCTATAAGTTCCTCTCCAATATACCATGCAGCAAATTGTCCTTCTGATATTGCTGATTGATATTTTTCGAACTCTATATATAAACCTTCATTTACTTTATATAATTTAGCTTTTTGTAATGGCTGCCTATACCTAATTCGGGCATCAACATCCATAGTCTCGCCATCGGCAAGCTTTAGATCTTCTCTAACCCAATGTAACTCCTCATTTGTAATAAAAAGTGCTCTACGCAATAAACCAGGATGAGTATGACCTTGCCCTGTATAAACAATATTATTAATCACATCGGTCTCAATTACAAAAAGAGGTTCTATTTTCCCCCCTACTCCTAGTCCTTTTCTTTGACCTTTAGTGAAGAAATGAGCTCCTTGATGACTTCCTACTACTTGTCCATCTCCTTCGGCATAAACTATTCTAGTAGACAAAAACTTTAATTCATCTTCTTTAGAATCAAACGATTCAGGAACAGACTTATACTTCTCACTATCGCGCAACATCTCTACAATATTACCTTCTTTAGCTTTAAGCTTTTGCTTTAAGAAATCAGGTAATTTCACTTTTCCAACAAAGCAAATTCCTTGAGAATCTTTCTTTTCGGCAGTAACTAAATCTAGTTCTTTAGCTAACTCTCGAACTTCAGGTTTTGTCATCTCGCCGATTGGAAAAAGTGATTTTGCCAATTGTTCACTCGACAGTTGACACAGAAAATATGATTGATCTTTATTATTGTCTTTCCCAGCTATTAATTTATATACTCTCTCGCCGTTTATTACTTCTTCCTCTTTACGTGCATAATGACCTGTAGCAACAAAATCGGCGCCCAAATCTATAGCCACCTTCATGAATTCAGCAAATTTTATCTCACGATTACATAGAACATCAGGATTAGGAGTTCTACCTTTTTCGTATTCGCTAAACATATAGTCTACAACCTTATCATGATACTTTTCGCTTAAGTCGACCACCTGAAAGGGAATCCCGAGTTTATCGGCAACCATCATTGCATCATTAGAATCTTCTAGCCACGGGCATTCATCTGAAATAGTAACAGAGGTATCGTGCCAATTAATCATAAAAACACCAATAACATCATAACCTTGCTCTTTAAGAACATAAGCTGCAACGCTAGAGTCTACACCTCCAGAAAGTCCAACTACAACCTTTTTCATAAATTATTTTTTTTCTTTCTTTCTGTTTACATCAAATATCTCAACAAACTTTCCAGCCTTATATCGTTTCCAATCTCCAACCTTCTTATCATTCTTATACATACCAGATAATGCAAGTTTACCATCAACATCGAAATATTTACCTTCGCCATTTAACTTTCCATCTACATACAAAAGATTCTCAATAATTTTTCCTTCGTTGGTATATCTCAATAATTGTCCATTCAGAACTCCATTTTTATAATGTACTAGCTCTGTAATTTTGCCATCCTTATAGTAAGTAGTTCTAGTACCACTTAATTTGCCATCTATATAATTTTCACTTAAGATAAGATATGAGCTCGAGCTGTAATATTTCCATTCTCCATTTTTTACTTTTGAATGATAATCACCCTCGGCAGTTAACAAGCCCTGAGAATTATACATTTTGGAATGGCAAACACTTCCATTATTACTAAAGGAATTCTCGGCGATTAGTAATCCACTTTTTGAATAATATTTAAAAACCCCCACCTCTTTTCCATGCTTAAACTCTCCAATGATTTTCGCCTGCTTAGAGCCTTCATAACTCTTAACCCAAACACCGTGTTTAAGACCATTATCATCAAGATTACTAACACTTTCTTGTGCTAAAACAAAGATAGATTGAAATGATATAATAAGTAATAGTATTAATTTCTTCATTCTGATTATTAAAAAAACATGCAAATATACAACAATTCAATAACATGTTTAGGATCCTAAAAATACAGAACTAGAATATTTGTCTTATATTGTTATAATCAAGATAATAAACAAGTTTTATGGATAAAACATTTTGAGGAGAATTGTCAAACATCTTTTCTAAATTCTCCAAATAATCAAAACCGGACGTTTCGAATTCTGAGAGTAAAGAATTACGATACAAAACACTTATCTGACTTCCTGGAGCAAACCACCATGAATAGCTAAGGTCTACATTCCAAGAATTAAAAGTAGTATCATGTTCTTTATTATAGCCTGTGTCATCTAAATAACCATCGTCAGTTAGCTTTTTATAATCACTATACGCTATATCAGCCCAATAATGTCTAAAATTAAGATTCATGGACATTTTATTATTAAACGTGAAAGAGCTTCCCACCGAACTTTCTAAAATCTTCTGATCTCTAAAGCCCATAATAATATCACTATTATCGAAACCAACGAAACCAACATCATTATTCACCACATATCTGCTTAATTCAAAGTTCAAAACAAATTTATCGTTTACCCTGTATCTTGGCTCAATACCAAAATAGAAAAAATCTTTATCCCAATCGCTAAATTTCCTATACCCGGAATATACTTCTATGGCAAATTTCTTTCTGAAGTCAGTAGACAGCCACCCCCCGATTTTTGCATTTGACGGAATCCTCAAATATCTACCTTCAACTCTAGGCTCGTAGAAATCTATTTTATCTACAGGAGACACACTAATATCCCCACCAAAAGAGAAAAAGTCAAGAGTTGTAGCCATTCCTCTTAATAGAAGGTCTACTTTAATAAAATGATCAGGCATAAACTGTCTGTCGTGAAATACTCCAAATATAAATTTAAACGAGTTGAAGTTACCTGTCGGTTCGAAAATTTCATATGAAATATCCGTATCTATTTCCCAAATATTACTATATCTCATAAATCCTAGATCAGTATTGTCATAATTCTGACTAGTCAATCTAGTTTCGTGCTCAAATCTAAATTTACCCTTGGTTTTTTCAATACCAAACATAGTTTGATAACCTTGTTTTACACTATCAATTTGTTCTGCGATATAGCTGTATTTACCTTCTCCAAAAACTTTATATGAATTTTCCTTGTTAGAAATATCAAATAATAATCCTGTAACATTAGCGTCTCTAAACTCGCCACTTCTCATCACATTTGTATTTATCAATGTAACAGATGAGTTATTGTTAAACCTCTGATCTAATACAAAAACATTGTAATTTGCTAAGGGTTCGGTCTCAATTTCAATTACTTCGCCCCTATCCCTACTCTTCACTTTTGCAGTTGTAGAATTAGTAATAGCATTGAATACACCAACTCCTAAGCCTCCTTTTGTTCTTCCGGAAACTTTTGTGGCATTAATAAGTGGCGTTTTCGATGGATTCTCTAGTATCTCAAATTCTACAGCATCCGTACCGTATTGTACATCATAATATTTTGATGGAACACCACCAATTCTTCTTGAATAAAACAAATTACCTTTACTGAACATCTCTGTTCCTTCGGTGAAAAATTGTCTATTCTCATCGTATCTAACCTCAAAAGGGCCTAAATTTAATACTTGTTCGTCGTAAGCTGCCTGCCCAAAATCAGGAATAAGAGTCATATCTAGAGTGAAACTTTCGTTTATTCCATACTTTAGATCCATCCCTAAATTATAACTGAAATTAGTTTTATCGGAATAGTCATCAACATAACCAGACACATACGGCATAAAACTCAATCTTGTTGGAGGCTTAATGTCTGTTATTCCCTTTAGCTCACCGTAGTGTTGAGTAAATTCTCCGACAGATTTATCTATGTAATTCCAGGTGTATTCTTCATTAAGCCTTTTTACAGTCCTTAAAAAATTCAAACCCCATATTTGTTCTTTCTTCTCTGGAAAACGCAACTCTGAATATGGAATTTTAATTTCTACTACCCATCCCTTATCTCCAATAACAACCTTACTATCCCAAACAGCATTCCAATTAGCATCTTCGTCTCCTTGTGTGTATTTAGAATCCATTTGGACACCAGCTGCAGTAACTATAAAATTGAAGACCTGCTGACCATCGTTATATGGATTAATAGAGAAAATAAACATATCAGTATTCTTACCTCCTTCATCTCTTTGGCCTAACTCTCTTAATATTTTCGTAGGTTCATCATCATAGAGTGTCGCCCCAATATAAATAGCAGTATTATCATAAAGCACCTGAACAACAGTCCTTTGAGCTTCACGCTCGGGCGTACCATCACCAGGCTCTAACATAACAAAATTTATTGCTTTTTGAGATTTCTCCCAAATATTCTCATCTAGATTCCCATCAATATTTGGAGCTATATCAACTCTCATAGTAGAAAGAGTTTTTTTGTTTTGAGCAAAAAGCGACGAACCAAATAATAATGAAAAGATGATAAATACTAATGTAAATATACGAATCACGATATAAATTTAAAATAAGATTTTACTCACGTAAATTAATGATAAAATATAATCTTTATCATAAATTTTTGTTAAACAATAGCTTTTACATCAAAAAAGAGCTTCCAAATAACTATTTTTCAACTACTTAAAATGCAGTATCCAGGATCATAATTCATTCTATAAAAAAAATAAATATTTATTTGTCTAATCAACGTTATTCTACTACATTTGCATCCGCTAAACATGGTGGTTGTAGCTCAGTTGGTTAGAGCATCGGTTTGTGGTACCGAGGGTCGCGGGTTCGAATCCCGTCTTCCACCCCATTTTTATCAAAACACCATATTACTTGGTGATTGTAGCTCAGTTGGTTAGAGCATCGGTTTGTGGTACCGAGGGTCGCGGGTTCGAATCCCGTCTTTCACCCCTTATATTAAAAGTCAGCATCTTTATGCTGACTTTTTTTATTTTATATATAACTAAAGTTTCGCACCTATTGTAATCACCTAAAACTTAATACATGACAGGTTT
>JAGLEB010000042.1 GCA_023145275.1 Flavobacteriales bacterium | reverse complement strand
TGAACGTAGCGCTAGCGAAGAGAGTTTTTTTCCTTTAGCCAATGAGGATTAGAATTTTAGACACGTTCCATGAAGTCTTGATTGTTTTGTTTCGTTTTTTGATCAAGCAAAAAATGAAAAAACAAACTAAAAATGGAATAACGTAATCAACTGACAGTGCATTCTTTAATTTAATCGAATTTATTTATAGTATTGATTATCAGGTGTCGTTCTTAAGTGCGAAACTTTAGTTACTTATAAGACTAGTGGGCTGACTTTATTCCTGACCTTAACTCAATAGGGTTAGTTTATTGACTCTGTTCTAAACTTTAACTAAATAAGATTAGCTGATTGACTTTATGTTTGTATATTTGTAAAATAAGATTAACTAACTAATTCAACATGAGACTTCTAAAATCTTTTTCAAAAGACCAAATTCTAAATAAAATTAAATTTGAAAACCCATGGTGGGATACAGGCAGCATTGATAAGTATTATTCCTCAATGAAAAAACGACTATATTTTTATCTTTTCACACCGCTTATTTATGAAAGAAGTATAAAAAGGGCTGTTGTTTTAATGGGCCCTAGGAGAATTGGAAAAACCGTAATGTTATTCCACCTTATCCAAGACCTTATTGACAAAGGCAATAAGCCTGAAAAAGTATGCTATTTATCTGTTGAAAATCCAATCTATAATGGGTTATCTCTTGAAGAACTTTTATTATTATATCTTGAAGTGTCTAATCAACATCCTTCTGAAGAGCTTTTTGTAATATTTGATGAAATTCAATATTTAAAAAACTGGGAGGTTCATTTAAAGACACTTGTTGATAGTTATCACAACATTAAATTTATTGTTTCAGGTTCAGCAGCTGCTGCACTAAAACTGAAAAGTGATGAATCTGGGGCTGGTAGATTTACTGATTTTATGCTTCCTCCACTGACATTTCATGAATATATAGATTTAAAAGGTTTATCTAATATTATTTCATTAACATCAAAAGAATGGAATGGAATTATAAAGAATTATTACCATACAGATGATATTGAAGGACTTAACCAGCATTTTGTAGATTATATTAATTTTGGAGGATATCCAGAGGTTTCTTTATCAAAAGAAATTCAAGCAGATCCAGGAAGATATATAAGGAATGATATTATTGACAAAGTTCTATTACGTGATTTACCTAGTCTATATGGTATAAAAGATGTTCAAGAATTAAATTCATTATTTACAACAATAGCATACAACTCAGGAAATGAGTTTACTTATGAAGAACTGTCTATTAGTTCTGGTGTTGCTAAAAACACAATTAAAAGATATATTGAGTATTTAGAAGCTGCTTTTTTAATTCGTGTAATTAATAAAATAGATATAAATTCAAGAAAATTTAAGAGGGCGACTTCATTTAAAATTTACTTAACAAATCCATCATTGCGAAGCGCTTTATTTTCCCCAATTAACTCGACTGACGACTTTATTGGAAACATGGTAGAGACGGCAATTTTTTCTCAATGGAGCCACAATTCTAACTTTAAGCCTTATTATGCTAGATGGAATAAAGGGGAAGTTGATATTGTGAGTTTATCTTCAGATAAACAGAAGCCTATATGGGCAGTTGAAATTAAATGGAGTAACAGATATGTCAAAAGCTTAAGTAAACTTTCAAACCTTAAATCATTTTGTGTGAAAAATGGTTTAGAACGGACTTTAGTAACAACTTTGAATATAGAGGGAATAAAAGAAGATGACGGATTAATATATGACTTTATCCCTAGTAGTTTATATTGTTATACAGTAGGAAGGAATGCTGTGGAAGACAAAAAACAAAACCTAACTATGGCTATAACGCATTAAAACGCGTCATAGCAGAGGCGCTGAACTAAACCTCCGGTAACTAAAGCTAGTTTGCTCAAACCACTTACCTTTGTATTCAGAAAAAAGCATTTAATATAGTAGACTACTACTTCAAAAAGCGCCATTTTTTCTTCTTAAAAATAGAGAGCAAAACATTGAAAACACATAGGGGCTGAAACGCAGTGGTAGCCCAAGAAGATAGTATTCTAAAACAATATCAGGTAGATGCTGTTCCGTCAAATATAATTTTGAAAGATGGGAAAATAGTTGCTAGAAACCTATTTGGATACGAACTAGAAGACTTTTTAAATTTAAACTAATTTTAACATGAAGAAAACGATAAAATGGGTAATAATTAGTGTTGTAATAATCATTATTTTTGTGGCAATTGCAGGGATATATAAGTTTAATTATTTAGCTAATCAGCCAGGTTATGATGTTGATGGGAATAGAACTGAAGTTAAAAAGTAAAATTGAATGATGCAACAAAAGAACTATTTACAACACTAAAAAGCCCATAACAAAGTATAAAAAGAATAGCCTAAATAGCAGTAAATATGGGCATTGTAGCCCGCGTAAAATTTAGTTGTAACTTGAAAAAATCGAGTTTCGAAGTCGGCTGATATTCTTATACAGTTCGTGGCTGTTCCTTTTCGTATAGCATATACGAATTAAAACAACTTACAGGCGGGGAGTCTTTTGCATATAGAGCTAGTCAAGCATTACGTTTTGGTTTGATATGTGTAACTGAAGGACAAACTGCAGCAATAGTTGATTTAGCAGTTAATGAAACTACTTAATAGAATCTCCTAGAATAAATCAAGATGTAAATATATATGTAATGACTAAATCTCATAAAAATAAGAGTTCTACTGTTATTTTAATAGGTTAATAGCTTACGAGGTTAAAAGGTTATGAGCTTGAAACCTTGTCAACCTTGAAGTATAGATTTATTGTACCAGTAGCACTGCTTTGTCGGGTGTATGCACTTCCTGATGTCTAGACATGACGCAAGCTTAAGCAGTAGGTGCTCAAGCACCACAAACAGATACCGCAGGTATCATAAACAGCGAAGCATAAACCAAGTGTTAGCAAAAGCTACGATTTCGATCAAGTTATTTTATGCACCGCACAAAAAAAAAGCCCAATCTAATTAAAGATTGAGCTTCTTGTACCCAGGATGGGACTTGAACCCATACGGGCATTACTGCCCACTGGATTTTAAGTCCAGCGTGTCTACCAATTCCACCACCTGGGCGTGATGTGGGTTTAATTCATTAAAAAATTCGATTATTTCTAATCGAACTCTTGTACCTAGGATGGGACTTGAACCCATACGAACATTACTGCTCACTGGATTTTAAGTCCAGCGTGTCTACCAATTCCACCACCTAGGCGATTATTGAGCGAAAGACGGGGATTGAACCCGCGACCCCGACCTTGGCAAGGTCGTGCTCTACCGCTGAGCTACTTTCGCGTAAAAATCGTTATGTAATCAAAGAACTTATCTGTTTTTTGCGAGTGCAAATATATGAGCTTTTTTATAAGTACACAAGCCTTTTATGAAACTTTTATATTTTTTAAATACTCAATCTTTTATCTTAGTGAAAATGAATGACAAACAACTATCCACCAATCATCTTTTTTATTTCATTAAGCTTCATTAGAGCTTCAACAGGTGTAAGGGTATTAATGTCAATATCCATAATTTCGCTCTTAATATTTAGCAAGGTCGGATCGTCTAATTGAAAAAAGCTCAACTGCATCGATTCTTCAGAATCAACCTTCGGGCTTGGATCTCCTGTATGATTTTTTTCCATTTTCTTCAGAATATCATTAGCTCGCGATATAACTTTGTGCGGCATGCCAGCCATTTTAGCCACATGAATTCCAAAACTGTGATGACTTCCTCCCGGCACAAGCTTTCTCATAAATATAACACCATCACCAACTTCTTTCACTGAAACATTGTAGTTTTTAATTCTTTCGAAAGTATCAGTCATATCATTTAATTCATGATAATGTGTGGCAAATAGGGTTTTAGGTCTTGCCTTGCTTTCGTGAAGAAACTCTGATATAGACCACGCAATTGATATTCCGTCGTAAGTACTTGTACCACGACCAATCTCGTCTAGCAAGATTAGGCTTCGATCGGAAATATTGTTTAGAATACTTGCTGTCTCATTCATCTCTACCATAAAAGTAGATTCGCCAGACGAAATATTATCGGAAGCTCCAACCCTTGTGAAAATTTTATCCACTACTCCAATTCTAGCATGTTTTGCAGGCACATAACTACCCATCTGAGCCATAAGCACAATCAGTGCAGTTTGCCTAAGCAGAGCCGATTTACCCGACATATTAGGCCCCGTAATCATTATCATCTGCTGCTGATCACGGTTTAAAGTAACATTATTAGAAATATACTCTTCACCTTCTTCTAATTGTTTCTCAATAACTGGATGGCGCCCCTCTATCACTTCTAAATCCGTAGAGTCATCAATACTTGGCTTAGTATAATTATTCTCAATGGCGAGGTTGGCAAATGATGTAAGCACATCAATCTGTCCTACAAGCTGAGCATTTCGCTGTACTGGAACAATCTCTTCCTTCATCAACTCAATCAGCTCATTGAAAATCTCATATTCTATCTTGCCAATTTTCTCTTCTGCTCCGAGAATCTTATTTTCATATTCTTTTAACTCTTCCGTAATATACCTCTCAGCATTTACGAGAGTCTGCTTTCTAATCCACTCTTCCGGAACTTTATCGCGGTGCGTATTTCTAACTTCAATATAATACCCGAAAACATTATTGAAAGCTATCTTTAACGAAGAAATGCCAGTTATCTCTTTCTCGCGTTCGCAAAGTTTGTCGAGGTAATCCTTGCCAGAAAATGAAATAGCCCTTAGCTCGTCTAGCTCTTTTGATACACCAGTAGCTATGGCATTACCTTTAGAAATATTCACCGGAGCATCTTCACTTAACATCTCTCCAATATTCTTGCGGATATTGTCGCAAAAATCAAGACTACGGCCAATTTTTATTAGAGATTTATTCTCCGAAGCTAATGCCAACTCTTTTACAGGTACAATAGCATCTAATGACCTTTTTAATTGAACCGCTTCTCGTGGCGAGATTTTATGTGTTGCAACCTTCGAAATTAGCCTTTCAATATCGCCAATACTCTTCAAGGATTTAACAAAATCTTCTCTAGTATCATCTTTCTCAATTAGGCTATGAACAACTTCTAAACGTTCTTTTATTCTATTTACATGTTTCAATGGAAGTGCAAGCCACATCTTCAGCGTTCTACCGCCCATAGGAGAAATAGTTCTATCTATTATATCTAAGAGTGTTGTAGCATCGTGATGGGGAGAATTGTACAACTCAAGGTTTCTAATTGTAAATTTATCCATCCACACATATTTATCCTCTTCTATACGGTGTATAGACGTTATATGCCCTACTCTATTGTGTTGTGTTTCTGAAAGGTAGAACAACGCGGCTCCCCCTGCTATTATCCCTTCTGTTAATCCTTCAATACCAAAGCCTTTAAGAGATTTAGTTTTAAATTGATTTAGCAAACTTTCGTTTGCATAGTCCTCTTGAAATACCCAGTCTTCGAGATGGAAAGTGTAAAAACTATCGCCAAACAACTCTACAAAGGCTCTCTTATTCTGACGTTGATAAAGAACTTCGCTAGGATTAAAGTTTTGAAGTAACTTATCGATATACTCTGCATTTCCTTGGGCGATATAAAACTCGCCAGTAGAAACATCTAAAAAGGCTACTCCATGCTCTCGTTTTCCCAAATGCACTGCAGCCAAGAAATTATTCCTTTTAGAGTTAAGCACCTGATCATTTAGAGCAACACCTGGGGTAACAAGTTCTGTAACTCCACGCTTTACAATTGTTTTAGTCATTTTAGGATCCTCCAACTGATCACAAATAGCAACCCTTTGACCTGCCATAACTAATTTCGGCAAGTAAGTATCTAAAGAGTGATGAGGAAAACCCGCTAACTCAGTTCTAGATGATCCGTTTGCTCTATTTGTCAATACTATCCCAAGTATTTTTGAAGCAACAACTGCGTCAGCACCAAATGTTTCATAGAAATCTCCAACCCTAAATAGCAACATTGCATCGGGATATTTAACCTTTATCCCATTGTATTGCTTCATTAATGGTGTTTCCTTACTCACTTTCTTTTTTGCTACCAAAACACAAGTATTTTATATTAACTTTGCGAAAATAAATTAATTCTGAAGATTGAGTAAATTTAGTTTTCAACATTTATTAAAAAGTTATACCGATTGGATATAAAAAGGTCGATTAAGTAACAAATTTTAATCCGATAAAAACATTAGGTGCAATATAATTTAATAAGATAAAGCATCAACTACAACAAAGGTACATATGAGAAAATTAAAGAATAGCGAGTTGAATCGCAAAAATATTAATCAATTCAAAGAGGCCGAAAAAACTCCTCTGATTGTTGTATTAGATAATATTAGAAGTTTAAATAATATTGGATCAGTTTTCAGAACTTCGGATGCATTTCTAGTAGAAAAAATTTATCTGTGTGGAATCACTGCTACTCCACCCCACAAAGACATACACAAAACTGCTTTGGGAGCAACTGACTCTGTTGATTGGGAATACTGTGAAGAAACGCTAGAAGTTGTAGAAAAACTGAAAGCTAAAAACGTTGAAGTTATCTCTATCGAACAAGCAGAAAATGCTGTTATGCTAAACGAGTTTAAAGTTAATGCATCAAAAAAATACGCAATAATTTTCGGGAACGAAGTTAAAGGCGTTGAACAAAAAATTGTTAGCATATCGGACTCTGTAATCGAGATACCTCAACACGGTACAAAACATTCTCTAAATATATCAGTAAGTGCAGGTGTAGTTATTTGGGAAATGTTTAAGCAGTTAGGGTGATGTAGTGACAGTAGTGACTAAAAATCACCTCAACATTTCTTTAAAAAAGTTTTAACAACTTTAAGAGTTTCATCTTTTGCTTCTATGTGTCCCATATGACCTATTGGGAATTCAGATACTGTCATATTATCGGCATTTAAGGACTGATCGATAAGGTCGTTATAATTTAGAGCAGTGTCGTATTTGCCTATTACCATTAGTTTTGGAAAAGGTGTAAAATGAAGCAATACTTCTTTGTCTTCACGTATCTTCATTCCTTCCAAAGCAGCTACTACTCCTTGCACACTCATCGTTAATGCAAGCTTTTTAGTCTCATCCACTTCTTTAGAAAATAACTCTCTGCTTTCCGCCATAAACAACATCGGAATTGCCGTTCTGATAAACGATTGCGAATCTTTCTTTACTAATTTTATTGCCCTGTCTCTATTTTTTTGTTTCTCGGTAGAATCAGGTCTACTTGTGGAATGAAACAGACATAAACCTTTGATATTGTCAGGTAAAACTTCTGCAAGAGCAAGAGCAACATATCCACCCATTGAGTGCCCCACCAAAACAAACTTCCTTATCCTCAAATGTTTTAGCACCGCCCTTACATATTGGGCCATCTGCTCCATAGTATGTACATAGCCAATAGAATCCGTTAAACCATGTCCGAGCAAATCAACAGATATAACACGATTATATCTACTTATTTCATCAGAAAAGTACTCCCACATCTCCAATCTTTCCAAGAAACCATGTATGAGAACTACAACACGCCCCTTCCCCGTATCCCTGTATCTTATTCGGGTATTCTTATACTTAAGAAACTTATCCTCGAGCATCTCTTCTATTTTATATATTTAGTTGGCAAAGAAAGTCTAAAAGTTTATAATATTAAAATTTCAAAACATAATAAATTACATCAAGAACTGTGTTGGAAAATTGGTTTCTATTAAAACTAAACTCATTATTTACCCCACCAATTCGGAGGCTTATTTTCAGAATCACCTTCGGCATAAGTACAGTTATCACACGGTGTTGGCCCCATAGGCGGACCGGGCAATTCGCTTTCTAATATACATATTTCCAATAAATCATTATACACTGGGTATGATAGTTCTGCTTTATCAAACACCCATCTCTTTGCATTTTCATTAACCACTCCGAAAAACCCATTTACTGATTTCTCGCTATTTTCAGTACTGTAGTTTGTGGGCAAATTAAATGGAGGCTGATCAAATAGTCCACCATTCTGACTCTGGACATTAAAATCTTTCCAGAAATTATAATATTCCTCTGACAATACTGTTTGAATAATCAAAACTGAAAAATATTCGTAAATCTTAGAATTCCCAATTGTTCTTACAAAGAACATCTTCTTGCTATAGTCTCCAATAATATCCTTTTGCATATTAAAATGCTCTAAATAATAAGGTGATGAAACCCAACAAGTTTTATTAGGGTGATCTCTATCGAGCATTGAAGCAACAAAAACCCAATACGGATCGTAATCCCACTTGTAAAAAAGCATATCTCCACTAGTATTTTTTGGCACTTTCACACTAACATCAATACCTTCAAAACTTCTAAATTCTTTAACATCTGTATCAACCCATACATATTCATCTCTAGAAGTTTCAATGAAAGTTACTTCGCCTACTTCTGTACTACTTGTTGGCAATTGAGCCCAATCTGAAGAAAACACTTCGCCCGAATGAAGATTAACAAGCAATTTATAACTCTGTCCAGGTTCTGCCGCAAAATCTTTATCTAGTAAAACATATTCTTCAGTTTCATGATTTTCAGTATATCGAATTTCGTTACCATCACCATCTATAATAAATACCCTTGCCCCACTTATACTTTCGTTTTTTTCGTTTGTTACATCGCTAAGCTTACTTAATTTCACCGTAAAGTATCGACCATCGCTAGGATATGATAATGTAGAATTAAAAGATTTATCAGAAATAAAAGCTTCAATAACAACCCCTTCTGTCTTATTTACAATCACAAAATCATATCTCTCTTGGCAGGAAGACACACTTATTATAAAAAGAATAAACAATACATATCTGCCCATCTTAGTTTATTTTAAAATTATACGAAACAGACGGCACTATGCTTCCCAAAATATATGTTTTATACCCTCTCCCGTATTCATTGAAGTATATTTCATAAGCATTATGTCTTGCATATACGTTAAATAAAGAAACAACAACCTCACTTGAGAACTTCTTATTAGGTTTTTTCTTACTACTTATTGTCAATGACAAATCTAACCTGTGATAGTCTGGCATTCTATACTCATTCCTTGCAGAATAATTTTTAACAGCTAATGAATTACCATATGAGTATTTTGATATTGGAATTGTAATAGGTCGACCTGTATTGTATGTAAAATTAGACGACAATACCACCTGATTATTAATTCTCCAATTCAGAATTACAGAAAGTTGATGTGGTTGATCAAAAGAAGATCTATAAGGCTCACCATTATTAATATCGAAGTCTGAAGTTTTACCCTTCATCACTCGGTAACTTCTAGAATAGGTATAGGCTACCCATCCATTAAGTTTTCCTTGATTCTTTTTCACCATAAACTCTACTCCGTAAGCATAGCCATCTCCCTGAATCACTCCACCTTCTACAGCAGGATTCAGATGTAGGTCTACCCCTGAGATATAATCTATAGCATTATCAGTATTACTATAAAAACCTTCTATAGAGGTTTCAAAGATATCGTCATCAAAATTCTGAAAATATCCTAAAGAAAAATGATTACTACGCTGCGGAAGAATATTTACACTACTTGATATCCAATAATCAACAGGGGTTGGGCTTGTAGTTGTAGATATTTGGTGCAGAAACTGTTGAGTTTTATTATATCCCGCTTTTAGTGAGGCTGATTCTCCAATCAGATACCTTACAGAAACTCTAGGCTCCAAGCCACCATAACTTGCTACAACATCATTATGTTCGTAATATGTAGTATCCACAATACTAGGTGTCCTTCCATCAGGGTTTTCATAATCGAAGCTGTATATTTCGTCTTCTCCAAGTCTCCAGAATTGACTATACCTCAATCCAACATTAACAGAAATTCTGTCGTTTAACTCAAAATTAACTTGCGCAAAAATTGATGATTCTATAGTCTTCTGATTCCTTATTTCAATTGGCAAATAGTTTTCATTACCATTGTAAGCCGTAGATTTTCCAGGTCTTATTTTAGAAAAGTTATTATTTACCCCAAGATTAAGAGTAGTCTTCTCGCCAACTTTAAACGAATGGCCGTAGTTTGCCGTCAGTACATTTATACCATTCATATAATCGAATCCACTTACTCGATTATCATGCAGCACGCCACTATCATAGTTACTACTCGCAAGCGTTAATCTAGACCTAGAATCTTCACTATACTTGTGATCCCAATTCACCGATATATTCTTTGTAGTCCAACTAAAAGTAGAATCTACTCCAAGTTTAAATTCATCGTGACTATAATATCCCGTTACAGTAATAAAACTCTTTTCATTTATTTGTTGAAAAAAACTTGCCGTGATATCGTGAAATTTTGCAGAACTATTATTCAATTGAATATCATCGAACATCTTTAGAAACCAATCACTATAAGAAACCCTCCCACCTACTTTGAACGAGGATTTTCCTTTATTGATAGGCCCTTCTAAAGTAAGCCTACTCGAAATTAAACCAACTCCACCCGAAACACTAAAATCTGTAACATCTCCTGTACTAGTCTCAATATTCATAACAGAAGCTACTCTACCACCATACATTGCAGGTCCACCACCTTTCAGAAGTGAAATTTCTTTAATAAAATCAGGGTTGAACACTGAAAAAAAGCCAAATAGGTGAGTGGGATTGAAAATAATCGCACCATCCTGCAAAATTAAGTTCTGACTATTCTCACTACCCCTAACACTAAACCCTGAACCCAAATCTCCATTAGTACTAACTCCTGGTAGAGTTGCAATACTCTTAATAGGATCCACTTCGCCCAAGAATGTTGGCATTTCTTTTATCGTAGCAATTCCAATTTTCTGAATGCCTATTGTTTCAATTTTTATATTCTCATCATGCCGTTTAGCCGTAACAAGAACATCCCCCAACAATGAAGATGATGATTCCATAGGGATGTCGGCCACTTTTGATTCTAACATTGTCGACGATGAAATAATAACACGTTGAGTATTATACCCAATAAAACTGACATCAACAATTATTATATCTTTTGAAGATGTAGACATAAATTCACCTGAAGAACTTGTTACAGTCCCCGAATTATTTTCAATAAAAACAATACTAGCACCCTCAATAGCCTCTCCAGTTAACACATCGTAAACTCTTCCTCTAAAAAAACTACCATTTTTCTTTACTCCAGTAACTATACTATTTGATAAGTCAACTCTGTAGTCTAAAACAAGAAACATATCTTTATTAGCATCTACAATATATTTATTTGGTAAAAATGCTTTGAGGAAGGTCATCAGAGACATAGGTCTAGTAATGCCTTTAATTCTCTTTTTTCTTAACGTTTTATCTTGAAATGCAATATCTACATCGTACTTATACTCTACCTCTCTCACTAAAGTGGATAGCAATTTTCCATTAGCACTTTTATCAATAGTTATATAATTAGAATTTTGAGCATTCACGACAATAGCCAATAGACTAAAAAATATGACAAGTACAATCTTAGGAAATGAATTTGCGAACATAACAGAATATTCTTCGCGCAATAAAAAGGCAGATATAGGCCTATCTTTGTTCAATGAATTTATAATTAGGTTAATTTAAAACCAATATTACAATAATTTCGTCAATAGCTGATTAGGTATTGTCTAAAACTATTCCATAGGTCTCTTTTTCACAATTCCACCAATAGTATCTTTCACACTATTCATAATAATAAATGCATCAGGATCTATCTTATCAATTTCAGTACGTAGCCTCGAAATTTCTAGCCTAGTAATAACAGTATAAATAATATCTAATGATTTAAGATTTGCATCTCGTTTGCCATAGCCACCTTTACCTAAATAGATAGTTACTCCTCTCCCTAGTTTTTTAGTCACCATAAGCCTAATGTCTTCACTAAAATCAGAAATAATCGTTATCCCGGTATACTCTTCGATTCCTTCTATCACAAAATCAACAGTTTTTGATGCGGCCAAATATGTAAGTATCGCATAAAGAGCAATTTCGACAGAGAGAATGTACGCCCCAAAAGAAAATATAACAAGATTAAACAATAGGATAATATCCCCAATAGACAGACCTGTTTTCTTGCTAAAATAAATTGCCAAGACTTCGGTTCCATCAAGTACTGCACCCCCTCTAATAGCTAGACCTATTCCAGCTCCTAAGAAAAACCCTCCAAACACGGCTATCAACAGTTTATCGCTTGTAACAACCGGATAAGGAACAAAATGCACAACAAGAGCTAAACCCACAATCCCAATTATACTTTTCACAGCAAACTCCTTACCTACTTGCGATAAGCCAAGCATAATAAACGGAAGATTAATCGCCACAATCAATATCGATAATGAAACACCTGTAATCTCGGATGTAAGTAGCGATATACCCGTAACTCCACCATCAATAAATGAATTTGGCAATAAAAATCCTTTTAGCCCAAAGCCAGCAAGGACAACTCCTATCAAAATAAAAGCACTGTCCTTAAATATGTGGCTCACATCTACTTCTAATGAAGTAACTTCTTTAGACAACATATTCTCATCTGCAAGAATCTCTTTTTCTTTGAACTGAGCCTTTACTCTCTTAACAATTAAATTATGGAGGAATGATATCATATATTAAAAAATATTTTATAACTCTATATCTACAATATAGCCTTCGTGGCTACGAACATTAAACACCATTCCGCCTTCAAAAATCAGATATTGCCCTTTTATACCCTTTAACACGCCTTCAAATGAATCTTGCTTTGTAAGATTAACGCTTTTTACTTTTTCAGGATATTTCTCTATTGGAAATTTAATTGTGTGAACTTCATTCCTTTCTGTCAAAAAATACTGTTTAGTTTCTTCGGGCATAAACTCTTTCAACTTATTCTTCCACTCGAGCAAGTCAACCTCTGGCGAAGGATTTTTAAGCATTTTTTGCCAACTAGTTTTATCTGAAACATACTGTTTCAATGCAACTTCTATAGCTCCAGACAAATATCTATTTGGGACCTCAGCAAATTCAATTGCATATTCAGCACCCTGATCTATCCACCTTGTAGGTATCTGAGTTTTTCTAGTAATCCCTACTTTCAAGCCACTTGATACAGCTAAATAAACTATATGTGGTTTTAGCTCAAATTCCTTCTCCCATTCTAGGTCTCTCACTTCAATTCCTAAGTGAGCTTTACACAATTCAGGCTTCATAATACTCTCACTAGCTTGAGGTAACTTGTAATAGCAATCGTAACAGAAATTTTGTCGATAAACTTTATCTACTAGTTTTCCACAAAAACATTTCACTTTATGCTGATATTTAATTGATATTTTCTTACCAATAATCTTATTTAGCTCGAAGAAATCATTCTCTAAATCAAGTATATACCTAACAGGATTAGTATTCTCCGTAGTCATTTTTTTTAAATCTCCAGTAAAGTGCATTTGCAAGTATTTTTTAGTATTTTTAAGATCCTAAAAATAGTAATAATAATGCCTATTCAAATATATAACTCCATTCTTTCTTGGTATCTAAAAAAAAGATACCATCAGATTGAGCTATTCAAGAAATATCCGAATGATGTTCAGGGTGATGTGCTAAGATATCTTGTTGAAACAGCCACAAATACTGAATTTGGGAAACTCTACGACTTTAAATCAATTAAAAATTACAACGATTTTAAGAATAGGATTCCTCTAAATCATTACGAAGATTTAGCTCCTATGATAGAACGAATCAGAAGGGGTGAGCAAAATATATTCTGGCCTTCGGATATTAAGTGGTTTGCAAAATCATCAGGAACAACCAATGCTAAAAGCAAATTTATACCTATTAGTACTGAGGCTTTAGACAACTGCCACTATAAAGCAGGGAAAGATACTTTGGCGATATATGTAAACAACAATCCTGAAACAGAAGTTTTCTCGGGAAAAATGATGAGGTTAGGAGGTAGCCATTCTATATACGAAAATAACGATACCTATTCAGGAGATTTGTCGGCTATACTTATCGATAACCTACCATTTTGGGCAGAATTAGGAACAACTCCTAGCAACAAAGTTTCGTTAATGGATGGTTGGGAAGAAAAGATGAAAGCCATTATTAATGAAACAATCAATGAGGATGTTAGAAGTCTTGCAGGTGTACCGTCATGGATGTTAGTGTTATTAAATGACATAATTAAACAAACAGGAAAAGATAACCTCCTAGATATCTGGCCAAACTTGGAATTATACTTTCACGGTGGAGTAGGCTTTTCGCCATTCAAAGAGTTATACAAAAATCTAATTCCAAAATCTGATTTTAAATATTTTGAAATCTATAATGCTTCCGAAGGATTTTTCGCAATACAAGATAATAATTATAGCGACGAGTTATTGTTAATGCTTGATTATGGTATTTACTACGAATTTATTGCAATGGATGAAATTGATGATGAAAATCCAAAAACTATAAATCTCGACGGCGTAGAATTGTATAGAAACTACGCGATAGTGATAAGTACAAATTCGGGCTTATGGCGCTATATTATTGGCGATACAGTAAGATTTACAAGCCTCTCGCCCTACAGGATAAAAATTAGCGGCAGAACAAAACACTTTATCAATGCGTTTGGGGAAGAAGTAATAATAGAAAACGCTGAAGAAGCATTGAAATTCGCGTGTACAAAAACTGGTGCAATATTTACTGAATATACTGCAGGACCAGTTTATATGAAAGAAAAAAAATCAGGCGCTCATGAATGGATAATAGAATTCGACAAAGCACCAAATAGCATAAATGAATTTACGAAACACCTTGACGACGCACTAAAAGGGTTAAATTCAGACTATGAAGCAAAGAGATTTAATGACATGACTCTCTCTTTACCAATTTTACACAAAGCTAGAAAAGGATTATTTTACGACTGGCTAAAAGGACGCGGAAAATTAGGAGGACAAAACAAAATACCACGATTATCAAACAATAGGATATATCTAGATGTTCTATTGGACATGAATTAATGACAAAATACTTGTTAAAAAACAACTAACATCATAAAATTACACTGTTTTTATTCGTAAAATTGAGTAATCATTATTCCATAAAAATCTAAACAAATGTTTGCCGACCGAAGCAATGCAGGGTTCAAACTAGCTGAAAAGCTACGTGAGCTAACTGTCTACGAACCAATCATTCTAGCCATTACTAATGGGGGAATTGAAACATCTCTTCCCATTGTAGACATCATTAATGCTCCATTTGATTTTTTAATAGCTGAAAGACTTAAATCTCCTTTTAATCCAATAGCTAATTTCGGAAGTATTGTTGAAGATGGCAGTATCGCTTTTAATGATTTCGAAAAATTTGTAAATCAAGAAGAGAAATTAGATATCATTAGCCGAGCTAAAAGCAAACTTAAAGTCAAAATAGACTCCCACAGATCTATTCAAGAAAAAATTGATATCACTAAGAGAAATGTAATAATTGTAGATGATGGCATTAATTTTGGATCTACAATGATAGCCTGTATCAACTCGTGTAAAAGGAGGAAAGTAGCAAGTATTACAATTGCCACTCCTGTATTAAGTACAAAAATATACGATGAATTATCACCAATGGTCGATAAAATCATTTACTTAATAAAAGACGATCATTTTAAAGGGATTGAACAATACTACAAACACTATCAAAATATAGACAACGAAAGATTCAACGATAGACTATCGATGATTACAACAAACAATTAAACATGTAATTATACATCAAGAAGCTTCATCTAATTCAGGCATAAGAAAAGCCAATTAGATGAAGCTTAACTCTTTTATATTAAAAAAAACTGTCGTACTATTGCAACGAATTTTGGTTAAGGGAAATCGGTGTGAGTCCGATACTGTCCCCGCAGCTGTAAGCTCAGTAATAGTATTTTTCTCCTGCGCCACTGTTATATAATAACGGGAAGGCAAAAAATACTTGAGTAAGTCAGAAGACCTACCAGAATATATTTCAATTTGAAGCTTTCGGGTGAAAAGTGGGAAATGTTTTATCTGGTATTTTCCATTTCTAAACTTTTCTTTTTATCCACAGCTACAAATGATTAATTTAATCTTTTGCAAGGGTGAATATAAAAAAACTTTTTTTTATAGTTTTTGTATTCTGTCTTAATCAACTTCCGGGGCAAGAAGTAAGTAAAGACACAATATACGAACTGATAAATATAGATTTAATGGATACACGTGCTAAAGATTTTAGCACTGGATTCAAGGTGGAAACTCTAGACAAAAATCTCCTAAAAACATTCTCGGGAAATTCTGTTGCTGATGCTTTAAGTGCTGGTAGTGGAGTGAATATAAAATCATATGGCCCAGGAGGATTATCGAGCATATCAATTAGAGGTGGAGGATCATATCACACAGCAATATTATGGAATGGCATAAACTTGCAAAGTCCTATGAATGGGGGCTTAAACTTAAGCTCTATTCCTATGGATTTAATAGGTGATATTAGCTTACAATACGGGGGTTCTGGCTCTTTAGCAGGTAGTGGCGCAGCTTTTGGAGTATTGAGACTTTCGTCTTCAAGCGGTTTGAGAAAAGAGAATACTGCATTTTTAAGCTCAAGTGTTGGGAGCTACTCCAATTACCGTTTGGCGCTAGGCTCTAATTTCTATATTAAAAACTCTCTATTCTCTATTAAGGGCTTTTATCAATCATCAGAAAATGACTTTGAGTTTGTAAACACAGCAAAATTTGGATCACCTACCGAGAAGCAAAGCAATAGCGCTTATAGTCAGTACGGAATTATTGTAGATAATAAAACTACTGTAGGCGAAAATACAACATTTTTAGCGTCACTATTTTTCAATAATTACGACAAGGATATACAGACTCTAATGTCAGACTACACTCCAAGTGAGGCCAATCAGGTTGACAATAACCTATTAGTTACAGCAATATTCAAATATTCTAAAAACAGGTTAAACATTAACTTCAAGAATGCATATATAGGCGCAAAACTTCATTTCACGGATCCTATGTCGCCCGATCCTGAATCTAAAAGCGCCTCAAGCTCATTTATATCCGAGCTAGAGTCAAACTATTTCACGTCTGAAAATCAGAATTTATACACTGCAATAAATTACACTTACGAAAATGCAGATTCAGGTGGTTATAGTAGCAATCCAAGTAGAAATAGGCTTTCATTCATAGCTGCATATAAGTTTTCGCATCTGTGGGATAAAGTAAATATCGCTCTTAGCCTTCGTCAGGAATTGATTGATTCTAATTTCAACCCTCTACAATATTCAATAGGTGTAGATGGTAATATTGTAAGTTTCCTTGACTTTAATTTCAACTTTGGTAAAGTTTATAGAATACCTACTATGAACGATCTTTATTGGAGAGAAACAGGCTTTGCAGTTGGCAACCCAGATTTAATAGACGAATCAGGTTACTCAAGTGATTTCGGTTTAACGCAAACAATAGGTGGTGACTTTATTGACATTAAATTTGGGCAAAGTATTTTTTATAATTACATCAATAATTTAATTATTTGGGCTCAGCTAGACAATGGCAAGTGGAAGCCACTAAATAAAAATATTGGAAAGTCTAAAGGTTTAGAGTTGTCAGTTGACTTTAGTTCTAGAATATTTGGTTCTAAGATTGGCATAAAAGAATCGTACACATATACCGATGCAAGTACATCAGACGATGAAGGAGGAAGTTGGCAGAAACAAGTTTACACACCTACGCACAATAGCAATACAAATTTATGGTGGGAATATAAAAACTTGAGAAGCGATTTTTCTCTTAATTATTACAGCGATAGAAATATTGACAATGCTGGAAATACTCTAGAAGGATATTCAATCGGAGATTTCAGCGTGTCGTACTTTTTTGACTTAAAAAAAATAAACATTCAAATAACAGCAAAAGCAAACAATTTGTGGAACACTCAATACCAAGTAACCTCGGGTTATGCAATGCCATTGAGGAACTATATGTTGACTGCTCGATTTTCAATTTAATTAATAGATTATGAACAGATTTAACACAGCACTACTTTCGGCCTTGATTATAGGAAGTACTTTTACATCATGTCAGAAAGATGATGATACTCCAAAAGAAAAAGGAGCGTACGAACACGGTGTATTTATTCAGAACGAAGGAAGCTTTGGAAATAGCAATGCTTCGGTAAGTTTTATAGATTCTGAAGGAAAGACACAGTCTAATATTTTTAAAACTGTAAATGGAAGAAACCTCGGCGATGTCTTTCAATCTATGATGATTGACAATGACGACAAGGCATATCTCGTTGTAAACAACTCAAATAAAGTAGAAATTGTAAACGCTAATACTTTTGAAGAAATTGGAGTAATAGCGGACCTTAAATCTCCAAGGTATATTATTGAAGATGGAGATTTTCTCTACATAACTCAATGGAATGGTTGGGGAGAAAAAGGTTCTTTAAAAATCGCTAACAAAAATGACGGTAGCATTGGATCTACAATTGAAGTTGGCAACGCACCAGAGGGCCTTGTAAAAGTAAATAACGAGATCTGGATTGCTAATAGTACGAGCAATACTATCTCTATTGTAAACATGCAGTCAAATACACTATCTATGACTCTTAACCTGCCAGTAGACGTAGAGGCTCCAAAACATATGGTTGTTGATTCTGATGGTGATGTATGGGTATTATGTAGCGGTAATGTACTTTACGATTCTAGTTGGAATCCTATAGGAAACACCCCATCATATCTGATTGAGATTAATTCTAGCACTAAAAAATTAGGCACTCCAATTAAATTATCTCAAACAGTTCATTACTCTAATCTTGTGATTGACAAAAATGGAACAAATTTATTCTACGGTGGTGGCTTCGGCGTTATAGGAATATTCACAATAGAGACTTCGGGAAGCATAGCACCAGCAATACCAATAGTTGATGGAGTATTCTACGGATTTAACCTAGATGATGAAGGTAATATATACGGAGCTATCGCGCCAAACTACTCAAGTAATGGTACTGTAACAACGTTTGACTCATCAGGAAAAGAGATTGCTCATTACGTTGTAGGAATAGGGCCTAACGGAGTTGTTTTCAGCAACTAACACCATATCATATTCAAAGTGATTTGTTCTTATTAAATACAAACACTACCACAAACTACATGCCTCATTGGGATAATTCTCGGTGGGGCATCTTTGTTTATTTTTTAGTTAAGTTCTATATTGTATTTATTCAAAAAAAATGGGCTTTATCATAAGCAACTAGATTTTATAATCTAGAACTCAGCCTTTATTTCTTCCTTAATCGTATTACAGTTATTTCGGGCCAAATACCAACTCTACCAGGAAAGGCGTGAAATCCAAAGCCTCTATTAACATATAAATATCTCCCAGCCTCTTCAAACAAACCTGCCCAGTGTTTGTACATATACTGCACCGGACTCCATCTAAAGCCAGGAATTTCGATACCAAACTGCATTCCGTGAGTATGCCCTGATAAGGTCAAGTGTATTTTTGATTTATAAGTTTTTACTTCCTCAGTCCAGTGCGATGGATCATGCGACAACAAAACTTTAAAAGCTCCATCTTCAACACCTTCCATAGACTTATTTAGATCGCCTTTCTGTTTGAATCTCACCCCCCAATTTTCTACACCTAAAAGCGAGATGCTGCTAGCTCCTTTGTTAATTGTTCTATTTGAATTTAGCAGTAGATCAAAACCCATCTCACCTTGAATCTCCTTTAATCTATTTAAGTTTTCGATCTTATCCTGTTTAGTGTTCCACTTCAAATAATCGCCATAATCGTGATTTCCTAAAATGCTAAACTTACCTTTCTCAGCTTTTAATTTTTTAAAACTATCAATCCAAGGCAACATTTCTGTAGCTTTACTATTCACTAAATCTCCAGTAAACACAATAACATCTGATTCTTGCTCATTAATTAAATCCATAGCATAGCTTATCTTGGATTTATTATCGAAACTACCCGCATGAACATCCGAAATTTGAGTTATTTTAAATCCGTCAAATTCTTCTGGCAAATCGTCAAACCATATATCGTGTTTTATAACCTTGAAGTTATATTTCCCCTCAAATATTCCGTAGATGATGGCCGAAAACGGGATCACAGACAAACCCAAAGCGAGTTTACTAATAAACTTTCTCCTATCTGCAATAAAATCTACATCTCTATTGGCTCCAAAAAACTTCTCATAAATAAAATTCCATATTGCAAGCAATACCCTAATAATATCCTCTCCGAATAACACAAACACTATTATCAACTTCGGTATATACAGTAGCAGCAACCAACCCGAGGCATTTAGAGTAGCTAAAGTAGGCCCTTCGTATCTCGAAAAATTTAACATTACATAGTTTGCATTTACCAAAACCCCCAATGAAGAGCCCCAGTAAAGCAAGTAAATTAACTTGTAGCTGGTAATCCTACGCAATGCTTGAAATGCGTAGATATCTATTAAAAGAAATATTGAAGTTATTATTAGTAATCTTATGTATAGACTCATATAAATTCAGATTTTTCGCAAAGCGTTTTCTACCAAAAAGAGATCAGCTTAAAGTTGTTCACTTTATCGCCAATCTCCATAAATGTCGTGAATACAGCAATGTATTACTTTTTACCTTAAGACTCTTAGCGCTGGCTTGGTCTTAGATGAATCAGCTTTTATCGTTGTATCTAGTATTGAGTCTAGTGCTATTCCTAGAGTAAGAGAATCAATACTTCCATGTTTAAGTAGAAGTGAATCTATCTTAAATAACTTATTTTTTACGGTATCTCTTTTGAGGTTTAGAGAATCTATCTTTGCATTTTTAGATTTTAATGTATCATCATCTACATCCATTAATATAAGAGAATCGATTATACTAATTTCTAGTCTAAGAGTATCTCTTTCAAGCCTCAACGAATCTAATTTAACTTCTTCAAGTCTAATAGAATCTGTTTTACTCATTCTAGGAATTATCAACTTTTTAGATTTCTTAATTCTCAAAGCCTTTTCTTCGGCCTGCATCTTATTCAAGCTATCCAGAACAGCTTTAAATATAGATTGATACTCTTCAGGATAATGAATATACCAAGCATTAATAGAATCTAGTTCTGCTTGTGTAATGTCATATTTTGTAAGAACTAGTGCATAGTATTCTGAAATACTTGGATCGTCATTATCTATATTGGCCTTATGATCGGGCCTAGCATACATCCTTGTACCTTCAGCTAAACTCAAATCTGTCATTAAGGCAACCATTTCATCATGCTCGAAAAACGGTTGTGGCTTCTCAAGCTCCGAAGAACATGACCCGAGTATAAAAAGTATTAATATGTAACTGAAAAACTTTTTCATAACAGTGATTTACCTATCGAAACTAAGTCTCATGCCGCGATAATTTTCATCAAATTCACCCGTCTTATACACGTGATGCCCATTTACGAAAGTATGATTCACTTTAGACCTAAACGTATTTCCTTCGAGTGGAGACCATCCACATTTATACAATATGTTCTCCCTTTTAACCGTCCAAGGTGAACTGAGATCAACGAGAACCAAATCAGCCCAATAACCTTCTCTAATATAACCACGCTTCTCTATTTCAAATAGGATGGCAGGATTATGACTCATTTTTTCGACTATTCTTTCTATTGAAATTTTTCCTTTATGATAAAATTCCAACATCGCTACTAATGCATGTTGCACCATAGGACCACCAGACGGAGCCTTTAAATAGGTGTTATTTTTCTCCTCAAGAGTATGAGGTGCATGATCGGTAGCTATAACATCAATTCTATCGTCTAATAGAGCTTCCCAAAGAGCATCTCTATCTTCTACCGATTTTACTGCTGGGTTCCACTTTATCAAAGCCCCTTTAGTTTCGTATTGACTTTTGTCGAACAAAAGGTGATGCACACATACCTCAGATGTAATCTTTTTATCAGCTAATGCTAATTTATTAGAGAAAAGAGCTGTCTCTATTTTGGTTGAAAGGTGAAAAACATGAAGCCTTGCACCAGTTTTCTTAGCTAATGAAATAGCCTTTGAAGATGAAATATAACAAGCTTTATCACTCCTAATTTCAGGATGAGCACTCATTGGTATATTATCCTCGCCATACTTTTCGATATATATTCTAGTATTCTCTTTTATAGTAGTTTCATCTTCGCAATGAACAGAAATCAACAAATCGGTATTAGAAAAAATTTTCTCTAGCACTTTTTCATCATCAACAAGCATATTTCCCGTTGACGAACCAAGGAACAACTTCAGTCCGGCTACCCTCTTCTTATCAGTTTTTAATATTTCCTTTAGATTGTCGTTTGTACCACCAAGCATAAAAGAGTAATTCACTAGTGATTTCACTCTAGCATTCTCAAATTTTAAATCTAAAGCCTCCTGTGTTGTAGTTTGAGGATTAGTATTTGGCATTTCAATATACGACGTTATACCTCCTGCAACAGCAGCTCTAGATTCTGTATTAGTATCTCCTTTATGTGTAAGACCTGGGTCTCTGAAATGAACCTGATCATCAATTACTCCAGGTAAAAGGTGAAGGCCATCGGCATTAATAACTTTAGTCTTATTAGACTTTGGAGAAATCATTTCGGCAATACTTGAAATTTTCCCATCCTCAATAAGCACATCAGCTAAAAAAGTTTTCCCTTCGTTTACGATTGAAGCGTGCTTTATTAAAATAGAGTTATACATATCTTTAATTATTATAAATATAGAGAGTTGTCATTTTTATGATATTCTATGATTGAGCTATCTTTTGTAGTCTTGAAAAAAACTTCGAAACTTCATGTTTATTATACCAAATATGGCTTCAGTCATAATACTTTTACTCATCTTAGATTCGCCAAGAGTTCTATCAGTGAATATAACCGGGACCTCTTTAATTTTAAATTTAAATTTCCAAGCTTTAAATTTCATTTCTATCTGAAAAGCATATCCAACAAAACGAATCTTATCCAGATTAATTGTTTCAAGAACGATTCTATTATAACACACAAAACCTGCAGTAGCATCATTTAAAGGAAGTGAAGTAACAACCTTCACATACTTTGAAGCAAAATATGAAAGCAGCACCCTCTTCATTGGCCAATTTACAACGTTTACTCCTTGCACATATCTAGAACCTATAGATACCTCAGCGCCATCAACTTTACAAGCATTATATAATCTTTCCAAATCTTCTGGATTATGGGAGAAGTCGGCATCCATCTCAATCATATATTCGTACTTACGTTCTAAAGCCCATTTAAAACCAGCGATATAGGCCGTTCCTAGCCCATTTTTACCCTTGCGCTTCAGTATGTGAAGTTCTCCAGCATATTCAGCAATTAATTCCTCAACAATATAAGAAGTGCCATCTGGAGAATTATCATCTACAACAAGAATCTCAAAATCTTTCCTCAATGAGAAGACCTTTTGAATAATTGCTGCAATATTTTCCTTTTCATTATATGTAGGAATAATAACTAAAGTATCTGACATATCTATATTTCGTTAATAAAAGACAAAAATAGTCAAAACTTATTCATAGAGAAACAAAAGATAAACAAACATTACAGGTAATCATATTCGTACAACAACCCTTTAATAAAGTTATATATATGATTAAAAACCTACAAAAAGTAAATATTAACAATATTTTAAGAGTTTGACTACAAGAGAAACATAATTGATACTAAAACGTATCTTACTAAAAACCAATCGATTTCATTAAATAAAATTCAACAATTACCAGTCACCCCCAACTTATTAACATAAATATTAAAAATAAATGCATATTTCGCACTAAGATCCCTACCATATGTGAGATATTTTCTTACATTTGGTTGTAAGAAAAAATATACGTTATGGATTCAATCAATCATCTTGTTATTTTAGGGGCATTTTTACTATTAGGTCTAACTACTACTCTCAGTATATCTTATATAAGTTTTCAGGCTAATGCTAAAGAAGAAGTTCTCAATAATAAATTAGACCATATTGAATCTAAAATGTCAACTCTTAAGGTCGAAATAAAGGCTACTGACCATATCTACAAGAATCAATTTGAGTGTATTAAAAGATAAAATCAGCCTAATAGAAATTGATTGATATATTTTTTTGCATTCTTCAACCTTTCATCTCCAAGCCCACTGATAACAACATAGTTCTTATTATATTTTTTTAAAGTAGCTTCGAAAACACCAAACAAACGTTCTCTGTCATTTGGTTTATCTCTCAAAACATCTTTCTCCCAGGGTATATCAGCACTCAAGAGCAAGTATAAATCCATATCACTATTGCTATTTGCTAAGTCAATTAAACTATTCTGCACTTTACCATAATACTCTATCGAATACACAATTGATTGAAGAACATCAGTATCTGAAAACAATACTTTATCAGCATGTTTTCTAGCCTCAGCCTCTAAGCGCAATTGTCCTTCAACTATTTTCAAATTGTCTTCGAAAACAAGATTGAGGCCCTTTTCATATTTATCCTGTGCAAAATATCTGAGATATTCAAGTACATAAACCGTTTTATAACTATCAGCTAGTAATCTTGACAATGTACTTTTCCCCGTAGATTCAGGGCCAAAGAGCACTACTCTAGCAACGTTTCCTTCTGTTGTTCTATTTGTTTTTTCCATGCGATATATCCCATTACTGCAAGTATCGTAAATACTAAATATTGAAAAGCTGTGATAGTAAGACCTTTGTAAATATATAAAGGAATAGTAATTAGGTCGGCAATAATCCAATAAATCCAATTATCTATTATTTTTTTTGCCATTAACCACATTCCTACAAAAAACATTGAAGTAGTAAGTGCATCAATTTTAGGCACTGAGCTTGAAGTAAAATTCTTAAGGATATAAAACAACAATACGTACGAAACAACTAATAGAATAACAGAATAAAGCTTTTCCTTTGATGTAGAATATCGTATCGGAATAAAATGTGAGTCATCAGTCTTTCTAGTCCACTTGTACCAACCGTAAAAACTCATGTAAAAATAGTAAGCATTAATTGACATGTCGCCAAATAAGCCAGCAAAAAACAAGATATAAACGTATATTGAAGTATTAATAATACCCGTTGGAAAAACAAGAATATTTTCTTTAATCGCAAACCAAACACTTAGTAAACCAAAAATTGTTGCGAATGCTTCTAAAGCAATATCAAAATTTGAATAGTTTTCGTACTGGCTAAAGAGTATATGTACAATGTCGCTCATCTATTCGCGAAAATAGTCTCCTCCAACTACCTTAATAACAAAAATGGCATTTTCATCATCCATCAAAGTCAGCTCCATATTATCGGTCAACCAGTGCATTATCTCTTTATAATCTCCAAAAATGGAGGTGCTCATATTATTACGTTTAACCTTAAAGCCACCATGTTTATCGATCTTATTAATAAAATCTTTTATTGGTGCTTTAAATTCTTCTTTTAATGGATATAAACTAATATCTACGGAAACTTGCATGTGACAAATTTTAAATTTTAATCAAAGTTAAAAAAAATTAACAACAATAAACTCAATATATTAGTCTAAGCCTGTAAGCAACTTTTTCTTCATCTAGAAGTTTACAACAACACCTTTCTTGGCAATGTGAGGGATATTACGTAGTGCCTTCTCGTTAATCATATTTTTTTTGAAAATAAATTTCTTATCGTAGAGTTTATTATCGACAAAAAAAGTAACCCAAAACTCACTACTCATTTCTAGAGCTTCTTGATAAATCAATTCTACTTTTGCAAAACTTTTAGCTTCAACTTCTTTCATTCCATGACGTAAAGTAGCCGTTTTTCGGTCTTCGCCATCTATTTTACCATAACCTTTAGACACTACAATAACATTCTCTATAAGGCTATCGCTATCGTTAATCAGGTAAGCCACCCAATCATTCCATTCATATTCGTCATTCCATTCTTGAACCACAGCAACATAAACTCCTTCAAATTTTGCTACTTCTATATCTTTTTTCATTTTGTAGAATTTTAATAGTTTTAGAGCAATACACTATAGGTAACCTTCAGTATCTCTAAAAATAAGCTGTTTATTTCATCTTAACATTTCTAAAATAACTGTAAACACCTCCAAACCCAATTATCGCAATTCCTCCGTAAAGTAAATAACGCATGGAATGGGCATTGGTATTCATATCTGTAACCCAACCTACAATAGCAAGAATCAAGCCTATCAACATAAAAGCGTTTGCATTCTTTTTAGTGATTTTACGCTCATTTTCTTTCCATGCAGTATTGTAAGCTTCAACATCAGGCTTACACTGAAGCAATTTTTCGAATGCACCTTTTGCTTTGTTATAATTACCTGTTGTAAAATGAGAGTAAGCCAAATAGTACTGAAAAAACTCAAGTAATTTCTGTTTATCTTCCGAATGAGTATAAGCTCTAAACTTAGCTTCAATTTTCTGAAGATAGTTTTCTGCATCGCTATATCTACCAGATTTCATCAATCCAACAGCATACTTAATGATCGCAAGTTTATAAGCAAACAAAGCCACGTAAGAATCCTCATCAGAGAACCAAGACTCTATCTCTTCCTGTTTTTCTTCATAAAGTTTTATGTGATAATTAAAATCATTATCATCGTTATAAAACTCCTTTTTCAGTGATGAAAGATATTCTCTATCCATTCCTTAATAATTATCCAGAAAATCTATCCGCTATTTTAAATCTGCTTTAAACTGCTCAAGGAATCTTACATCATTCTCGAAAAAGTGACGTATATCTCCTATTTGATATAGAAGCATAGCTATACGCTCAACACCAAATCCAAATGCGAATCCGCTATATTTCTCTGCGTCGATATTAGCATTTTTTAACACATTAGGATCTACCATTCCACAACCACCAATCTCTAACCAACCAGTACCCTTAGTAATACGGTAATCAGTTTCGGTTTCTAATCCCCAATAAATATCAACCTCAGCACTTGGTTCTGTGAAAGGAAAATAAGAAGGACGTAAACGAATTTTAGATTTTCCGAAAAGCTCTTTAGAAAAATACATCAATGTTTGCTTTAGGTCGGCAAACGATACATTCTCGTCAATATACAAACCTTCAACTTGGTGAAAAATACAGTGAGCACGGGCAGAAATAGCCTCATTTCTAAAAACACGTCCTGGAGAAATAGTACGTATAGGCGGTTTGTGATCTTCCATATAACGCACCTGCACAGATGATGTGTGAGTACGCAACAATTCGTCAGGGTTTGTTTGCACAAAAAAAGTATCCTGCATATCACGAGCTGGGTGGTACTCAGGTAAGTTTAGTGCCGTAAAATTATGCCAATCGTCTTCTATCTCAGGACCTTCTGACACTACAAAACCTATACGGTTAAAAATCTCAACAATTCTATTGCGAACAATAGAAATTGGATGACGCGATCCTAAATCCAAGGGCTCAGCTGGGCGAGTTAAATCACCAAATACGCTTTTAGCATCATCTGAAGATTCTAAATCCTCTTTTGCTGAATCAATTTTCTCTTGAGTCTTTGCTTTAAGCTCGTTCAATAATTGTCCAAACTCTTTCTTTAATGCTGGCTCAACGTTTTTAAACTCCCTAAACAAGTCGTTCATTATTCCTTTCTTCCCAAGAAATTTAATTCTAAACTCTTCGATATGCACAACTTTCTTAGCTTTGAACTCTTCAACTTCGGCAATCAACTCTTTAACTCTTCCTAACATTATTCCTTTTTTAATATTATATACAAATACAACTCTCCACTTAATTAAGGCGGAGAACCTATTTTGCTACTATATGGTATTTACGACCAAACATAAGTTTCGAAGTAAAAAACACATGCTTTTTTCAACAATTCGAATTGTTTATTATCATCAATATCGCCAATTGATTCCACTTGTTTAAAATGACTCCAACCATCGGGATCCTTCGCTGTAAACTCAAAATATCCAAATGGCTCCAATAATTTACATGTTGCCATGTGCATTAATTCAACCTTTTCATCTTTTTCAAACTTTAATTTACCAGTACCCAATTCTTGCACTCCGATCAGGTACAGAATAGTGTCGACATCAACTTTTTCGCCATCAGCAAATTTATCAGAAAAGAAAGCTTTCACCTTCCCCCATTTCTCATCTAATTCTTGCTCTGATATATCTACTAACATAATTTATTTAAATAATTAATCTGCAAAATTAAGATAATGTTTAATTTGCAAAGAATTTTATTTGATTTTCTTGCAATGGAATACAATTATTTAGACATAATTATCGGTGCAGTCCTAGTTTACGGACTAGTAAGAGGCATTATGAAGGGCCTAATTGTTGAGATAGCCTCTTTATTGGCTATTATTATAGGAGTTTGGGGAGCAATCCATTTTTCGGATATCGTTGGTGATTTCTTAGGTGCTAAATTTGATTGGGACGAAAAATATTTATCTCTCATAGCCTTTTCTCTAACTTTTATTGGACTAGTAATAACTGTTTCAATGATTGCTAAAGCCTTAACTAGCGTAGCTTCTGTTATTGCTTTGGGTTGGCTAAATAGACTTTTAGGCGCAATTTTCGGAATTCTTAAATCTGCTTTAATATTGAGTGTGGTTCTTACTATTGTAACTCAGATAAATGGGAAAATAGAATTCATAAAAGAAAAAACAATAACAGACTCTATCCTATATAAAGATGTTTCGATGATTGCTCCTAGTATTTTTCCGATGATTAAAGAAGTTGAAGTTATGGACTGGTGGGATAAAGCATACGAAAATATAGATGATGTGATTAGCTCATAACAAAACCTCAAGGTAAGACATATTCTTCTAGCTAATAGATATTTACCACTGTGTTGTATTTTTTTCTTATCTTAGGTCTCTGAAAATTTTAATATAAAAAATTAGAAAATGGGTTACTACAAAACTATTGATGGTGTAAAGTACGATGGAGACTTAATTGATGCTGCCGATAAAGCAATTGCAGGAAAAGGAGATGGAAGAATATCTAAGACTGATGCCGCTGAGTTATTGAAAAGTGTTAAAGATGGCAATAGTTATACTGACATTGAAAAATCAACAATGGCATACATTAGAGACAATTACAAATGGATGGATGGCGCAAATGAATGGTTTAGAACCGAAATAAGGAAATGGGCAACTACAAAATAAACTAAAAGAGCACTTACACAGTGCTCTTTTTTATTAATTTAACACCTACAACAATCTATTTTTATTATTTTTACTGATGTTATACCGTTTCATACAGCTTGATTTATTATTGGCATAAAAAAACTTATTCTTAACCCGATGGATTGTTATTTATGAGACGTCACCCTAGCTGAGCTTTTGCAAACCTGCTTGCAGTAGGTAAGGGCGATTGGGTATATTATAACAAAGAACAATTGTCTCGATTATTCCGCGATATAATAGTTCTAATAATTATTTTGATGGCGTTTTATCCTCATCAGGATAATAAAAATAGCAATAATAAAAAAACACGTAAATGAAAACATATACAATAGAAGAGATCAATGACATCGTAAAAGGTGAATTGATAGGATATACCGACAAGAAAATTGACGGCCCTGAACAGCTAGAAAAGGCCAAAGACACAAACATAACCTTTATTGGCAGCCGAAAATACATTAAGCTTTGGGATAGCTCTAGTGCTTGTGCTGCTGTTGTTGACCAAAACTTAAAAATTGAGCCCAGCGATAATCGTGCTGTCATAAGAGTGAAAAATGCTGATTTAGCAATGGCAAAAATATTAGAGCTTTTTGCACCAGAGCTGCCGGTATTCGAAACTGACATCCACCCTACTGCCGTAATTCACGAAAGTGCTAAAGTTTCAGATGGGGTTAAAATTGGGGCAAATTGTTATGTTGGCAAAGATGTTGTTTTGTCTGAAGGGGTAACACTTTATCCAAACGTTACAATTTTAGACGAAACAACAATCGGACAAGCAACTGTTATTTGGTCTAACACAGTAATTAGAGAGAGAACCGAGATTGGAGCACTTTGCATTATTCATACAAATGTAAGCATTGGAGCTGATGGATTTGGGTATCGACCAGCTGAAGATGGCAGAGGTCTAGTAAAGATTCCACAGATTGGAAATGTTATAATTGGTAATGCTGTAGAAATTGGAGCTAATTCGTGTATAGACAAAGGTAAATTTAGCTCTACTATTTTGGGTGATGGTTGTAAAATAGATAACTTAGTGCAAATAGGTCACAACTGTGTATTAGGAAGATCATGTATAATGGCTGGACAAAGTGGTCTTGCCGGTTCAATAACTTTAGGAGACGGTGTAATAATTGGTGGTGGAGCTGTTCTTAAAGATCATATCACGGTTGGTTCTGGTGCTACAATTGGAGCCGGTTCTGGCGTAGTAGGAAATGTAGAAGCAGGAAAAACGGTATTAGGATATCCCGCTAACGATGCAAAGGCCAAATTAAAGGAATGGGTTTTTCTTAGAAAAGTAGGCTCAGGTAAATTAGATGATCTTTTGAAAAATCTATAATTTAATAATTGCAAATTCACGAATTATAATTCGTGAATTTGCAATTATTTTCATTGTTGATAAAAGGATTAAGCACCCTCAACAACTTCAACAATATCATTAAGGAAATCTTGATTTTTTTCTATTGCTGTTCCTACAACAACTATATCCGCTCCTGAATTAAAAGCGGTTTCCAATTTCTCTTTTGTATTTATTCCACCCCCAATTATTAGAGGCATTTCGATGTGTTTCTTTACAGCAGTAATCATTTCTTTCGGAACTTCAAGCTTCGCACCACTTCCACCATCAAGATACAGTAATTTATGTCCAATCATCTCACTCGCTAAAGCTGTTGCTACAGCTATATCAGCTTTATTTCGAGGAAGGGGAGTAGTATTACTTATATACGACGCTGTAGTTTGAACTCCACTATCAACCAAAATATAACCAGTAGATAGCACCTCTAAATTACTCCTTCTCAATAAAGGCGCAGCAACTACCTGACTACCGATAAGAAACTCAGGGTTTCTGCCCGAAATTAATGACAAGAAAAGTATCCCATCAGCTTTATGAGAAATCTGATGTACACTCCCTGGAAAAATTATTACAGGAATAGATATTTCTTTCTTAATAAGCCCGATGTACTCATCCATCTGATCTGAGCTTAAAAGACTACCACCAACTAGAATGTAGTTTATGGGTGATGCCTTTATCTTAGCAACAAGACTCAAAAGGTCAGCCGTACCAAGTTTATCAGGATCTATCAAGACAGCAATTTGCCTCTTCTTTAGATCTCTGTTCCTTATTATTTCCTCAAGTATACTCAATTAGCAAGTATTAAAATTCTGAACAAAATTAAACATTCATTAAACATACCAAAGTGTGATCGTCAAAAATATCTAAAAAACCTTCAACTTTTATCGACATATCATTAAATAACATCTCTGCAATCACTTCTTTTCTGGAAAAATCGATACTATCAACATTCAAATTTGCTTTAAAATCAATCCCCGACCTATCGCAAAGCTTAAACATTGCTTCTTTACTATTCCAAATAACAGAAAGTTCATCAATCGATTCTATATTAAACTTCACTCTTTCTTTATCATTCACAAATTTGTGTGAAATTCTAAAAATTTGCGATCTTTTTCGCTCTATATCTATACCTACTCTCAATTTACTAATACAAATAGATACATATTTTTTTGTATGCGAAATAGAAATAAACCTATCCTTAAGCTTTGGAGCACCATCAGAATTATACGATAAATCAAAATCAGTATAGTCCATTTCTTCTAAAAGTTTCCTAGTGGCCAAAAACTCTATTTTGCGATTATTTGACGAGAATGAGTTTAGCTTCTTTAAAGAATCAGTACTTAATTTTACATCTTCAAACAATTCATCATAGCTCTCTTCAATTTTCCATATCAAGAGTACAGAGTTTTCGTCAATAATATTTTTTTTATATAGTGGCACCTTCTTAAATATCAGTATTAAATTTTGCTATATTTGAAATTCATTTTCAAAAATCAAAATAAACAACATATATGAACAGCGAAGTTAAATCATATTTACCATATAAAGTTAAAGATATTTCTTTAGCTGCATGGGGAAGAGAAGAAATTAAACTTGCCGAAGCAGAAATGCCTGGCTTAATGTCTTTAAGAGAAGAGTTCAAAGAAGATCAACCTCTAAAAGGAGCTAGAGTTGCAGGGTGCCTACATATGACTATCCAAACAGCGGTTCTTATAGAGACTCTTATTGCTCTAGGGGCTGAAGTAACATGGAGTTCTTGCAATATTTTCTCAACACAAGACCATGCTGCTGCTGCCATAGCAAAAGCTGGGATAGAAGTATTCGCCTGGAAAGGAATGAGCGAAGAAGAGTTTGAGTGGGCAATAGAACAAACCCTATTCTTTGGAGAAGAAAGATTGCCTTTAAACTTGATTCTAGACGATGGCGGAGACCTAACAAATATGGTTCTAGATAAGTATCCTGAGCTTGTGAAAGATCTTAAAGGCTTGTCTGAAGAAACTACAACCGGTGTTCATCGCCTATATGAGAGAGAGAAGAATAACACACTTCCTATTCCCGCAATTAATGTGAATGACTCTGTTACTAAGTCAAAATTCGATAATAAATACGGAACTCGCGAATCGGCTGTTGATGGGATTAGGAGAGCTACAGATTTAATGATAGCCGGAAAAGTTGTTGTTGTAGCAGGATACGGAGATGTTGGAAAAGGAACTGCTGCCTCGTTCAGCGGAGCAGGTGCAAGAATAATAGTTACAGAAATTGATCCTATTTGCGCTTTACAAGCTGCTATGGAAGGATTTGAAGTTAGAAAAATGGAAAATGCTATTGGCGATGCTGATATCGTTGTAACTGCCACTGGAAATAAAGATATTTTAACAGGCGATTCTTTCTTAAAGATGAAAGATAAGTGTGTTGTTGCAAACATCGGACACTTCGACAATGAAATCGATATGGCTTGGTTAGAGGACAACTACGGAAATACTAAAGTAAATATAAAGCCTCAAGTTGATAAATATACAGTTGATGGCAAAGAAGTTATAGTGCTTGCTGAAGGTAGATTGGTAAATCTTGGATGCGCAACAGGTCACCCATCTTTTGTTATGTCAAACTCTTTCACTAATCAGACTCTAGCTCAGATTGAACTTTGGAAAGATTCTGACAAATACGAGAACAAAGTATATACATTGCCAAAGCTCCTCGATGAAAAAGTTGCTGACTTGCACTTAGCAAAATTAGGTGTTGAGCTAGATACTTTGAACGAGGAACAAGCAAAATATATCGGAGTAGAAGTGAAAGGACCTTTTAAACCAGAGTATTATAGATACTAGAGAAAGTAAATTAATCTATTCGTTTAGTTCTACTGTTATTTTAATG
>JAGLEB010000041.1 GCA_023145275.1 Flavobacteriales bacterium | reverse complement strand
GCATTTAATCCCTCTTCAATTCCACGCCAAACTTCCATCTCTGCACCATTCTTTGAAATAGCATAACCACTATTATCAAAATCAGGATTCCACAGTTCTCCCTCATTAATTTCAATATCACTTAAAGGACTTCCGAGTGTTGCAATTGAGCTTACATGACATAATCTTACATTGTGATCAAGACACATATTCACAATGTTTGCACTACCTTCAATATTAATCTTATTCATTAATTTTTCCGATTGCGAATCGAAAGCTACAACAGCCGCAGAATGGTACACTCTATCTATTCCATTAAAAGCAGCGCATAAAGAAGGAATATCAAGGATTTCGGCCTCTACCCACTCAATTCTATTATAAAGGTGCATATACTCATCAGAATAATAAGAAAAGACGCTCTTCACCTTATCTAATTTACTCTTATCCCTATATATTGCCCTGACTGTATTTTCTGTTTGCAAAAGTTGGTAAAGCAAATGAGTACCAAGCAAACCCGTAGCTCCTGTAACAAGTATCATAGTGCGAATATATGGAAAAAATGACATGATGAATTCAGTAATTATAATTATATATATTATCAATGATTTCACAATTGAACTTATATATTTGCACTTTGATTTTTAAGAGCTTTTAATATGTTGGAAATATTAATTTATACGAACTAAGGGATATATGATAGACACCTTCTTAATATTTAAAATGTATAAATACGACTGGATTAGTATTGTACTAATCTCTATTGTGGCATTAATTGCGTTAAATAATTTTATTTATGAGAAACGGTTCAGATCTCTTTTAGTAGATTTTTTCAACAATAAATACTACATGAAATATGTAAGGAATACTCCAATTATCATCAATACTTTCAACATAATATTCTTGATAATAAACTTACTTACTATAGGACTCATATCTTTCTTTTTTCTTGAATATTACTATCCTAACACATTTTCTATATATAACTTTGAGAGCTACCTAATTATAATTGGGTTAATTCTAGGCTATTACATAGTAAAAGGAACTCTGAGCTTTATATTCAACTATATCCTTGAAAATTTAGAACAATCTAGAAAATTTTTGTTTTATAAAATCAATATTAGGAATATTTCTTCGGTTATCTCGCTTATATTCATAGCGATACATCAATACTCTACATTTTCGTCTCATACTACATTAGTAGTCTTACTATCAGTGTTTTCTGCAGTTAACGTTTTGGGATATCTATTTTCTAGCTTCCAATTAGTTACAAAAAATAAACAAGCTACTTATCAAATTATTTTGTATCTTTGCACACTAGAAATTGCACCGTTATTAATTTATGTTAAAACAGCATTATTGCTAATGAATAGTGATTTTTAAGAGCCAGTCCAATTAAAGGTCAAATTACATTCTAGATAATTTATAGTTATAATTTGATTTTTGACATTCTGAAGAACCATATATAACCATGATATAAACTGATGAAAGTAAAAACTATTTTGGTTTCACAACCTGAACCGAAGACTGAATCTTCTCCGTATTTCGAGCTTGCAGATAAGCAGAAAATAAAAGTAGATTTCAGACCATTTATCCATGTCGAAGGATTAGAAGCTGCAGATATTAGAAAACAAAAAATTGATTTAACCGATTTTTCAGCTGTAATATTTACTAGCAGGCATGCGATAGATCACTTCTTTAGAATTGCTGAAGAAATGAGATTCCAAGTACCGGATGATTTAAAATATTTCTGCCAATCTGAAGCGATAGCATTTTATCTACAAAAATATATAGTTTATAGAAAACGTAAAATATATGTTGGTAAAAGAACTTTTGACGATCTTATGAAATTACTTAAGAAACACAAAAGTGAAGTATTCTTACTTCCATCATCTGATGTACTTATGCCAAATGTTCCAAAACAACTGGATATAGCTAAGATAAAATGGATAAGAGGTATTTTATTTAAAACAGTCCATAGCGATTTATCTGATTTAGATGAGGTAAGTTATGACGTTTTAGTTTTCTTTAGTCCATCAGGTGTTCAGTCATTGTTCGCAAACTTCCCGGAGTTTAAGCAAAATGAAACTAGAATTGCTACCTTCGGAGATACTACTTTAAAAGCAGCATCTGAACTAGGGTTGAAAGTTGAAATTCAAGCGCCGACAAAAAAGAGCCCTTCTATGACAATGGCATTAGAAGATTATATAAGATCGGCGAATAGATAATATCGTCCATCATGTTATAAAAAAATCACCCACATAGGGTGATTTTTTTTTACAATAACTTTTCTATTCTAAAACAATAGTAAAAAAAGTTCTACTGTTATTTTAATGGGCTAATAGCTATGAGGTTATGAGTTTGTAATCCTGTCAAGCTTTTTGCCTTTAACCTTAACTTAGCTTATTAATTACTAAACATTATTTTGTATTACCATTAAATTCGCGGCACACCAAAAAAAAAAAGACCTACAACTGTCTAGTTGTAGGTCTTTATAATATATTATATTATTTCTTAAATATCTAAATCTCCTAAAAGAGGTACATTCATTGCAAATTTTGCAGAAATCATAGCATCAATTTTATTCTCTGCTTGGAAATATCTTACAATTTTCACTGGAGGAAGGTTTCTGATCATTTTCTTGAAATATTTCTTCTCAAGTTTGTTCAAATCATTATCTAATTCCATCTTGTCATTCCACAATTTTGTAGCTTCATGATCTGTAATCTGAGTATTTCTCTCGAAATAATCTTTCATGTTCTCAAGAAATTTCTCTTGAATCTTAAGTTTAGCGTCATTGTATTCGTCGTAAAGAGGCCAAAATTCTTCACTCTCATCATTAGTAAGAATCATTGCATCAGCAATAAGAGCCTTCTTCTCAACTTTTAATGTTTCCTTTTGTAGTTCTGCATAATCTGTATCATTTTGAGCAGAAAGTGTTGTTCCAACAAAAATGAATGCTAACGCAAGTAGAAAGTTTTTCATAGTTACTTTAATTTTTAAGTTTTCGTATTATTAATCATATTTAGAAAAATAAAGATAATACTTTTTTGTTAACAACAAAAATCTTAATCACTAAGTATTACAAATAATAGTGAATTTAAAAAAAAAAGACCTTTTACTGTTAGAAACCAAGGTCTTTTTTCTACATAACTCTATTAAATTAGTTTTTCAAAATCAACAGCAACTACCTTATACTCAGGAGTTAAAGTATACTCATCGCCTACATTTCCAGTGATAATATTGATGAATACTTCTGGTTGGTGAAATGTTGTTCGCACTACCCCTTTTTCCACATCTTCTGATATTTTTGCTATTATCTCAACACTACCTCTACTAGAAAATATCCTTACTTTTTCGCCACTAACAATCTTCTTTTCAAAGGCATTAGCAGGGTTAATTTGTAGATAGTCATGCGGCGCAATCAACTGATTATCAGTTCTTCTAGTCATTGTTCCAGAGTTATAATGTTCTAGCCTTCTACTCGTTGTTAGTATAAAAGGGAACTTTTCTGAGTGTTCTTGTAGCTCAGGGCTCTCTTTATAGTCGAAATAGTGAAAACGCCCTTTTCCGTGCTTACACATCTCTTCGTGAAGAATTTTTGTGTCTTTTCCATCAGCACTCACGGGCCATTGTAGACCATTTATTGCTAATCTATCCCAAGTAATGCCCTTAAAAAATGGAACTACATCCGATATTTCTTCTAATAAAACTTTAGCGTCATATCCTTTCTGCTCATAGCCCATTTTATTCATAATATCGACCATAATTTGGCCATCAGGTTTTGAGTTACCAATAGACTCCACCACTTTGTTAACACGCTGCACTCTTCGCTCGCCATTAGTGAATGTTCCATTTTTCTCGAGATAAGACGAGGCAGGAAGTACTACATCGGCTGCTTCGGCAGTAGCCGACATAAATAACTCCTGAACAATTAGAAGATCTAACTCAGCAAAGGCCTTTTCTATATGTCTAGTATTAGGGTCGGTCATCAAAGTATCTTCCCCCATAATCCATAAAGCTTTGAATCTACCAGCTATGGCCTCGTCGAACATTTCAGGGATTTTTAAACCTTCCTTTTCTGGCATCTTATCAACACCATACTTTTCGGCATAATATTTTTGAGCATCAAGGTTGTTTACGTCCATATATCCAGCCCCTTGATGTGGTTGAACACCCATATCCGCAGCTCCTTGAACATTGTTCTGTCCTCGTAAAGGATTTAATCCTACACCGTTCTTGCCAACGTTACCAGTCATCATAGCAATATTAGCTAAAAGCATAACTGTTTTACTCCCCTGAAAATGTTCTGTTACACCAAGACCGTGAAACTCCATGGCCTTATCAGCACTTCCATAAGCATTTGCGGCAGCTCTTACCTCCTCACGGTAAAGTCCGGTTACTTCTTCTAATTCAGACATATTCAAATCAAGAACCTGTGTCCTCAACTCATCAAAATGCTCCGTTCTCACTGATACTCTATCACAATCTACAAAACCATCCTTTATTAGGTAGTACATAAACATATTCAGAGCTGCGACATTTGTTCCTGGTCTCAGCTGTAAATGATGAGTTGCAAGTCTTGCCAAATCAGTTTTCACAGGATCAATAACAATAGAAGTCTTTCCTTTCATAAACTCCTGCTTCAATTTTGCTCCAGTAACTGGATGAGCATGGGTTGGATTAGCTCCTATAACTAAAAAGGCATCTGTGATTCCCACACCATATATTGAATTTGTCGCTGCTCCCGTACCAAAAGCCTTCTGCATTCCAAATGCAGTAGGTGCGTGACAAACTCTAGCACATCCATCAATATTATTTGTTCCAATTACTACTCTGATAAATTTCTGCATCAAGTAGTTCTCTTCGTTTGTAGCTCTTGATGACGAAATTCCACCTATGGAATCTGGTCCATACTCAGACTTTATTTCGGTAAGATTTTTTGCGATATAATCGTATGCCTCATCCCATGATACTTCTTCCAATTTACCATTCTTTCGAATCATTGGTTCTTTTACTCTATCAGGGTGATTGTAGAACTCAAAAGCATAACGCCCCTTTATACAGGTATGTCCAGCATTTACATCGGCATCAATTGGTGCCTGAATTCCCTTAATTTGTCCATCTACAACAGAAATATCAAGCTGACAGCCAACTCCGCAATAAGTACATGTTGTACGTACTACCTCATCAGCATCTATAGTTTTAGTTTCGTACTTATCAGTAAGTGCTTCCGTAGGGCAAGTTTGAACACAAGCACCACACGCAACGCATGCAGACAAATCAAAAGTAGTATCAAAACCTTTAATTATACTATTTGCAAAACCACGACCACTCATTCCGAGTATCATCTCTCCTTGAATCTCTTCGCAGGCACGTACACAGCGATAGCAATTTATACATTGCGACAAATCGGACTTTATATAAGGGTGCTCTGTGTCGCGCTCGAGATATAAATGATTTTCGCCTTCGGGATACCTAATCTCCGGAATTCCAATCTTAGCAATTGTGTCCTGAAACTCTGTAGCTTTTTTGCCCTCTTTTGGGTAAATTTTATCCTCAGGGTAATCACTTAGTATTAACTCGGTGATATTCTTTCTGAGTTTTACTATTCGTTCTGAATTTGGATAAATATATTGTCCTTCTGAAACAGGGGTGTGGCAAGAAGCCATAGATTTTGCTTTTCCTTCTTTCTGCAATGCTACATCTACAGAACAGACTCTGCAAGAGCCAAAATTCTCCAAATTATCAGCCTGACACATTGTAGGTATTGAATCGTGCCCTTTAATTCTTCGCACAAATTCGAGCATTGTTTCGCCCTTATTAATTTCGTACGCTTCGTTATCTATATACGCCTTCATTCTTTTTAGTCTTGAGGTAATTATGCAAGGTTTACAGAAAATTATTTTCTATCCCTAATTTAATTAAAGTACTGTTTTAACTCATCTTCGAAATACTCCATGGCATTATTTAACGGAAGTGGTATTCCACCACCTAAAGCACAAAGAGATCCAATTTCTAGAGTTTCTAACAAATCGTCAAACAATTTTCTATCTATCTTGAAATCTTCTTTTTGGGCTTTTACAAGTAATTCGTGCCCTCGTTTTGACCCTATTCTACATGGATAACATTTTCCACAAGATTCATCGGCTGTAAATTTCATTAGGTGATCAATAAACTTAATCATTGGAAAATCAACAGGTATAGAAACAAAACTAGCATGTCCTAAGAGAAACCCATTTTCGCCCAAAGATTCAAAATCAAGGGTTAAGTCATTAATCTTATCAATTGGAACAATCCCACCTAGAGGGCCACCAATTTGTAGAGCTTTGATTTCAGTTTTAAAGCCTTTTCCAAACTCTTCGAAAATAGTTTTTAATGGTGTTCCCATCTCTATCTCAAAAACTCCAGGATTATTAAAAAATCCATCTAGAGATACTAGTTTAGTACCTTTAGATTTTTCCGTTCCAAGTTTAGCATATGCATCACCACCATTTTCGAGAATCCAATGAATATTTGCAAAAGTCTCAACATTAGACAAAACAGTTGGCTTTCCATAAAGCCCCTCAACAGTAGGGTACGGAGGGCGAACTCTTACTTCGGGTCTCAAACCTTCGATAGAATTTAATAAGGCCGTTTCTTCACCACATACGTAAGCACCCTGTCCACGAGTAATCTTAAAATTAAAATTAAACCCTTCAATTCCAAGTATATTTTCACCTACTAAATTCCTCACGCTTAGCTCATTGATAGCTTCTTCGATCTTTCTAATAGAATTTGGATACTCGCCTCTTATATAAAGCACTCCTGTATCTGCGCCAATAACTAATCCTGCAGCCATCATACCGAAAAGTACCTTATGCGCTTGTTGTTCCATCAGGTACATATCTGAATATGCGCCTGGGTCACCTTCATCGGCGTTACACACTATATATTTCTGCTCTTGATCGACCTTAGATGCAGAATCTAATTTAAAGAAAAATGGAAAACCTGCTCCTCCTCTACCTCTGAGATTCGAAGCCTTTAAGTTCTTTATTATTCTTTCTTTATCATCAACCCAATTTTTAAGTAATGAATAAAATGCAGTAATCTCTCTAATACTCTCGCTTAAAATAGGGATAGTATTGCTGCCTGTAGAATACTTATTTTCTTTCGTCGATTTAGAGTTAACTACATCAGATAATTCTTCTACATCACTTACAGAATAAGTCTTATCATTGTACATAAAAGCTGAATTTGTATGACAATGTCCTAAACAAGCAGCATGACCAACTTCGTCATCTCCGAAGTGATCTTTGAGATTATCCCTAAGTCCTTCTTGTGTACCAGCAGTCATACAAGCCGTTCCTGTGCAAACATGAACTTTTTTCTTCACATTTTCTGGTCTTAGGAAATCGTAAAAGCTCGAAGTCCCTAACAATACAGACTCTCCAAGGTGGTAATCGCTTGCAACTTTTTTGAACTCATCCTCGGAAGCCTCTTCTAAAGCAAGTTTAGATATATTGCTAAAAAGATTATCATCCATTCCTTTTCGGTATGATAAAGCCCTCAAATTCTTACTAGACATATAGTTGATGTTGTTAATTATAGTTACACAAATTCACTATCACAAATATAGATATTACAATATGAGATAAAAAACTAAATATGACGTATTAATAATAATAAATTGTAATCTAAGAAATTAGTCTCTTTTTTGCGTATTATAATTAAGGTTCTACCACTAATGTTGTGGAATAATCGTCACCTTGAGGCGTAAGTTTTTTTTCTAAAAACTCCAATGAGCTAATGACGATTTGAATCTCGCAAAGTCGCTAAGGCGCTAAGTAAAATACGCATTGCGACTCTGCGACTTTGAGAGATAAACACAAAGT
>JAGLEB010000040.1 GCA_023145275.1 Flavobacteriales bacterium | reverse complement strand
AAAGAATCTCTTTAGCTCCTTTACCTACATATAAAGCATCTTTATAACCTAAGTCGTAAGCTTTACCATCAACATATACAGTACCTGCACCACCTACATTGATAATTCCTAATTCTCTTCTTTCTAAAAAGTAATCTGCTTTTAAAGGCTCGATAGTTTCAAGAAGAAGTTTTTCTCCTGCTTTAGGCTTACAACCACCAACTATGTATCTGTCAATCATTGAGTAAACCATGTTTACATTTCCTGATTCGAAAAGGTTATCTAAAAGAAACTCTTTTCTGATACGTGTAGTATCATAACTTTTGAAATCTTGAGGATGAGAATTGTATCTCAATTCATAATTAGTTGCCATCTTTATTTTGTTTTATTATAACCTATTATTCTTAATGCAATCGATTGGCAAGGTACTACATTTATTAGCTTTTACAAAATTAATAATCGAGTTTTTAAGCGCCTTAAAATCAACCTATAAAACTGGCTTACAATAGTTTATACTAAAAACAGAATTGTTCTATTTCAAACATATTTTTAAACATGTTTAAAATAGAACAATAATAAATTAGACAACTAAAAAATTTAACACTAAACTTTAACCTTTGAACTAGTAGACCCTCTAATTATTAATTCAGGCTGAACAACAACAGTCTTGCTAGATAACTGACCACTATATCCATCTTTAACAAAATCGAACAACATCTCTGAAGAAGTTTTCCCAATCTCAAAAGGGTGTTGATCAATTGTAGTCAATCCAGGGTTAATAATATCTGAAGCTGGTTCGTTAGAGAATCCCGCGACAGCAATATCATCAGGCACGTTATATTCTGTTTCTTCAGATAGATATTTCATAATTGCTAATGCTGTTACATCATTCACACAAACAATCGCATCAGGTAAATTATCTTTATCTTCTAAAATCTCTTTCATGGCTTCAACAGCTTTATCAGCGTATAAGTCTATAGACTTAACATAACTATCTTTGTATTGAATTCCATTATCGAACAATGCATTTTTATATCCCAAACAACGCTCCTTGTACATTTTAGATTCAAGATCACCAGCGAGGTGGAATATGCACCTTTTACCCTGCTTGATTAAATGTTCTGTTATCATATAGGTAGCTTTCCTATCGGCTAAAATCACTTTAGACATGTTAGAATTTTCGTAAAACCTATCAAATAAAACCACAGGTATTTTGTGCTCTATAAATTGATTAAGATGTTCTCCATCACGGGTATCTTGAGTAGGAGATATCAACAAACCATCAACCCTATTCATAAACATACCATCTAAGATCTCATTTTCTTTAGAAAAAGAATCTCGAGATTGAGAGATAATTACCCTATAACCTTTTTCAGATGCTATTTGCTCAATACCATCAATAGCTTCAGAAAAGAAATGTCTTGATATAAACGGAACCACAACACCTATAGTCATAGTCTTATTAGTCCTAAGGTTAGACGCTAATAAATTTCGTTGATAACCAAGTTCTTTTGCCATTGTTTTAACTCTCTCCTTAGTTTTTATACCAACTCTAGGACTATCGCTCAATGCCCTTGAAACAGTAGAACTGTCAATCTCTAAGATCCTAGCTAAATCATGTATTGTGATTTTTTTTGTCAAAATAAAAAAGTTTAAAAATTAGGTTTAGTTTAGTACTTCTTCCAAACGAGGGATCATATCGGCAAAAGTATATTTTAATTTCATGTCGATATTATAATATTTTCATAAAAAACATCATAACATCTACAAACTCATAAGTGCAATACCTTTATATTATTGCGTTTACTATTCTCCTGATAGTTCTCTCCTTACTTGTAATTCCTCCTCAATATTATCCATTGTTTTATTGTCGAGTTTATAAAAACTCATCAGGAGTGCAACAATTAAACTTCCAGCTGCAGGAATTAAACTCACCATCAAAAGAATTCCAGTTATTGATTCGTCAGATTGAGTTGTATTAGCTTCAAATCCATAGGAATATAATATCCAACCAATAAGAGCAGCTCCAATAGTGAATCCGAATTTTTGAGCCATTGTAGAAGCTGACATAATTAAACCTGTTGCACGTCTATTATTTTTCCATTCTGAATAACTTGCAGTATCAGTGTACATAGCAAATAAGATTGGTGCTGGTGGTCCCATAGCAAAACTTACAATTATATTAATTGCAAATATTGCTTCAATATTTGACTTATCTACAAAGAAGAACATTGCTGTAAAAACTCCTGTTACTAATTGGGCTACAATAAAAACTTTCTTTTTGCCAAACCTGTTAGTAAATTTCTCTGTAAGTGATATAGAAATAATTCCTACTATAGATCCTAAAACTAAGAAAGGTCCGGCCAATGAAACGTCTTCTATATAGTATTTGAAATAATACATTATAGAACCAAATTTAATAGCAACATATACTAAACTTATTACACCCACAGCTAACAATATCAACCAAGGAGTATTACCTAGTAAGTCTTTAAAATCATCTTTAATATTTGTTTTTTGCTCTTTAGGAGGAGAAACTCTTTCCTTTGTTGAATAAAAAGTTGTTAAGAACATTATCACTGCCATAATACCAAATACAATCATTGTTCCTTGGTAACCTTTGGCTTCATTTACTACTAATACTTTAACCTTATCCGTAGAAATATCCTTGTCAAAATACTTTTCAGGATCTAAAGTGTAAGTTCCAAATCCTTCTTCAAGATGTAAAACATCTGTAGTTGTATCTACCTCGTCCTCAAACTCCTTTCTATAAACGACTACTGTTAACTTCTCTTCTACTTCACCTTCTTCTTTTGTGCTAAATGAAATTTTTCGCATAAGTTTTATAAACTCACTTGAGTTGTCTGATGCATCTACTCCAAGGTCAGCTTTCATTATCAACTTAGATGAACCTATACCATTTTCAGTAAGCACAATTTGATTTTTGTTTAATTCTGCTGAAAACACATCTGTATTGTCTCCTCCTATGGTATTTACTAATGGTAACGTTAATGCTTGTACTAATAACCCTCCAGAAAAAGCAAACATAAATCTATATTGCGAGAAACTTGCACGCTGTTTTGGACTTGCAGAAATAACACCCATCAATGAAGAATAAGGTATGTTTATGGCAGTATATACCATCATCATAAGAGTATATGTAACATATGCATATACTATTTTACCCGTTAGCCCAAAGTCGGGAGTTGTAAAAGTTAATACCCCAATTAGAGCGAAAGGCAATGCAAGCCATAAAATATAAGGGCGAAACTTACCCCATTTGGTATTTGTACGGTCGGCAATAATACCCATCATAGGGTCGTTAAGTGAGTCCCAAATTTTAGTGATCAGAAACATTGTTCCTACCACGGCAGCAGGAATACCAAAAATATCAGTATAAAAATACATTTGGAAAATCAGCATTGTATTCCAAACAAGGTTTGATGCCGTATCTCCTAGAGCAAAACCAATTTTCTCCTTTATCGATATATTTTCTTCTATATCGAGATTATGTTTTTCTGAACTCATATATTATAGTCGTTATTACGTATTCTGTTACTTTATTTGGTGAAAAGGTTATATGGTTAAAAGGTTATTAGTTTGTATCCTATTAACCCTTTAACCTATCACCTCTTAATCTATTTTTTATTTCCTATTTGAAAATCTATAGTAACTTCTTTATCTCCAAAACCTGCAGCTGGTACCTCGATAAAAGAACTTGCTTGCTCTACTCCATTTACCAATACTTTCTGAGTATCACCTCTTTTAATATTGACATTGAATATTGAACCACGGAAAGCTCTCTTATATGATACGTCATTCCAATGCGATGGAATTTGTGGATCGATAGTAACCCCTGCCAAATCTCTTTTAAATCCTAAAAGATTATCGAATAGACTTAACATATTCCATGCAACGGTACCTGTTCTCCAAGGATCATCAGATACGTTTACCACTTTACGTGTAGCAGATGGACCAACGTATCCGTTAGCCTGAGCAAAGGGTTCTGATATCTCCTCTGAAGGAAGAATTTTCATGAATGTCTCAAACGCTTTGTCATTACGTCCTGCTTCGTAATCAGCAGCAACTTTAAATGATGCAGCATGGCAGTATACATTACCATTTGTAAAATTACCTTGAGGAATTCCTGTAAGAGATCCTATTTCGGCATTGTACTTTGTAAAAGGAGGCCAGTTATGAACAGGTCCAACTGGAGTGTCAACCATAGGCTCTACCTTTTTCATTATCTCTTCATACTTATCGTTATCGATAATTCCTGCAAGAACAGCCCAAGATTGAGGATTGATAAATACTTGACCTTCTTCTGATGCATTATCTCCTACCTTGTTACCAGCATCGGTAAATGCATAAATAAAGTGGTCTTCATCCCAACCATGCTCTAATATATTCTTCTTAATCTCTTGATACCTCTCTTCACATTGAGTCTCTATTGCAGCATCACCTTTCCAACCTGCAATTTTACCAACAAGTTTTAGTGCTCGTGCTAAAGCAATACTCATCCATACACCTTCACCTTTTCCTTTGGCTCCAACTTTATCCATCAAGTCAT
>JAGLEB010000004.1 GCA_023145275.1 Flavobacteriales bacterium | reverse complement strand
ACATCACGAATACCTATAAAAATAATAATTAATGAGTAAACAACTTTTTTCATCAACGCCAATTCCGCCTGCCTAACCGGTAGGCAGGGTTGAATTTTTACAACACAATCCATAAGGTCAATAAAAACTACCTTTGGAGAATTATTCAAAGTATTGAAACTTTGTTTAATAAAGGAAGATGCAAACCTGTTATATGTTAAATTTCAAGCAATTACTATAGGCACAAAACTTTAGTTAGACAAGAAAAATGATGTGTTTCACTTTTAAAACACACCATTTTTATAAACTACTATAAAGCTATTTTATTTCTCTACCTGGCAGTTTACCATCCAATAAATCCCAAACTTATCTATGAATGTTCCAAATTTAGCTCCCCAAAACTGTATTTCGAAAGGCATAGTCACAGTGCCTTCATCAGACAATTTATTAAATATATTAGTAGCCTTATCTATGTCGCTTTCTAAAATAGAAATTGAATTTGCACTTCCGAAAGAAATCAACTGCCCTGGTTGAGCATCTGAAGCCATCAGAGTAGCATCGCCAAAGTCTAAAGTTGCATGTATTACTTTCTCCTTCATTTCTTCAGGCACATCCATTGGAGCATCATCATAAAGCTTTATTTCAAGTTCTCCTCCTAGTGCATCTTTATAAAATTCCATCGCCTCTTTGGCATTACCTTCAAAATATAAATACGGATTAATTTTAGTCAGTCCCATTAAATTTACTTTTATAATTATTTTTTTATAAAGATAATCATAAAAATAAATTCTTAAGCACCACACCAAGAAAAAGTAACTTGCTGACTATTAATATATTTCATATATTAGATGTTTGTAACTAACTTTTAATAGTCTTCTAAATGTCCAAAATTCTCATTCTTGGTGCTGGAATATCTGGCCACACAGCAGCATTAGTAGCACGCCGAAAACTTTCTAAAGAACACGAGGTAATTGTTGTTAGCCCAAATTCTAATTATCAATGGGTACCATCAAACATATGGGTTGGTGTGGGCTTGATGAAAGCAAAACAAGTTACTTTCAAGCTAGATCCTATCTACAAGAAAAAGAATATTAAATACATTCAGGCTTTAGCAGTTTCGATACATCCCGAAGGAAATTCGAGTACAAGAAACAAAGCTTTTGTTAGAGCAGAGTTCGTTGTTGGTGATAGAAAAGGAGAAAGAGAAGACTTTGAATATGATTATCTAATTAACGCTACAGGTCCGAAGTTAAATTTTGGGGCTACTGAAGGTTTAGGTCCAAACAAATTTTCGCAATCTGTATGTACTTATGGACATGCCGAAGAGGCTTGGAAAAACTTAGAAGCATCTTTTGAAAAACTTGAAAACGGAGAAAAACAAACTTTCCTTATAGGTACAGGTCATGCTATGGCCACTTGTCAAGGTGCAGCTTTTGAATATGCACTTAATATTGCCTTCGAAATAAATAAAAGAAAGCTAGACCATCTAGCAGAAATAATATGGATTTCGAATGAGTATGAGTTAGGCGATTTTGGTATGGGAGGAGCCTATATAAAAAGAGGCGGATATATTACTCAAACCAAAATTTTTACCGAATCAATATTAAAGGAATACGGTATAAAATGGATAAAGAGAGCTGGTGTTTTTAAACTAGAAAAAGGTAAAGCTCATTTCGAATTATTAGACGGGACTTATCATGAACAACATTTCGATTTTTCTATGCTAATCCCTGGTTTTGCGGGGGCAGGGCTAAAAGCATTCAACCAGCATGACGAAGATATAAGTACTAGTGTATTTGCTGCAAATGGTTTTATGAAAGTCGATGCAGATTATACTCCTAAACCTTACGAAGAGTGGAAAGCCTCCGATTGGCCAAGCATATACCAAAGTACTCAATACAAAAATGTTTATGCCGCAGGTATAGCCTTTGCTCCACCACATACAATGTCGAAGCCAATGCAGAGCCCAAATGGAACAAAAATATTCCCTACTCCACCGAGAACAGGAATGCCATCGGGCGTAATTGGTAAGATTATTGCGGAGAATATTGCACATCAAGTAAAAACAGGAAAAACAGACGAACATCCACATAAAGCCTCAATGGCTAAAATGGGGGCCGCTTGTATTGTTTCCGCGGGCTATGGTTTACGAAACGGTGCCGCAGCAACGATGACAGTTTTCCCGATTGTACAGGATTGGGAGAAATACCCACAATGGGGAAGAGATATTACCTATACTGTTGGAGAAGCAGGATTAGCTGGACATTGGATTAAACTTATACTTCATTATATGTTTATCTACAAAGCAAAAGCATACCCTTTTTGGTGGCTAATACCAGAATAAAAAGCTTATTGAACTAAATTTAGCATTAAATCATTAGAACGTTAAAATATGAATCCTTACAACAAAGATATTAAGACAAGAGCGTATAGCGAAACATCATTTTCGACAATACCGACCAGAACAACCAGATTTTTCAGAAAGTGCGTAATATGGCAATTTTTCAGATTTTTGGTGTTAAACTTAAAAATAATGAGGATTATTGTTGGTGGACACTCCTAAATTCTCCATTTATTATTGTCAACTTTTATTATAGTAAGTCTTTTTTTTCAGGTCTATATGTTATTCAATAATTATGAATAGCATTGATAGCATTCTTTTTTTCAATACTTAAGCATTTAAAGACTTTCTCACCTTGAGCATCATATCAACAAAATAATTCTATTTCTTTTTGATATCTAAAAATCAATCGTATATTTGCGATGAACTATTAGAGCTATTAAATAGAACAAATGAAACGCACTTTAGAAACAATAAAATATCACGATAACACTGAAGAACTGGCAAGGTTTGCAAAAGCCTTAGGTCATCCAACTCGCATTGCGATACTTAAATATCTAGAAAAATCCTGTTCTTGCCTTACAAGCGAATTAGTTGAAATTTTCCCTTTAGCACAATCTACAATTTCGCAGCATTTAAAAGAATTGAAAAATGTGGGTTTAATAAAAGGCGAGATAGATCCTCCAAAAGTTAAATATTGTATTGATGCTGAAAACTGGGCTAGAGCAAAGAATTTATTTTGTGATTTTTTAGATGCAAAACCTCAAAATAATTCTTGTTCAATGTAGAATGAGTAAAATTTCAATACACGGATTTACTAAGGCTTACCTAAGTATGAGTATTTCCAACTAATAATAAATAAACACATAAAATGAAACCGAAATTAAAATTATTAGATAGATACCTAACTTTATGGATATTTATGGCCATGATAATTGGTGTTGGCCTTGGCTATTTATTTCCTCAAATTGCAATAGTTACGGATTCAATGTCGATTGGCACAACAAATATCCCTTTAGCCATAGGATTAATTCTGATGATGTATCCACCTTTGGCGAAGGTAGATTACTCATTAATTCCAACAATTTTTAAAGACACAAAAGTAATGACTCTTTCCTTGTTTCTAAATTGGATAGTAGGGCCAGTACTTATGTTTGTACTTGCATTAATTTTTCTTAGAGATGAACCAGGCTACATGTCTGGGCTGATTATGATAGGTCTAGCTCGTTGTATTGCCATGGTACTTGTTTGGAATGATCTAGGAGGAGGAAATAAGGAATACGGAGCAACCCTTGTTGCCTTAAACTCTGTTTTTCAGATTATAACTTACAGTTTCTTTGCATGGTTATTTATTAGTGTGCTGCCAAAATATTTTGGATTAGAAACTTTTGATGTAGATATTTCAATATATGAAGTTGCTCATTCTGTCTTAATTTATTTAGGCATTCCCTTCTTGATGGGATACTTGAGTAGAACAATTCTTGTAAAATTAAAAGGTGAAGATTGGTACAACAGAAAGTTTATTCCTAAAATATCACCTATCACCTTAATTGCACTTTTGGCAACAATAGTTCTTATGTTCAGCCTAAAAGGGGATTTAATAGTTGATATTCCTTTTGATGTAATTAAAATTGCAATTCCATTGGTAATTTACTTTGTGATAATGTTCTTCTTGAGTTTCTTTTCTGCAAAAGCTATGGGAATTCCTTACGACAAGAATGCATCAATAGCTTTCACTGCCACGGGGAATAATTTCGAATTAGCAATAGCTGTTTCAATTGCAATTTTTGGATTAAATTCTCAACAAGCATTTACAGGAGTTATAGGTCCATTAGTTGAAGTTCCGGTATTGATTGGATTAGTAAACGTATCACTGTGGTTGAAGAAAAAATACTATTAGTAACGAGCCTAAAAGAGAATAAAACGAATTTATATAACATATTTTTTTATGCACATGAAAAATTTTAGTAAAATTTCAGAATTCATATCTAATCTAGACGTAAATACAATCCCAAAAGAAAGAATCCCAATACTCCAGGAGTACATAGATTTTATAAAACAAAAGGTCAGTGATAAAGAAGCTATACTAATTAATGCAATTTGCACTCATAATTCACGCCGTAGCCATTTAGCACAAATATGGTCTCAGGCAATGGCGTCTGAATTTGGTGTAGAAAATGTTTTTGCTTTTTCGGGTGGCACTGAGGCAACAGCTATGTTTCCAATGGTGCCAAAAGTTTTAGAAAAAACAGGATTCAGTATCACTAAACTTTCAGAAGATAGCAACCCCGTTTACAGTGTGAAATATGCTGATAATGCTCATCCGATAGTGTGCTTTTCGAAAACATACGATAACAGTTTTAATCCCAAATCTAGTTATATTGCGCTAATGACTTGTTCTGATGCTGATGAAAAATGCCCCGTAGTTTTTGGCTCTGAAAAAAGAATTAAACTCACTTACGACGACCCTAAAGCATTTGACAACACAGACCAACAGGAAGAAAAATACATGGAGAGAAGTACACAGATTGCAACTGAAATTAAATACGTTTTTATGAACGTGTTAAAATAAATTGGAATCTATTTTTTTTGTTCGACCACGAATTTGATGGTAATACAAAATAATGTTTAAAGTAATTAATAACTAAAGTTAAAGGCTAAAAGGTTGACAGGGTTACAAGCTCATAACCTATTAACCCATTAAAATAACAGTAGAACTAACTTTTTTTAATAAAAAATCAAACCATGGTTAACAAGCTATCAATAATCGTATTTATACTAATGTCGATAACAAATAATACAGAAATGCAGGCACAAGAGAACGCTTTAGAGTCATACTTGCTCAACTATAATTACGAGTCGCGTATTGACATGAAGATCAACAGTGAGCAACTAAAAGAGCTTCTCAACTCTAATAAAGCAGTGTTGATTGATATAAGATTTGAAGAAGAGTACAAGACGTGGAACATGTCTTTTGCTAAAAATATACCTCTAGCCGAATTACCAAAAAGACTCAGCGAAATAGATAAATCTAAGATTATAGTTACTGCTTGTCCTCATAAAGATAGAGCTATAATAGCAATGATATATTTACAAACTAAGGGCTACAATGTAAAATACCTCACTGATGGCTTACTAGGTTTAGCAGAATCTCTTAGAGGAGGAAATGCATACAATTTTCACTACAAATTATAAAATCTACATCTAGATGAAGAAGCAATCAAATTGGGGAATAAAAATATTTATTTCAATTTTTTTCATCGGTTTTATTACTCTGGTCAGCCAAAGAGATAAAATGAACTGTATTATTGCTAACTATAATCTAAACTTTAACAGGATAGAGCTACCTAAATCTGATAGTCTTATATATGTTGAAAAGTTTGATGTAAGCGATACTGAATATAAATTAAGTTTAGTTGAACTTGGTGGACAAGGCTGTAAGCCATGTAAAAAAATGGAGAAAGAATTAGATGAAGTAAAAAATAATTATGGCAGCAAACTTAATCTAGTCATGGTTAATGTAACGAAGGATAAGGACAAAAAAGCATCTACATATTTTAAAGTAAGGCTTATTCCTACTCAAGTAATATTAAATCCTAAAGGTGAAGAGTTATATCGTCATTCTGGATATATATCAAAAGAGGATTTAGAGCTCGAAATTGACAAATTGATGCAAAGTCAAAATAGCCTATGATCACTTTTCAAATACTTTGTCCTAAAAAGAAATGTAGAAAATGTGTTAGGCTTCAAAAATTTCTAGAAAAGCTAATTGTGAAACAGCAACTTGATGCAGAAATTGTATATGTAAGCGAACTCAGTGAAATGCTAGAATACAAAACTTGGCTACTCCCAAGCCTGTTTATCAATAAAAAGGCAGTAGCTAGAGGAGGATATTTACCGAGAGAAAAAGATATCTTATTAGAAATAAAAAGCCAAAAAAAAGCCCTCAACAAAGTTGAGAGCTCATAATATATAATTGTGATATTTTTATGCTAAGATAGCAGCAATACCTGGAAGAGTTTTTCCTTCTAATGACTCAAGCATAGCTCCACCACCGGTAGATACATAACTAACTTTATCAGCAAATCCGAACTGCTTAACCGCAGCAACTGAATCTCCACCACCTACTAAAGAGAAAGCCCCTTGTGCAGTAGCTTCAGTAATAAAATCGCCTAACTTAATAGTTCCATTTGCGAAATTTTCCATTTCGAAAACTCCTAAAGGACCATTCCAAAGAATAGTTTTTGAAGCCAATACAACTTCCTTTATCTCATTAAGAGCATCTGGTCCTGCATCCAGTCCCATCCATCCTTCAGGAATATTACCTGTAGGACAAACTTGTGTTTTTGCATCGTTTGAGAATCCATCAGCAGCAATAGCATCACTTGGAAGTAAAATCTTCACTCCCTTAGCTTCAGCTTGCTTAAGAATATCTAAGGCTAAATCAAGCTTATCATCCTCTACTAAAGAACTTCCAATATTCCCACCTTGAGCTTTAGCAAATGTAAATACCATTCCTCCACCGATAATAATATTATCAACAGTATCGAGCATTTTTTCTATAATAGTGATTTTTGAAGAAACTTTAGCGCCTCCTAAAATAGCAGTAACTGGTTTCTCTCCTTCACTCAATACTTTATTAATACTTTCAATTTCTTTAGCCAATAAAGCTCCAAAGCATTTCTTTCCTTCAAAAAATTGAGCCATTACAGTAGTTGAAGCATGCGCACGGTGAGCCGTACCAAATGCATCGTTCACATAAATATCTCCTAGCTTAGCTAATTCCTTAGAGAATTCAACATCACCAGCTTTTTCTTCTTTGTGAAAACGTAGGTTCTCAACTAATAGAATCTGACCAGGCTTTAAAGCTTCAGCTTTTGAAACCGTAGCTTCTCCAATACAGTCATCAGCAAAAATAACCTCAGCACCCATAACTTCCTCTACGCGAGCAATGATATGCTTTAATGAAAATTTTTCGTCAACTCCTTTTGGGCGACCTAAGTGAGACATTAATACTGCACAACCACCATCAGCCAAAATCTTCTTAATTGTTGGCGCTGCTGCTTGGATACGTGTATCGTCAGATATTTCAAACTTGTCGTTTAATGGAACATTAAAATCAACTCTTACTACCGCTCTTTTTCCTTCGAAATTAAATTGATCGAGTGTATTCATCTTTTATTGCTTTTGGTCCTCTACAATAATACTTTTTACATTATTGCAGTTAGACTGTTATTTTTTATATAATGAGCAACAAATTTACGCTTTATTGTCTTGAAAAGAAAACGTTAAGTGTACTTTTTACACTTGTAAAAACTGTTTTTATCATAAAAAAGTTAAATATAGATACAAGGAAGAGTAATAATTATTACAGCGACTAGCTTAAAGTAAACTATTCAAATGCTAAACACTTAATGACAGACAATTAACAACAAGAAAAGAAAGCATATGAGTTTTACATACTTAGCAATATTAAAGATAATGAAAAGTTTAAACTATGCCAAATAACATATTCACTTTAGAGAATAATCATACTTTTTCATCGTAACATATGCTACATTGTAGTTATTATTCGCTAATTATAAATGTTTTGCAATGAAAACTACAATATCTTCAATTATTGACAAAACCGGAAATGACAGACACAAGCTATTAAACATCCTACACTTGCTTCAATTAGAATATGGATACATTACTGAGGATGTAATTGAGGCACTTTCAGAAGAATTAAATATCACAAAAAGTCAGATTTTGCAAGTAACTAGTTTTTACCATTATCTCTATGACGAGTTCAAGGGTAGAATAGTGATTCACGTAAATAGAAGTATTATTGCACTAATTAGTGGCTATGCTGATATAGTGAAAACATTAGAGAAAGAATGCAGTTGTAAAATGGAGACAATCTCAGAAGATGGAGAGTTTGGCCTTTGGAACACTTCATGTATAGGCATGAGCGATCAAGAACCTGCAATACTAATTAACGGATTTCCGTTTACCGACCTCAATACCAGCAAGACAAAAGAAATAATCTCTAAGATAAAAAACGGCAAATCTTTAGAAAGTATTTTCGAAGAATATGAACCCGACAAGTATAAACTATCTATTGGCGAACAATCTGTAGACAAAACAAAAACCTATATTAAAGGCCCTTTATTAGATGATGAATACACTCCTTTTACAAGTATTGAACTATTACAAACAAAAATATCTCCACAAAACATACTAGACATCGTTTACGAATCTGGACTTCAGGGAAGGGGTGGCGCAGGATTTTCTGTTGGCCGAAAATGGAAGGCTGCTGCTCAAGCAAAAAACAAGAAAAAATATGTAATATGTAATGCAGACGAAGGAGAACCAGGTACCTTTAAAGATAGAGTATTGCTAAGTGAAAAACCTGAAGTAGTATTCGAGGGCATGCTTATTTCGGCATATGCAATTGGCGCACATAAAGGAATTGTATACCTGAGAAAAGAATACGAGTATATGAAAGTTTACCTCGAAAAGGTTCTTCAGGACATGAGAGATAAAGAGTTTATTGGACCAAATTCTATTTTTGGCTTCGAAATAAGGATACAAATTGGTGCAGGTGCATACGTCTGTGGAGAAGCCTCTGCCCTGCTCGAATCAATGGAAGGAAAAAGGGGTGAACCACGCGAAAAATATATGCAACCAACAGAATATGGTTATCTCGGAAAACCTACAATTGTGAATAACGTTGAGTCATTCGCCATAGTTCCATCTATCATATATCACGGATCAAAATGGTACAAACACTATGGCACTGATTTTTCGGCAGGAACAAAAGTTCTAAGTATAGCCGGCGACTGTGCTAAGCCAGGCATCTACGAACTACCCTGGGGAATTTCGATAAATACATTATTAAAATTAACATATGCAAAAAATACAAAAGCTGTAATAGTGGGTGGAATGTCTGGTCATCTACTACCTCCTGAAGAATTTGACAGAGTAATTTGCTACTCAGACCTCTCAACAGGCGGAGCAATAATGATCCTCAACAATGAACGGAATCTTTTGAAAGACGTTGTTCTTCCATCTTTAGATTTCTTTATAGACGAATCGTGTGGATCGTGTTCTACTTGTAGAAACGTACCAGGATATTTAAGAGAAATTGCGAGAGATATGGAATACCACAAACTTTCGCATAGTAATTACATTAAGATAATAGAATGGGGCAAGCTTTTGAGTATTAGTCGCTGCGGCTTAGGCAAAAGTGTTGCAAGTTTATTAATAGATTTCATCCATAAATTCACACATGATTATGAAATAGAAACGCTCCCAGAAATTAAATCAGACTAAAATTTTATCCAAGCCTCTATTTCCTTGAAATGATACTACGATTAAAACTAAAGATCATGCAAAAAAATATCTCACTAAGTATAAACGGCAATAAAATCAGCACAACAAAATCAAAAACAATAGTTGAAGCAGCTGAAGATAATGGGATATATATTCCAACACTTTGCTTCTTAAAAGGGAAACTAGATCATAGTAACTGTAGAATATGTACTGTAAAAGTAGATGGATACCACAAGCCTGCATGCTCTACACTCGTCGCGGACAACATGGATGTAATTACAAATTCGGACGAATTAGAAGAATTGCGAAAATATATAATTGAACTTCTTTTCTCTACAGGAAACCACATCTGTGCAGTATGTCAGAAAAGTGGCGACTGTGAATTACAAGCCTTAGCATATAAATACAAGCTACTGTTCTCAAGGTTCGAGCATCTATACCCAAATAAAGGGATAGACACTACATCTTCCGACAAAATAATAATGGATAAAAGTCGATGCATACTCTGCCAACGATGCATACAAGCTATAAAAGATAAAGATGGAAATCCATTTTTTGTACTCCAAGGCAGAAGCAATGCCTTAGAGGTAGTTTTCGATAAAGAGATGAATGATATATTCACTCAAGAAGATGCAATTGAGGCTGTAAAACAATGTCCAGTAGGCTGTATTCTTTCTAAAGAGTCGGCTGCATTCGAAACACCTATCGGACGAAGACAATTCGACAAAACAGAGATAGGTAACAAGGAAGTCTGAAAATATATTAATAGGATGTGATTATTATGTAAAATTGAATATTATGAAAGCAACAATAGCAACAACTTCACTAGCAGGTTGTTTTGGATGTCATATGTCAATTCTCGATATCGACGAGCGTTTATTAGATTTGCTCGACATAGTTGAATTCGACAAATCGCCAATTACTGATATAAAGAAATTTACACGACAGATTGATATTGGACTAATAGAGGGTGGTTGTTGCAACTCAGAAAACATTATAGTCTTAAAAGATTTCAGGAAACATTGCAAAATACTTATTGCTGTTGGCGAATGTGCTATTATGGGTGGTGTGCCATCAATGAGAAATGGAATAGAATTAGATGAATGCATCAACGAAGCATATATTTCGGGACCTACTGTAAAACTCAATACTGAGAAAATAATCCCAAATGATCCCGAGCTACCAGCATTGCTCCCAAGAGTTTATTCGTGTAACGAAATTGTAAAAATAGACTATTTCTTACCAGGCTGTCCTCCTAGACCCGACCTAATTTGGGAGGCTATTACCTCTCTTCTAGAGGGAAGGCAAATTGACCCTAGCTACGAATCATTGAAATTTGATTAAAAACAAAGACCATCATGTTTAAAAAGATAACAATCGAGCCGGTAACAAGAGTAGAAGGACATGGGAAAGTAACTATCCTGATGGACGAGCATAAGCAGGTAAAACAAACTCGCTTACACATTGTAGAATTCAGAGGTTTTGAGAAATTCATACAAGGTCGTCCGTTTTGGGAAGCTCCAGTAGTAGTACAACGTCTTTGTGGAATCTGCCCTGTGAGCCATCATCTAGCTGCAGCAAAAGCTCTTGACATTATTGTGGGGGTAGATAAACTAACGGCTGTAGGAGAAAAAATGCGCAGGCTGATGCATTACGGGCAGATTTTTCAATCACATTCTCTACATTTTTTCCACTTAAGTTCTCCCGATTTACTTTTTGGAATAGATAGTGATCCCCGAAAACGGAATATTTTTGGGGTAGTTCAAGAACATAGAGATTTAGCAGTAAAAGGTATAATGATGCGTAAATTTGGACAACAAGTGATTGAATTTACAGCTGGAAAAAGAATACATGGAACGGGTGCAATTCCGGGAGGAATTAATAAAAACCTCAGTATTGAAGAAAGAGATATTCTACTGAAAAACCCTGATTTAAATGCTAACATGATGGTCGATTGGGCGCAGGAGGCTCTAGAGTTCTTCAAAGCCTACCACAAGAAGAACAAAGATTTTATTGATAATTTCTCGAAATTTGAATCTTCGCATATGAGTCTTGTACGTAATGATGGTGCTATGGATTTATACCACGGAAATCTAAGAGTTATTGATAAAGACAGAAAGATTATACTCAATGATGTAAACTATGCTGATTATACGGGATATATCGAGGAAGAAGTAAAAAGCTGGACTTTCATGAAGTTCCCTTATTTAAAATTCTTAGGAAAAGAAAAAGGATGGTATAGGGTTGGACCATTAGCAAGGTTAAACACCGTAGATTTTATACCAACTCCTCTAGCGCAAAAAGAATTTGAACAATTTCGGGCATATAATCACGGTAAGTCAAGTTCGAGCTGTTTACATACACATTGGGCCAGATTAATCGAGATTCTTCATTCGGCAGAAGTAATTAGAGATTTATTGAATGATACTGATTTACAGAATAGTGACTTAATGTTGAAGGGCAAAAAACGATTTGAAGGTATAGGTGTTATTGAGGCTCCAAGAGGCACGCTGTTTCATCATTACAAAATAAATAAGAATGACCAAATAACAATGGCAAACCTTATTGTATCTACCACCCACAATAATACGGCAATGAACTTATCCGTAGAGAATGTAGCAAAATCTTATTTAACAAATCAAAAAAAGATAAGCGAAGGGATGTTAAATGCAATAGAAACAGCAATTAGAGCCTATGATCCATGTTTGAGCTGCGCGACACATGCAATGGGACAAATGCCATTAGATATAACTATGCTCGACAGTAACGGAAATGTCGTAGATAGTTTGATCACTTAATTTCGGATGGAAAGAATGTTTCTTAAAATTAGACTTTTCGGATGTTTTATGAACAAATTTATCCGAAGGAATGCTTTTTTGTCAAGATTTAAAATATTTTATTAGAGTAGCTGTTATAGTGGTATAAATTCAATAATTAATTATTAACTTTCTCTTTTTGCAAAAGCAATTATACAACTCATGACAAGAAAAAAGATTAAAACGTTAGTATATGGCTTCGGAAATCCAGGTCGCGAAGATGATGGATTAGGAGATGCTATGATTAAAAGACTTCAAACATGGGTAAAAGACAACTATATTCTCGATGTTGATTTAGAGTCTAACTATCAACTAAATGTCGAAGATGCCGAAATGATTAGTAATTATCAAAGAGTAATATTTGTTGATGCCTCTAAAGAGGATATAAAGGTTTGTAAAATTGAAAAACTAAAGCCTGCAAAAAAGACTATTGAATTCACCATGCACGCAGTTTCTCCTTCATACCTAATTTATTTGGCGAGAGAACTATTCCACAAATCTCCCGAATGTTACTTACTATCAATAAGAGGTAAATACTGGACCATAAAAGAAGGAATCTCTATAGACGCTAGTATGAATTTAGATAAGACAGAATTATTCTTACGGCCAATTCTTAGAGAATCAATTTTCAAAAAATCTATTTGTCATATTTTTGAAGACTAATTATACTACACATCAAAATTATTGAAAAATGTAAAATTGTCAAACAAATATGAATCTTATTAGGCTTTTGCAACGGTCATTATTAGGGTATTATGAGTTTTAGCTAACACAACAACTTTTATTACAGTTTTTTACATACAATTATCTTTATTAAATTTAGTGTGCCTAGCGATAAGCATTTTTGTATGTTTGTTTTAAACTTACAAATCTAGGATGGAAAAAGGATACTTTGCTCACGAAACAGCTATAGTTGACGAGGGTTGCCAAATATCGGAAGGTGTGAAAATATGGCATTTTAGTCATATAATGAGCAATTGCGTATTGGGCAACAACTGCAATATTGGTCAAAATGTAGTAATATCTCCAGATGTTATCCTTGGAAAGAATGTAAAGGTTCAGAACAATGTATCAATATACACAGGTGTTACCTGCGATGATGATGTTTTTCTTGGACCATCAATGGTTTTTACAAATGTAACTAATCCACGTAGCGCAATTAACCGAAAAGGACAATACGCAAAAACTCACGTTGGTAAAGGTGCAACAATAGGGGCTAATTCTACAATAGTTTGTGGCCATGATATTGGGGAGTACGCATTTATTGGCGCTGGGGCAGTTGTAACAAAAAATGTTCTACCCTACTCTCTTGTTGTTGGAAATCCTTCAAAACAAATAGGCTGGATGAGTGAATATGGCCAGAAGCTAATTTTCGATGAAGATAAACTAGCTACATGTTCTGAAAGTGGCGAGAAATACAAACTCGAGAATGGCAAAGTCATCAAACTATAAATTAATCGCCAAGCGAAAAAACTACTAAACAACCTGAAAATATGAAAAGATTATTACCCTTAATAATATTACTATTTACCTTTTCGAATTCATATTCTCAAGACCAGGATGTGAAATATTCAAAATTTAGATATGCTGAAATAGAAAATGGGTACAATCAAATTGGAAATAATTCGCATACTGCGAGTAAGCCATTCATAAAGCGCGAGGTAAATCAATATTACAATCTAAACGCTTATGATAGCACTTTGAGCTACAACAAAAAAGGTTGGTGGGGAAGAAAGTTATTTGATGAAAGATTTGTAACAGTCAAGAAAGATGATTTTTGGTTTTCTATTGACCCTGTAATGAATTTTCAGGTTGGAAAAGATTTAAATTCAGAATACGATTATACCTACGTAAACACTAGAGGATTCTATATTGAAGGTCAGCTAGGTTCTCAATTCTCATTTCAAACGGCATTTTACGAATCACAAGCTCGATTTCCAGATTATGTTTCAGATTGGACTAGAGAGCACAAAGGCGTAAGTGGAGCAGGACTTGTTCCGGGACAAGGTATTGCAAAAAGCTTTAAAGAAGGTGGTTACGACTACCCGATGGCCGAGGCTCAAATTTCATATACTCCAAGTAAATTTTTCAATTTTCAATTCGGAACTGGCAAAAACTTTATAGGTGACGGATATAGATCAATGTTTTTAAGTGATGCGGGATTCAACTATCCATACTTTAAGATAAATACAACTTTTTGGAATATTAAGTACACAAACTATTGGATGTTTATGCAGGACATTAGGCCTGAGGTTGCTGTAAATGGCAATGTTCACCAAAAGAAGTTTGTTACAATGCACCATTTGAGTTGGAATATTACCGACAGGATAAATATAGGCTTATTCGAAGCGATTGTTTGGGCTGATTCTACTGGCACAAGAGGTTTCGACGTGAGCTACCTAAACCCAATTATTTTCTACAGACCTATAGAATTTAGCTTAGGCTCTCAAGGAGGTAATGCATTAATAGGTTTTAGCACAAAGATAAAAATAACAAATACGCTTCAATTTTTTGGACAAGCTGTATTAGACGAATTCACTCTTTCAGAGGTGAAAGCAAATGACGGTTATTGGGCTAATAAATTTGCTTTTCAAGTAGGATTAAATTATTACAATGCCTTTGGAGTAGAAAATCTCCAAATAAAAACTGAAGTCAATTGGTCTAGGCCTTACACGTTTTCACATAGAGAGCCACTACAAAACTACGGGCATTTCAACCAACCACTAGGTCATCCTTGGGGGTCGAACTTTATAGAATCGGCAACGGTAATAAGATACCGATACGAAAGATTTTTTGCCGATGCAAAGCTTATTTTAGGCAGGAAAGGCTTTGACACTCCCGAAACAAACTGGGGTGGAGACATATACAAGCCGTATACTACAAGAGAACAAGATTACGAAAACGTTATCGCTCAAGGAAATACAGGTACATTGTTTTTCACCAATTTAAAAGCTGGTTACATTGTAAACCCGGCTGTTAACTTGAAACTATTTGTCGATTTCACTTTCCGAGATTTTAGTATCTTAGACGAAACGGATTTCTTGAGAAATAGTAGTGGAGCAATAATTTCTTTCGGAGTAAGAACCGATTTGTTTAACACTTACTACGATTTTTAACAAAAAGAAATATAAACATCAGGTAACCAAAAAACTACTAGAAATTTAACATTCTTTTATGACAAGAAAACCTAAGTTTTAGATAAATTAGGTAACTTATTTATTTTTATTAGCTAGCATTGAAAATCTTAATTATGAGAAATAAAATATTCCTATTAGCCCTATTGTTTTTAGGGTTTTATTCAACAAGTATTAATGCGCAAAAAAAATATTCCCTAGAGGAATGTATAAAATATGCACGTGAAAACAACCTAACGGTAAAGCAATCTTTATTAAATGTTGATGTAAACGAAAATGCAAAAAGCTCTCAGTTTGGCAACTTCTTTCCCGATGCTAACATCAACTCTGGATACGCTTTAAATAAAGGTTTCTCAATTGACCCTACAACTAATGCGGTGTTAACTACAACGTCAAACACCTTCTCTTTTAACGCAAGCTCACAGTGGAATATCTTTGATGGACTTAAAAACGTCAATCAATACCGAAAAGCAAAATTTGATTTACTAGCTTCTCAGTACAATCTAGAGCAGATGAAAGACGATATTAGCCTACAAGTAGCTGATGCCTATCTACAAGTGATATTAAATAAAGAGTTTCTGAAAGTAGCCAAAGATCAAGTAGAATTATCGGAAAAAGAAGTAGACAGGATTGGAAAATACGTTAGTACAGGCTCTAAACCTCAAGGCGACTTATACGAAGTTCAAGCTACATTGGCAAGTGACGAGCAGCAACTAGTTGCAACCGAAAATAGCTTAACTCTATCTCTTTTAAGTCTAACACAATTGCTACAAATAGAATATTCGTCAGGATTTGATATTGTTGACGAAGATTTCCCCATTCCATCTTTAGAAATGCTAAACATCACCAATGATGAAGTTTACAGCAAGGCATTAGAAACACAATATTTGATAAAAAGTTATGAAAATAGAATTTTTTCAGCTGAAAAAGATTTGAGCATAGCCAAAGGTAATTACAGCCCGAGCTTAAGCTTAGTATATCAATTTTCGTCAAGATATCTTAAGGAGAAGCAGAGGTCTATGATTTCTGACGGAGAAGCATATATGCCAATCGGTAGAGTAGCATCTACAGGCGAATTAGTTACAAGCCTTGACAAGATGCCAATATACGCTGGGTACGAACAGTATCCTTTCTGGGATCAGGTAAATGATGGTAAAGGTCAGTACCTAGGTGTAAACCTTAGAATACCAATTTTTAACAAATTACAAGTTAGAAACAATGTAAGATTAAAGAAAATTCAGTTAAAACAAGCTGAGTTGGAAATGGAAATACAGAAAAATCAACTTCGTCAAAACATCGAAAAAGCAAAAGCAGATGCTAATGCATCCTTAAAATCATACAAAGCAAGCGAAAAATCTTTAGAGTCTCTTACCGAAGCTTTTAAATACTCTCAACACAAGAGAAACGTAGGATTAATTAGCGAATATGATTTCAACCAAAGTAGAACTAGATTAGTTAAGGCACAATCAACAATTTTGAGGGCCAAATACGACTATATTTTTAAAACCAAAATTCTAGAATATTACTTCGGAAACAGATTTGGAATAATTGACACAGGAAACTAATCCCCATTGAAATGAATAAAAAATATATTTATATTATCAGTGCAGCTGTTGTATTAATGATTGTGTTAATAGTTGCTAAGAAGAAGGGTTGGCTTGGAGAAGACAACAATGCAAAAGAGGTAACAACAGCAAAGGTAGAGCTGGTAAACATAACCGAGAGCGTATCGTCATCCGGTAAAATTAAACCTGAGGTTGAAGTAAAAATTGCACCAGAAGTTTCTGGCGAAATTATTAAACTAACTATTAAGGAAGGGCAAGATGTAAAAAAAGGACAGCTTTTAGTTTCTATAAACCCAGACATATACGAATCTAGCGTAAATAGAGCTCAAGCAGCTCTACAATCTTCAAACTCGTCCCTGCTACAGGCTAAGGCTAGGTTATTGGAGTCGGAGCAAGACTATAAAAGGAATAAGCAACTATTCAATAATAACACTATAGCTCAATCTGATTGGGATAAGATGAAAGCAAACTACTCCGTTGCGAAGCTTCAGGTAGAATCAGCTCAATACCAAGTTTCAAGCTCTAAGGCAACTTTGCGAGAGGCTAAGGACAATCTAGCCCGAACAAATATATATTCGCCAATGGATGGAACAATATCTAAATTAAATGTTGAATTGGGAGAAAGAGTAGTTGGGACGGCTCAAATGGCAGGGACTGAACTCTTAAGGGTAGCAAACCTTTTTGAGATGGAAGCTGAGGTAGATGTTAATGAAAACGACATTATAAAAGTTAAGATTGGCGATGAGACTGATATTGAGGTTGACGCCTTTCTAAATAAAAAATTTAAAGGGATAGTAACAGAAATAGCAAATTCGGCAGAAACTGCTGGGACAAGTGCTGACCAGGTTACTAATTTCAAGGTAAAGGTTAAAATCCTTAAAGAATCTTACGAGGCAATATCAAAAGAAATGGGTTTAAAATATTCTCCTTTTAGACCTGGTATGACAGCAACAGTAGATATAAACACAAAGAATAAAGATGGTATTATAGGGGTTGACATAAGTGCAGTAACAACAAGAAGCGACTCTCTAAGTATATCTGACAAAAGAAAAGAAAGAAAAAAGTCTACAAAAAAAGATGATGACGATATGAAAACAACGAAGAACAAAAAGGAACTCTTCGAGTGTGTTTTTATTATCGATAACGAGGGCAATGCCAAAATTAGAGTGGTTGAAACTGGAATCCAAAATGACGAAAAGATTGAGATAACAAAGGGATTAAAAGAAGGAGACATTATTATTACAGGACCTTATACTCTTGTGTCAAGAACTCTAAAACAAGGCATGAAGGTAAAGCAAGAAGACGAAGACTCTAACGACGAGGATTAGCCCTGAATAGGGAATTAAGAAAACATCAAAATACTCTATAAAAACCTTTATCTCTGCCTGCCAAACCCAGGCAATGATAAAGGTTTTATCTTCTTAATAAAAAGTTTCGTGAGCGAATGCTACACTACCATCACCTTGCAGGCTGTGTCATAATAGAAAATACATCATTAAGCAAAACGCAGTGAACCTATCTAACGATAAGTATAGTCTAAATATCTCGTTGTTAAAAATCGAGACTTTTAGAGTTATCACTGCCACCTGAAGGCAGGCACTTCGATCGAAATGGCGATGAAACTAATTACGACACTACTTTCTAAACATCAAAATATACTTCAACAAAAATAGATCAGCTTTTGATCATTTTGTCAGAAAAAGGATGTTCACAAATCATAAAATAAAGTAAATATATTAAGGACGAATACATTAGACAAGTTATTACTTCTTTTTGAGTAATATTTTTCTTACTTTTACTGTTAGAGACTTCTGTAAGATTGTACGATTTTATTAGAAGTAGTAATTGGTTATTAATATATAAAACTTGGGATTATGATTGCGAGTTTTCGAGACGAAGAGTGGAAACAACTAGAAATTGACGGTGAAAATTTCAGTGATAGATATAAAATTTCAAACTACGGTCGTGTAATAAGTTATACGAGCAATACAACGGATGGTAAATTAATGAATCCAACGGTAATCGCCGGATACGATTTGTTGAGAATTACTTATAAGATGAAGAAAACATCTAAGTACATCCACAAACTTGTAGCACGCCATTTTCTCCCTGAAAAAAGAGAAGATCAAAAATTTGTAATTCATTTAGATTTCGACAAGACAAATAATAAATACAGCAATTTATCATGGGCATCAAAAAGCGAAATGGAAGCTCACCAAAGATTAAACCCAGCCTATGCAAAAATAAACAGAAAGGGAATAATTAGAAATGCCAAACTAAATGAGACAGAGGTAATAAGACTTAAAAAGTTTTTGAAGAGAAACCCAAACACACGACTGAAAGTAATCGCCAAACAGTTTGGAATAACGCACACACAACTCAATAGAATAAGAAGCGGAGAGAACTGGGGGCATGTAAAAATAGACTAGAAACACTTTGTAATTTCATTAATTTTCTTACTTTTGGTTATAATTAATCTTACAATTATAATAAAAAAAATCTTTATGAAGAAAATTACTTTTATCGCAGTGTTATTTTTTGCTGCAAACGGATTATTTGCTCAGGCTCAAAAACAGATTAGTTTTGGTATAGTTGGTGCAAGTTGGGAGATTCCTGTTCACCAAGATATCACAATTGCTCCTACTGCATATACTAATTGGGACTTCAATCATCTAACTCTAGGAGTTAAAGGAAACTACTATTTCGATCGTTTACTTGACCTTCCAAGTCCTTGGGATGTTTATGGTGGTGCTAATGTTGGTTTCGGTATCGCACTGAGTGATGGTAATACTAGTGAATTAAACTTAGGATTGCAAGTTGGTGGTCGTTGGTTTTGGAGCGAGAAGTGGGGTGTATATCTTGAATTTGGCGGTGGTAAACTAGGAGGTCAAGCAGGATTAGGTCTTACAATGAAGCTGTAATAAAAAATACATTAAAATATAGAATGGAGATCCATACAATGGGTCTCCATTTTTTTGTACCCATAATCAAATTGTGAAAAGTGAAATAAAAATGTATTTTCGCATATAAATTCAAATTCACACAACTATGAAAAAATTATTATTATTTGCTCTTATTGCTTTTGCATCAAATGGACTTTTCGCACAAGCTACTCCTCAATTAAACATGGGCTTTGGCTTAAATAGTGGCGGGGACTTCCCAATTTATGCTAGCTATGATTTTCCTGTACATGAAGATATATCAGTAGCACCAATGGTACAATTAGATTTAGGTTTTAATTGGATCACACTTGGAGCTAGGGGAGATTACTATTTCGACAATTTAATTGACCTACCAACTATTTGGGATGTTTACGGTGGTGCAAATGTTGGATACAACCTTTTCTTTAATGACTCTAACAAGGATAATGAATTTGATTTTGGGCTACAAATAGGTGGAAGATGGCATTGGAGCGACAAATGGGCTCTTAACCTTGAATTCGCTGGAGGAACTAGCTTTGGTACAAAAATTGGAGTTACGGCTGCAATATAACATCGACTAAATATTGCATGAAAGAAGGGCTGTTTCTAAAGTTTTTAAACTCGCGAAACAGCCCTTTTTTATTTTACTTAATATCAATGACAGAATTTCCTTAGAACATAAACCCAACACTAATAATCATTTGAGACACATTTTGAGTTAGTGGCACTTCAACACCTGCTATACTTACATTTCCATTATCACTAGAAAAACTACCCTTATAACCCAAGTCAAAAGTTATCATAGATAATATATCAACACCTGCCCCAATTTGGTATCCTGCTCTAAAGCTATTAAATGACGTTTCAATATCATTAGAACTTTGACTTGTCCCAAGATTAAAACTTCCCGTAGGACCAGCATAAAACCTTAAAAAATCAAGCAGCTCAACCCCAACAATTAAATTCAGATCAATCATACTTTCATGGAATTTAGATTCTTTTCCAGCGTTAATAATAGTAAATGCCGTTTGAGAATACATAAGTTCAGGCTGCCAGTAAAAAATATCACCTAGATATCCTCTATAGTTAATCCCCAAATGCCATCCATTATTAGAGCTGACATCCTTTAAATTATCCCAAGCTTCATGGGCAAGATCATAATTAGCCGCATTATAGTTAAATCCAGCCTTTATACCAATTTTATTATCCTTTTGCGCATGAAGAGAAGCAAAAGTAAAAATAGCAATAAATAAAAGTATTCCTTTTTTCATATTATTCGATTTTAATTTATTAGATTTATAAGACTTTAGTACTTAATGTACTGTTTCAAAGATAAGTAAAATTTAAATATAAAAAAAAAAGCAAAGATGGAGGTGAATACTTTAAATAACTCCTATCAGATTTCCACAGATAAAAACTCTAATTTAGAAGGGAAAATTGATGCAGAGAATTTTAATTTCACCATTAAGTCATCAGACGCTAATAATTATACACTCGAAAAAGACGGCATTGAATATGACCTAGATGTTATAAATGTAGATTTTGAACTAAAAAAACTAGAGATATTAATTAATGGAGCATTTTTCGAAATTTTATTAAAGGATAAATTCGATAAGTTAATTGATGAATTAGGCTATGGAACTGTAAATGGAGAAAAATCTACACAAATATACGCTCCAATGCCAGGACTTGTTTTAAATGTTCTCGTAAGCGAAGATGATGAAATAGCAGAGGGACAACCCCTAATAATCCTAGAGGCTATGAAAATGGAGAATATTATTAAATCGTCATTTTCTGGAAAAATAAAAAAAGTACTCACGAAAAATGGAAAAACTGTAGATAAGAATGAAATTTTAATTGAACTTCAATAATTACGGTGGACTACAAAAACACGATCATTTATATACACTAGTTGGCAGTAATACAAATAAAGAGTAACACGAATAAATAATTAATATAAATCTTACATTATGAAGAAACTTTTAATGGTCCTTGCAGTATTCCTAAGTATTGCTCTGCAAGCACAAGACAAACCAAATATTCTCGTAATATTTGTTGATGACGTAGCTCCAAACTCTTTGGGCTGCTATACTTTGGGTATGCAATATCCGACTCCTAATATCGATAGAATAGCAAAAGAAGGAGCACTTTTTACAGACCATTATTCTCAACCAAGTTGCACAGCGGGAAGAGCCGCCTTTATTACAGGGCAAAAACCTGTTAGAACGGGACTTACAACAGTAGGACAGCCAGGTAATCCATTAGGTATTAAAAAAGAGGATCCAACAATTGCTGAGCTATTAAAGCCTCTTGGCTATATGACAGGGCAATTTGGTAAAAACCACCTTGGTGATTTAGACGAACACCTCCCTACAGTTCATGGTTTTGATGAGTTTTATGGGAATTTATACCATTTAAATGTTTCAGAGGAACCAGAACAAGCAGATTATCCTACAAGTGAGGAATTTATTAAAAAATATGGAGCAAGAGGCGTAATTGAATCTTTTGCTGATGGTAAAGGTGGACAAAGAGTTAAGGATACAGGTCCATTAACTATAGAAAGAATGAAAACTTTTGACGATACTTTAGTTGCAAAAACAAAGGATTTTATGAAAAGAGCTAAGGATGCTGACAAACCTTTCTTTATTTGGCATGCATCAAGTAGAATGCATGTTTATACGCACTTGAAAGAGGAATCTAAAAACCTTGCTACCAAAATAAGTACTGATGGAGATTTATTTGGTCATGGATTAATAGAACACGATGGTCATGTAGGTCAGATATTGGACTATATGGAAGAGTTAGGAATTGATGAAAATACAATAGTAATTTATACTACAGACAATGGTCCAGAGCAAAGTACATGGCCACATGCTGGAACAACAATGTTTAGAGGTGAAAAAATGACAACTTATGAAGGCGGTTTAAGATCTCCTTTTGTTATCAGATGGCCTGGACATATTCCGGAAGGGATTACAAGAAATGGTATTTCTTCACATGAAGATATTCTTCCTACATTAATGGCTGCTGTCGGAAATGAAAATATTTCTGAAGAGTTAGCAAAAGGAAAAAAAGTTGGAAGCATGAAATATAAAGTTCATATTGATGGGTTTAACAACCTTGATTATTGGACTGGAAAAACAGATGTTTCTGCAAGAAAATACTTTTTCTATTACTATGAGTCAAGTTTAACTGCTATAAGAGTTGGTCCTTGGAAAATGCATTTTGCAACAAAAGAAAGATATTTTGATGATATGATTTTTCATACTATGCCAAAATTATTTAATTTACGTAAAGACCCTTTTGAAACATATGACGATATGACCGGTTTTCACCAAATAATGGAAAAATCTTGGGTTATTCAACCAGCTATTGGGATTCTTACACAACATTTAGAAACATTTAAAGAATTTCCACCACGTCAACCAGCAGCTTCGCTAAATATTAACGAATCAATTGACAAAGTATTGAATGCAGGAAATCATTAGATGCTACTGTAAATAAAGGCTATACGTAATGTGGGCAATGTACCAATATTGCCACTTTTGCCACTAAATAAATTTAGTGATAAATTGAAAATTATTCATTTTCAAACTCCCACATTACGCATAGCCAAACTATTTCATAATTTCTCACATTAATAAAACTCAATCAATTTGTCAATGTTGAAATATGAGACAGTAACCAATAATTGTAAAAATTTAAACTCAATATAAAACATAGTGCATCTCGCAAATAGCACTAAAAATAAAGGTTACATAAATAGTCCATAGTTAACTGAGTACACTTAATCTTATTCTTCTCTGAAAAAATTTTTAGGACCGTTATAACATCATCATATAAATCATCTCCACATTATAAAAACACTACATGGAATGACTTATAAAACCTTCGTAATTTCATAAGGCAATTGGTATTACACTATCCTCTTATACTGAAAATCATTTATTGTTTTTTGAGGTCAGTAGCTATCTACATACCGTTTTTTAATAATTATTATCATCGATAGGAGATGTTAAGGCTGAAAGTCTTAATTTAATATTGGTCAATGGCAACGCCTTGACATAATATAGTGTTGCATTTGCAAACGCTCTGAAAGGGCAGGTTAAATTCTGAGAGATATTTACCCATTGTACGTTGCATTAGCAGAGCGCTAATAAGCTGTATTTCTACAA
>JAGLEB010000039.1 GCA_023145275.1 Flavobacteriales bacterium | reverse complement strand
TATTCTCAAAGTGCAGCTTTATTATTTAGTTTACTTGGAGCATTTGTAGTTGTATCTTTTACAGTTTTGCTGTGGAAAGAGTTAGAAAGACCACCAATGCGTACTTTGGGAGAAACACGCTTGTGGTATTCTTTGTTCCTACCTTTTATTGGGATAATTACATTCCTTAAATGGAAATATAAATGGTTTTTGAGTTATGCCATAATAATGGCAGGAGTATTCTTAACCATTAATTTATTGAATCCAGAAACGTATTCAAAAACATTGATGCCAGCGTTACAAAGTCCCTGGTTTGTGCCACATGTTGTAGTTTACATCTTTGCGTATGCAGCGCTTGCAGCCTCGTCTATTGTAGCTGTAAAAGGATTGTTTCTAAAAAATATAAGTAACGAAACTTTGCAGTTAGCAGATAATCTAGTTTACATAGGATTTTCGTTTTTGAGTTTTGGATTGATTTTTGGTGCTCTTTGGGCTAAAGAAGCTTGGGGACATTATTGGACTTGGGATCCAAAAGAAACATGGGCTTTCCTTACATGGGTAGGTTACTTGACTTATATTCATTTCAGAATTAATAATGCAACAGATTTCAAAAAGCCACTTTGGATATTAAGTCTGGCTTTTGTAATTCTATTGATTTGTTGGTTTGGCGTAAATTATCTTCCTACTACAAATTATAGCGTTCATACTTATACTAAGTATTAAGCTTTTTTGTGTTTAAAACTCAAAGTATAAAATAAAAATATTAAAGAAAACATATCTATATTTTTGATGGTTTCTTTTTCCAACAAGAACACTATTAGTCTTCTTTTTTGTTTATAGAGCAGAAATAGTCATTTATCTTTTCGATAAAATTACTGTCTATTATTGATACTCTTATCAGATACTCCTGTTCTTTCTTTTTCTCAATGAAAATGTCTTGGTTAGCTGTGATATAGGGGCACTCAATAACCGCATTATAAACATCTTCGCGCTTTTTTTTCTGAGAAACTTTTACTGTAAAAGGGTAAGTGTTAGAACTATCTTTTTCATAAAGTTGTTTCAATACACTAGTTCTTAGTTTGTAGTTAGGTACTACAATCAACTCTCCCTTGTCATTTATCAATTCTGATTGTGATAGGTTTATTGTTTTTATGATCCCTTCAACAAAATCAGTAGAAATTCTGTCTCCTCTATTAAATTGGCCATAAAATTTTATTATTATTCCAAAAAATAAGTTTCTCCAATAGCTCCATCCTAAGCCTACAATTAATATAGTTGCAATTAAAGTTAACTCCCTACTTTTGTGTAGTAGAGCTGCATAAAACATAGCTGAATAAAAAAGCCAAGATATTATCTGAACTCTATGCCAAATCTTATATGTTGAATTTGGATGTTTGGATATAGTTGGAATAATGTACTTACTAATAAATTTAAAGATGATTAGTAGTAACAAACCTACCGCCACATAAGCTAGTATTTCAGAAAATGGTATTTTGTTTAAATGAGTATCCATACTGTGTATCTATTAATGTCTTATAAAATTTTCAGGTCTTTAAACCAATCTTCAATATAGTGCTTAGCTCTTTTGTTTATCACATATGAATTATGATCTTGTTTTAGTATAAGCCCTGATTTTTCGATCTCCTCTAAAGCGTTTAGAATATTTTGTTCTTCACTCTTTCCAAAAATCATTTTTATTTGAGTTCCTAGCAGTCTATTGTGAATTACAAGTTGATATAAAACTACTTTCCATGTTGGATCGGATATGTTTGGAAAATCAGCATTTTCACTTTTCTTAATAAATAGAAGACCATCTTTATTTTTGTCAATGTTTTTTACCCAATAGTTTAAAGCTATACCGATATTTCCTTCTGACTTATTATGGATTTCATAGAAAAGAGGGTCAACCTTAGTAGATTCTACTACTAATTTGTCTTTGTACCATAGATCAACACCTGCAATCCTGTGTCGTTCCATTATTATTTCTTTAATGTTAGACTGACTGGTTGGAGACATTATTATAGTAGATATAAGCTGCCTTTCAATTCTCGAGCTCTGTTTAATTATGTTGTAACTGTGTAAATTAGAACTTAGAATAAAATAGTGTTTATCTCCAAATAGTTCAATAAGCTTAGCCAAGTAATTCAATGTCACTGCTCCATTTTGGCTTTTAACCCACCATTTTTCAATGTCATTAAATATTAAAATAGATTTGTGGTCGACCTGATTTAGGATAGATTCGCTAGTGCCACTTTTGTTAAATGATGTTTGAAATGCTTTATGCATATCATTAATATCAAACTTCTGCTTTTGTGGAGGATTGATGGTGTACCTTTCACCTTGCATCATTGTTTTTGCAATTGTTTCGCTAAAATACGATTTCCCCGATAGCGATTCTCCAACAATCATTAGCGCCCCTCTTACACCTTGGTCTATTCTGCTAATTGCATTGCGTGCAATTTCCAATTCCTTATCTCTGTGAAGAAGGTTGTCAGAGCCTAAATGGCTTCCTGTAAATAGCTTTTTGTAATAAAATGGTAAGTCTTTATCTATAACTGGACTCACGTGTAATGACTCAACAAAGTTGTTTGCTTGCTCAATATTATTTTGATATTTGTAGTGGTGTTCGTCAAATTTTATTGAATCTATATTTTGCTTTCTCTTTACTATAGAACTAATCATAGATCTATATTTGTTCGAAATACAATTTGATTTTACCGTGTACCAATGATGAAATTTAGTTTGCATTATTGGCTTTTTTGACATTTTAGGATATGAATCGATCTTTGCGATGATTGTCCTAATGTTCAAATCTGCTAAAGTATTGTCAATATTTGCATTGATTTCTGAATTGAAATAAGCTGATAAGTCATTTAAATTTGTAATAGCAGCATTGACTCTTTCAGTAACATCATTAACAAGCTCTATGTAGTGAGATTTGTTTTCAATAGTGATTTTCTCTCCAACAATATGCTTTATTAGATTTGCAGAATTGTATATTTCATTTGCAATTGATATTGAATTGCTTTCAAGATGTTGCATCAATGGCTGTAGTGGCGATAAATACGAGTTCTGAATGATGTAATCCTGAATATTTGCTAAGTCAACTGATATAGTCTCTACATCGCTATTCTGAACCTCAAAAAATAAATTGAATGAGTCCGAACTCATCAAGTCAATATCTTGCTGTGCAGAGTGTGAAATGTCAAGAATATTTTCTTCTTCAATTTCTAAGATATTTGAAAAATTAATATGATTCATTCCTTCTTCAAGCTTATCTACATCTTTTACTTCGATTTCTGCTAATTCATCATTTTCTAATTCTTTATAGATATATTTTGTAACTCCTGAGAGCAATTGTAGTTTTTCTCGGTGAGGTACAAATACACTCTCTTTAATGTGAGTTTTTATTTTCTCATTTACACCAATAATAGCGATGCCAACTCTATTCAAATTTATTTCAGCTTCACTTTGTTTGTGGGCTAAAGTCTGATTTCTGAACCAATCTTTGGCGTAGTTTGAAATATTTGAATTGTGCTTTGCAATTTCCTTTTTATTTAATTT
>JAGLEB010000038.1 GCA_023145275.1 Flavobacteriales bacterium | reverse complement strand
ATACTACTTTAAAAAATGGAAATGATGTTTTTCAGGCTTTGAGACTTATTGCTATGCAAAATTATTAAATTGCTGAATAGTTACCAAGCATGAAGTCAAATGCAAGTTATTAGTCTTGAATAAAAAAGTAAGAGCCTGCCTGGATTGAAGGCATATAACAGTGATAAACATTTCTTGCTGTGTTAATTATAATTTAATCTTATAGAATAATTTGGCTCAAAAGGAGGAGCTTATCAAGTTTTTGATAAGCTCCTCCTTTTTTACTTATTATAGGGTTGACTTCCAATTGTTATGGCTTTTTTAATACTTCATAACTAAAGGATTGTAGATGTGTGACACATGAACTTGTTACTCTCCACGCTTTGTTCTAAAATCAAAAATGTTTAATATATATTGCAATATTGCTAGTGTAAATGCAATGTGGGCTAGAACTAAACTCTTATTAGCTGTTTTAGAACAACGAAGATCCCTTATAAATATGTGATTCTTCTAGACTGTATATCGGTCCTGAAAAAGTTATTCTTTCGCCGAAGTTTCCGTCAATCGTTGCTCTTGCCATTCCACTCGAATTAACTGAAATATTTACTGTAGCCCATCCTAGAACACCATTCATGTCAAATTTAACCTTTGGCATCTGTCTGTCTGACCCTTCTATAACTTCATAATTTTTCACATTACCATCTAGAGTAATTCCTCCAACACCATTCCACCCTACTAGTTGATCAAATCCTAGCTGCAGCGTTCCAGTCCCTTCTTTCAGAAGTACAAAGTTTATCGTAGAATTCACATGCATACTTTGTCCTTTTTTGTTGTATACAGTATTTGCTTCTAAAGCAAAAGATTGACTCTGGAAAATATCTCTGTATTTTGCTTTTTTTACGTTTAGCTCAGCTTGTTCTTCTGGAGATAAAGGTTTTGATGGGCCGCAAGCTACAAGTGCTGAAATTGCAATGAAAAAGAATATTACTCGTTTCATATTTATTTTTTTATAATGAATTTATAGTTTTTTGACCCAAAGAGACTGATTAGTTGAATACTGTCAATATCAGTCATTTTGAGTAGTAGTATGTAGTAGAATACTAGCGCAATATAGTGAAAAGATTATAGGGGACTCTAAAAACTACTTTTGAAATTAGAATAAGGCAAGAGGATTGAGAAATTAGTATATAGTGCCTGTAACAAAATGCCAATCTCTTCGATCATCTCGACCTTGAAGTTTTTCATACGTCACCAAAAAGAATATATCGTTTTCTAAGAGGCATTATATAGATGTTCCAATAAGAATTAAGACAGCATTTATATAATCAAAAGATGTTATCTTTTGCCAAATTCAGTTACCATTTTGTGGTGAATGTCTATCATAAAATATATATGAAACTATCTACTGACCTCAGTCTATTTATATTTCGATCTTAATTTTATGATTATAAACGTGAATTATAACACACTGTGATTCTCAGAATCTAATCTAATAAAAACGAACAATAAAACTGTGAAACCCCATAATGAAGAACCTCCATAGCTGTAGAAGGGTAGGGGGATTCCAATTACTGGAGCAATACCAATAACCATAGCGATGTTTATGGCAAAATGAAAAAAGAAAATCATAGCAACAGAGTATCCGTAGATTCTGCTGAATTTAAGTTTCTGTTGTTCTGATTTGTATAGTATTCTAGCAATGAAAGCCGCAAATAGGATAACAAATAATGAACTTCCAAAAAAACCCCATTCTTCACCAACCGTACAAAATATAAAGTCAGTACTCTGCTCTGGAACAAAATCTCCTTTTGTTTGCGTTCCTTGAAGAAAACCTTTTCCTATCAATCCACCTGAACCTATAGCGACCATTGATTGATGTTGGTTATACCCAACTCCCGATGGGTCGTGTTTTATCCCTAATAGTACCTCAAGTCTGTTTCTGTGTCTATCTTCTAAAACGTTGTCGTATACATAATCGGCAATAGTTAGAAAAAACACTATATAACCGAAGTAATATGCTAAGTGGCTTATTGATTTGCTTTTCTTGTTTCTATAAATAGCATACAATATTAAGAAAACAGTGGTAATACCAATGATGATTTTATAATCTACAATTATGCTTAATATAAATAAGGTTGCTGTTAAAAATCCGAGGAAAATATAATGGCCATTAAGTCCCTCGCGATACATCACAAATAGAAATGCTGCGTACACTAAAGCCGAACCTGGGTCTGGTTGTGGTATAATTATTATAGCAGGTAGTAGTATGATTGCAAAGGCGATAAACTGGTCTTTTACTTTCTTTAAATTAATGTTTGGCATGCTTAAATACTTCGCAATAGCCAAAGCAGTAGCAAATTTCGCAAACTCTGAAGGCTGAAGCGAAAAAGAACCAATTCCGTACCACGACGTAGCTCCTGCCACCTCTTTACCAAATATAAATAAGCCTACAAGACTGAGTATAGATATTACATATATAACACTTGAGAATCGTTCATAGAACTTACCATCTAGCATTAGAGTAATAAAAATTAGCACTAAACTTGTGACGATAAGCATTAGCTGTTTTCCGTATTTTTGAGAAACATCAAAAACACTCAGGTGCTCACTGTTTAAGATTGCAGAGTATATGTTTAGCCATCCCGTTATTACGAATAGGACGAATAGCAATACTAGTAACCAATCAATGTTTGTGATTATGTTTTTACTTCGACTCACTATGTGCTTGTTTTTGGTATTCATCTAAAAGAGAACCATTAACTATTCTCTCCTCTAATTTCTTTCTACTAATTTCTCCTTTAAGGTATTTTTCAATCATTAGAGTAGCAATTGGAGCTGCCCACCTTGATCCCCAATATCCATTTTCAACAAAAACGGCAATTGCAATTTTAGGATTGTCAACAGGTCCAAATGCAATAAAGATTGAGTGATCTTGTCCATGTGGGTTTTGTGCTGTTCCAGTTTTTCCTGCTAGTATTATCCCGGGGACTCTTGATGCCCTCGCCGTACCTCTTTCAGATTCGAAAACAGCTACCATGCCATCGATTACAGGCTGAAAGTGTTTTTTGTCTATTGTTGTAAATCTCTTCTTTGTGAAATCAGAATTATTAATGTCAATATTGTTTATTTTTTTTACAATATGTGGCGTGTAGTAATATCCGTGATTTGCAATTGCCGCAGTCATGTTTGCAAGCTGAATAGGTGTAACTAATATTTCTCCTTGGCCAATTGCGTTAGATATATTGTATGTAGGCTTCCATCTGCCTTTTCCGTATTGCTTGTCGTACATCTCAACCGATGGGACTAAGCCCTTTCTTCCCGTAGGTAAATCGTTGTTTAAAAATTTTCCAAGTCCAAAACTTTTCACATGATCACTCCAAACTTTAAAGCCTTCTTCACTGGTTTTATAATGATCTATTGAAGCCTTATATGTTCTCGAGAAATAATTGTTACACGATCTCAATATTGCAGAATGTAAGTCGTGAGGTTTGCTGAACTGTCCACAGTGACATCTCACCCAAAGACTTCCCCAATGAAAGCCGTGGTGACAAGTGTATTTTGATTCTGTAGTGATTACACCTTCTTGCAGGGCAACTAGGGCATTTACTACTTTAAAAGGCGATCCGGGAGGGTATTGGGCAAGCAAGCCCCTATCGTAAAGAGGTTTCCCAACAGAGTCTAGTAGTTTAGAATAATTTCTTGACCTTTTTCTTCCTACAAGTAAGTTTGGATCATAACCTGGTGCAGAAATAGAAGCTAGGATCTCACCTGATTGTGGATCAATAGCAACAATTCCCCCTCTTTTGTTCGACATTAATCTTTCGCCCAATAATTGTAAGTTAATGTCAATGGTAGAAGTTATGTCTTTTCCATTTGTTGGAATAGTGTCATACATACCTTCGTGGTACGAACCTTGAATCCTGTTGTGAACGTCAACTACAAAATATTTCACACCGGCTCTACCTCTTAATTCTTCTTCATAGGATTTCTCGATACCAGCAAATCCAATTTGGTCTCCCATCTTGTAGTGTCCGGTCTTGTCATGTTTCAATATCCAAGTTGATACTTCACTAACATATCCCAATACATTAGGTGATGAATTAATAGGGTATTTTCTAAGTGATTTTTTCTGAATGAAGAATCCTGGAAATTTGAACATCTTTTCTTGAAAAAAGGCAAAGTTTTCCTTTGATAGCTCTCTTACAAAAATGCTGGGTTTTCTCCACGAATAAGACTTAGCCTTTTTTATTCGCTTAATGTAGCTTTCTTTAGTGATGTCTATTAATCTGCAGAATTCTGCAGTGTCAATATCTTTTACGTTTCTAGGTAAAATCATCAAATCATAGGCTGGTTGATTTGTAACTAGTAAAACGTTGTTTCTGTCGTATACGTATCCTCTATTAGGGTATTGAATTATTTTTTGGCGTGCATTTTTTTCTGACTCAAACTTATAAGAGTCGTTTATAATTTGTAAAAAGAATAATCGAACAATAAAAGTAAGGGTCAGTGAAAATAATAGTACGAATGCTAAAAATTTCCTATCCATTTATAATCAATACGGTTAATGGTGCAATTTTATTATGCTGTTATTGTTTCTTACGGAAAAATAATGAAAGTGATATTAAAATAAATACAGTTGAGTAGAGCGTGCTTAATAGTATTCTGAAAAACATTATTCCCAATTCGTCAAAGCTAAAATTTTCTAACCAAAATAAGGCTGTATGATGAAAAAATGTTAATAATAACACGTATGTGATAGATTTACTGAACGGTAACTCCCTCAACGATAATTTATCATTTACAGCTTGGTTTCCCATTATTATGTTGAAAATACTTGGTCGGAGGTAGGCTATAAGAGTCAATGAGAATGCATTAATACCACCAGAGTTCATGAAGAAATCTATTGAAAGGCCTAAGAAAAAACTACTTAATATGAAAAAGCTTCTGTGCTTGTTGTAGTATGGGAATAGAAATACATATAGGATATATATTTGAGGGTTAATGTAACCTCCAAAATTAATATTGTTCATTATTACAACTTGTAAAAAGAGTAATAGTGCAAATCTGAGTATGTTGGCTATGCTATTTCTCATTTCGTATTTCGAGATTTCTCAATAGTTGATAATTCTCTGCTGTGAAGATTTTGAATTATGTAAACATATTTTATGTTTGCATAATCAATAAATGATTTCACTTTTATGACGTAGTAATTATCGCCACTTGGAATTTCATAGCTGTCAACAACTCCAATATTTATTCCAGCGGGGAAGATCGTTGAATAACCCCCCGTTGTTATAGTGTCTCCAATAGCGAAGATGGCCTCTTTAGGAATGTCACTCAAAAGGAATGTGTTTCTGTCATTTCCTGGCCATGATAGTGAACCGAAATGATTGGAGTTTTTTAACTTAGCATTTACAAGTAAGTTTTTGTTGAGAAGAGAAATTACACTAGAGTAATTTTCTCCAACACTTTCTATAATCCCAATTATTCCATTAGATGTAACGACTCCATTCTCAGCTTTTATACCGTGTTTTATTCCTTTGTTAATTGTAATATGATTATTTCTATTCCTATAAGAGTTATTTACTACACTTGCGTCTGTAAATTTGTATTGTTGAGTATATCTATTTGAATTTGTGTCAGTTATCTGCTTGAAGTTTTCTCCAATTTTAAACATTGAAGACATAAGTATAGAGTGTAGTTTTGCATTCTCTTCAAGTAAAGTCTGGTTTTCTTCTATAAGCCCGACGTATGAATTCCAATTGCTTGCAAATTTGTAAACTGACCCTATAAAATTACCTGTAGAGTTAACAAATTTAGCTCTGTGGTAATCTTTATTTTGAATAGTTAACCAAAGGGCAATTATCTGAATAAAAAGAAACAAAAAAAAATGTTTCCTTTTAGCAAGAAAGAAAAGTAGTTGCTGCATGCCAGTTAATTGCCCTAGTTAATATTATTTTAATAAGAAATTGAATTTGTCAATGTTTTTTAGGGCAATCCCAGTGCCTCTAACAACAGCTCTCAACGGATCCTCAGCGATAAATACAGGAAGTTCTGTTTTTTTCGAAATCCTCCTGTCGAGACCTCTTAGCATTGACCCACCACCTGCTAAATATATTCCAGTGTTGTAAATGTCTGCTGAAAGTTCTGGAGGAGTAGATGATAATGCTTCCATTACCGCATCTTCAACTCTTAGTATTGATTTATCAAGAGATTTAGCAATTTCTTGATAAGTTATTGTAATCTGCTTTGGTTTTCCAGTTAATAGATCTCTTCCTTGAACATTCATTGGTTCTGGTGGGTTCTCTAGTTCTGGAACAGCAGATCCAATTTCAATTTTTATTCTTTCCGCGGTACGTTCCCCAACATATAAGTTGTGTTGCGTGCGCATGTAGTAGCTGATGTCGTTAGTAAATACATCACCAGCAATTTTTATTGATTTGTCTGAAACAATACCTCCAAGAGCAATAACAGCAACTTCAGTTGTACCACCTCCAATATCAATAATCATGTTCCCTTTAGGTTGTGTAACGTCAATACCTATACCGATAGCTGCAGCCATAGGCTCCTGAATCATGTATATTTCCTTAGCATTAGCGTGTTCAGCAGAATCTCGAACAGCACGTTTTTCAACCTCAGTAATACCCGAAGGTATACATATTACCATTCTCAAGGAAGGTGTGAAAAGTTTTTTCTTTATTCCTGGAATACTCTTGATCATCTCTCTGATCATATATTCAGAAGCTTGGAAATCAGCAATTACACCATCTTTCAGCGGTCTTATTGTCTTTATGTCCTCGTGAGTTTTACCTTGCATTTGGCTGGCATCTTTACCAACTGCAATTACTTTATTTGAAGTTCTATCAATTGCAACTATAGATGGGCTGTCAACTACAACTTTATCATTGTGGATAATAAGAGTATTGGCAGTGCCTAAGTCAATTGCTATGTCTTCAGTCATGAAATCAAAGAAGCCCATGCTGTGTGTTGTTTAAATGTTAATGTTTAAAATGTCTTGTTCCTGTAAAAACCATCGCCATATCATTGTCATTACAGTAATCAATAGATAATTGATCTTTTATTGATCCACCTGGTTGAATAACTGTGTGTATGCCAGCGTTATGAGCTGTTTCTACTGCGTCAGGGAATGGGAAAAAAGCGTCTGATGCCATAGCTGAACCGTTCAAATCGAATTTAAAAGACTTAGCTTTTACAATAGCTTGGTTTAGAGCGTCAATTCGCGATGTCTGTCCAGTTCCCGATGCAATTAATTGCATATTTTTCGCTAGAACTATAGTATTTGATTTTGTGTGTTTACATATTTTTGAAGCAAAAAGTAAGTCTTTAACTTCAGTATCTGTTGGTGTGATATTTGTAACAGATTTTAAGTCTTCTTTTTTGTCTGTTACAGTATTTTTGTCCTGTTCTAAAAAGCCATTTAAAATAGTTCTTACCTGTTTTACAGGTAATTCTGCATCTTTCTGGATAAGAATTATTCTATTTTTCTTAGATTTTAGTTTATCTAAAGCTTCTGTAGTATAAGATGGGGCTATTACAACCTCACAGAATAGTTTGTTTATCTCTTCTGCTGTATCAATATCTATTTCTAAATTAGAGATTAGTACACCTCCAAATGCAGATGTAGGATCTCCAGCAAGAGCATCTAAATAAGCTTGTTTTAGAGTAGGTCTCGTAGAAAGTCCGCAAGCGTTGTTGTGTTTTAAAATAGCAAACGTAGGCCCATCGTTTACAAACTCATTCATAAGGTTTACTGCGCCATCAACATCTAAAAGATTGTTGTACGATAATTCTTTTCCATGAAGCTTTTCAAACATCGCATCAAGGTCGCCGAAGAAAATACCTTTTTGATGAGGGTTTTCTCCATATCTTAGAACCTTAGAATTTGTATCACTTATTTTTAGTACTTCTTCTTTTTCTTCAGTATTGAAATAGTTGAATATTGCACTGTCGTAGTGTGAAGATACATTGAATGCTCGCGAAGCAAATTTCTTTCGCTGTGCAATGGTTGTAGAAGCGTTTTGCTCAGATAATATATTGAATACCTCATTATATTGATTCATTTCTGAAACTATCAATACATCATTAAAGTTCTTAGCTGCTGCTCTTATTAAAGAAATTCCGCCAATATCTATTTTTTCGATAATATCAGCTTCTGAAGCACCTGATGCAACTGTCTTTTCGAAAGGATATAAGTCCACTATTACAATGTCGATTGAAGGAATGTCAAATTCTTCTACTTGTTTTAGGTCACCTTCGTGATCTCTTCTAGATAGTATGCCTCCAAATACTTTTGGGTGCAAAGTTTTTACTCTTCCTCCTAAAATGGAGGGATAAGAAGTAAGGTCTTCCACCGGAACAACATCAATACCTAATTCACTTATGAATTTTTCAGTACCACCCGTTGAGTAAATTGTAACGTTGTTTTCGTGTAGTTTTCTCACAACTGGTTCTAAACCATCCTTGTGAAATACCGAGATAAGAGCTCCCTTTGCTTTTTTTAAATCTTCCATCCTTAAGTAAAAATTATGCTGCGAATTTAGTTATTTATACCATAATTTCAATGTATATACTCTATTAAATATTGTTGTTTTTTTTAACGTAATTTTATGAGGTATTTCCATATAAATTGAGATATTTACTTATTCCAAAAATCTGGCTATGATAATGTTAAGAATACTTAAAGAGAGTGTTTTTTTTGCAGTGCACTCTTTGATCTCTAATAAACTGAGGACCTTTTTGTCTTTGCTCGGTGTAACTATTGGTATTTTTGCGATAATTTCGGTTCTAGCTGCTGTAGATTCACTCGAGACAAATGTAAGAGGAGAGTTAGCAGCTCTAGGAGATGATGTTATCTATGTGCAAAAATGGCCTTGGGATGGTGGTGGCGCTTGGTGGAAGTATATAAATAGACCAGAAGTGACATATAAAGAATTTAAGAAATTGAGTAATGACTTTCCGTACGCTGAAGCTGTGGCGATGTCTGTTCATCCACCTTCTCAGACTATCAAGTTTAAGAATAACTCGGTGAGTTCCGTTCAGGTTGTTCCTGTTTCTTATTCTTTTCAGCAATTTGGTTTGATGAATCTTTCTGATGGAAGGTATTTTTCTTATTCGGAGTCGAATAATGGGAGTGGAGTAGCGGTATTGGGGTCTGAAATTAATAAGGGTCTTTTTCAAGATAGTGATCCAATAGGTAAGAGTATTAAAGTCTTTGGTCGAAAAATTAGAATTATAGGTGTTTTTGAAAAAGAAGGTACTTCTTTGATAGGTGGTTCAAAAGATCAAGAAGTGTATGTGCCACTTAATTTTATTAGGAAACTATATAACTTGAACGAAGGCAAGTTGAGAGGTGAGATTACTGTTAAAGCTAAAGAAGGTGTTGGTGTAGTACAGTTGAGGGATGAATTGAGGGGGAAGATGAGAGCAATCCGTAGGTTAAGACCAAAAGATGATGATAATTTTGCACTAAATGAATTATCGGTATTGTCAAATGGGCTTGATGAATTTTTTGGGGTATTAAATTTAGCAGGCATATTGATTGGTGGATTTTCTATATTAGTAGGAGGATTTGGAATTGCTAATATTATGTTTGTTTCTGTAAGAGAAAGAACCAATATTATCGGAATTCAGAAGTCGTTAGGTGCCAAAAATTATTCAATTCTTACACAGTTTCTTGTAGAGTCTGTTATCTTATCATTGCTTGGTGGAATAATAGGTTTAGCAATGGTTTTTGTCCTGACTATTATTGCAAGTGAATTCGCTGAAATGGAACTGTTTCTAGGTGTAAGAAATATAATTGTGGGTGTTGGTATTTCAGTGTCTATAGGTCTTATAGCTGGTATCGTTCCTGCGTGGATGGGTGCAAAGATGAATCCAGTGGATGCAATAAGAACTGGGTACTAATCTATAGGAGTGTTTATCTCTGCTACCTTTGTACATACAAAATTTAATAACTCTTCATCTTCTTTCGTAAATGCGTCTAGCTTGTTCGAATCAATATCTATTTGTCCAATATTTTCGCCATTTACAAAAATTGGCACAACAATTTCTGATTTCACATTTATGTTGCAAGCAATATAGTTGTCTTGTTTTTCTATGTCTTTAACTATAAAAGTTTTGTTACTAACTGCAACTTGTCCACAAATACCTTTGCCAAAAGGAATGATTGTATGAGCTGTTGGGATTCCAGCAAATTTTGATAGTTTTAGTTCGTTTAAATCACCATTTTTAAAATAAAAGCCCACCCAATCAAAGTGGTCAACTTTGTCTTTTAATAGTGTGCATATATCTTGTAATTTTGATTCGTATAGATCGCTTGAATTAATAATTGAGCTAATACTCAACTTTAGTTCTTGATTATTCATAAGTGAAGATTTTTGCTTTATGCCACAAAAATAAGAATAGTTGAATAATTATTGTTCTTATGCTTGCTTAATATTATAGCCACTATCTATTTTGTAGAAAAATACTTTTCAATAGCCTCTGATTTTTTATATATATTTGTCAGCAGAAAAAAATAACATTCAAATAATCATCTACTAAATGTATAAAAAGAATAAACCTGCAATTATTTTTCTATTGAAGTTCGTTGTCGTTTATGCGGTACTTTCTTCAATGTATTCGTATTACTTAGATTCGTTTACTACTGAAGGTGTTTCTCAGGCTGATTCCTTTACGGAAGAAGTGGCAATAGAAAGCTCTGAGCTTGTAAAAATGCTTGGCTTCGAAAGTCATCTCCAAGATCATCCTGATGAGGCGTCTGTGAAATTTTATTTAGATGATGTTTATCGTATAAAAATTGTAGAAGGTTGTAATGGCTTATCTGTTATGATTTTGTTTTTGTCGTTTATAGTTGCTTTTGGTGGAAGTCTATTAGCTAAAATGATATTTGTTCCTTTGGGGATACTTTTGATACATATTTCAAATATCGTGAGAATTGCTTTTTTAGCTTATGTATATGTTTATCATTATGATTATGCTCAGATGACTCATGATTATATTTTCCCAACTATTATTTATGGAATGGTATTTTTGCTTTGGGTTATATGGGTGAATTACTTCGCAGTAAGTAAAAAGAAGGAAGAGTTGGAGTAGTGTTTTTTTTTGAGTAACACTAATAATTAAATTTGGACTAATACCCTCTATAATATGATGGGTATAAGTAGTTGTTGGTGTTTCTGTTTCTGCGCTCATAGTCTTCTTGTATTTGGATGATTTCTTTTTGTCCAAATATTTGTCCTTTGCGCCAATATTCAACAGCTTTTTGCCAAATTTCTTTTTTTCGACTATCTCTTTCTAGAATGTAGTCATTGTTTGTTAGTGGGTTTGCTGCTTTTTTAAAACTGAAATCATAGCTTAAGCTTGAGTTTTCAAGTCCATATACCCACTGCTCTTCTCTTGTGTTTTTGTATATGTTTGATGGTGGTCCAAAAATAGTGTAAACCAATCCTCTGTCTGTTCTCCATCCTTCTTTATATGAAGTATAGTATACATTTGCAAATTGCACTCTTTTATAATAGGTTGTAAGAAGGTTTTCAGTTTTCGGGAGAGTATTTGACATTGATGCCCAGATTTTTTCTGTCTTTAGTTTTGCTTTATCAGGATTGGCTCTCAAATCGTTAAATTCATCATCCGAAGTAATATATCTCATAGGAGGTGCAAGGTTCTCTTTCTGTGCTAGAAAAGGAAATCCATTGTAGAAGTTTAACAATGTAAGACCATTTACACTAGTAGTATCCTGGCGAATGTGATATATCCCAGGCCTTTCAAAGGTGATAAATTCATCCGCTTTCACTATATAAGTAGTATCTTTAACTATATCCATTCTTTCAGTTTGTCCTTCTATATATATAGGTAAAGGATAATTGTATATTGGATAGTAACGGGTGATAAAGAATGTAGATGACCTTAGCCTTTCGGAGGAAATCTTTATTTTAGAATTAGAATCTATAAAGTTTAAGAACTGAACTCTATTAGTAGAATCGGTAATTATGAAATTTTCTTTTGATCCTTTATTCTTCTTGTCTATAGGGATGATGTCTTCGAATTGTTGTTTCCGATACCTGTCATTTAACACTATACTTGCATAATAGAAGCTGTCGCTGTTTATATTGACATCGAAATATCCAATAATTGCATCATCTGGAATTTCGTCTTCTTCTCTTTTTATTTCTATAGAACCTTTATCTACGCTTGTGTTAGTTTTTCCATTTGGCTTTATTATATGGTAGCTTATTTGAGCTGAAGCTTCATATTTTCGAGTTTCAGGATTTCTTTTAAATAGAATATCGCCTGGTGGAATAATAAAGTAAAATCGAGTTACAGATTTAGATATATGGTAAATCCTATATGCAGGATTCCAAATTTGTTCTTCATCTTCATAGGCTGAAGCACCAGCAAGATATTGTTTGCTTGGGCCACAAGAATTAATTATAATAAGTGATAGTAAACTTATAGTGTAAAATAAAAGTTTCTTGTTGAAGTCTTTAAGCATTTATTATTTTTTATGAGCAAAGCTAATGTAGTTTTTTTCAAGAAAAGCTCAAAGTAAAGTTTTCTAATACTTTTGAAGTAGTAATATAATACTAAGCGCTTTTATTTAAAATATTGTTGTGTTGGCTTTTTAGTTCTAGGTTTTCTTTCTCTAGGAGAGATACCCTCTTTTTTAAGCGTCTAAACTTGATGATGAAATTTAGAATTATTAATATCTTAAAAATAACTAGTACTGCAGTGATTATATGTTTTGGTTCGATTGTCATAAGTATGTGTTTCGCAACAAATATAATATATATAAGTATATTAAGTATATAAATATTCAGCTAATAATCTTCCTTTATTAGTGTGTTTATGGCTGATATGAATAGCATGTTATACTTTTGAGAAGACGTTCTCTTGTGATAATTGGCGGAAGTTTTTTTAAATATTTTTTTATTGACAAGTCTTTTTCATGATAAAACGGAGCTATACGCTGATGAGTGTGAGGTGGTAATCATGCTGTAAAGATCCTTGAAAATAAATCAGTTACATGTTTTGTTAGGTTGATAAATATTCATACATTTGCAAACCGAAAAAGGAGCGTCTTGATATAAGCGTTTGTTTTCGTGGGAATTAAATATTAAATAATTATTAATCAATTTAAACTAATATGCCAACTATACAGCAATTAGTAAGAAAAGGAAGAGTGTCGTTGACTAAGAAGTCTAAATCGGCTGCGCTTGATTCTTGTCCTCAACGTAGAGGGGTTTGTACACGTGTGTACACTACTACGCCTAAAAAACCAAACTCAGCAATGCGTAAAGTTGCAAGAGTAAGGTTAACTAACGGTAAAGAAGTGAATGCGTACATCCCAGGTGAGGGGCATAATCTTCAAGAGCACTCGATAGTATTAGTTAGAGGCGGTAGAGTTAAAGATTTACCAGGTGT
>JAGLEB010000037.1 GCA_023145275.1 Flavobacteriales bacterium | reverse complement strand
TGACAATTAGAACTTAGCCATAATTTATAACCTAAGTTAAGGTAAAAGGCAAAAAGGTTGACAGGGTTACAAACTCATAACCTTTTAACCTCGTAACCTAATTAACCCATTAAAATAACAATAGAACTATTTATTCAAATATATTTACTACTTTAGTGGTCTGACCTCTTACCTTTTGAAATTATTTTTATGAAAAAACAAGAAAAATTACTTAGACCTGCACAGTTTGCTGAAGAAAAGATATTGAAGGATATAGTTGAAGGAGTATGGCTAGCAGGACACAAATTACCACCAGAAAGAGAGTTGTCAGAAATTATAGGAATTACACGACCAACACTCCGCGAAGTTTTACAAAGATTATCAAGAGATGGCTGGTTAACTATAAAGCACGGTAAACCAACAACTGTAAATAATTTCAAAGTTGATGGGGGTTTAGGTGTATTGAAAACATTAGTTAATTACGAAGATATTGCTAGTAAGTCACTAATTAGAGATTGGTTGGAGTTTAGGGTGATAATTTTACCTGAATTATCAAGCAAAGCAGTGGAGTTTAATTATGAGTTAATAGTTGAAAAATTAAATTTGAAACCAAAATTATCCGCTGATAGCAAAGAGTTCGCTATTTTCGATTGGGATCTACAAATTTTATTGGTTTCACTAAGTAGAAACACTATCGCCAAGATGCTTTACAACGACTTAATAAATATCTATTTTAGTAAAAGTGAAGAATATTTCACTGATTTAAAAATTAAAGAGAAATCATTGCATTACTACGAAGCTTTGCTCTTGTCAATAAAGGCAAATGATGGACATGTTGAGTCTATTGTGAAAGCGGCAATGCTTGAAAGTTTAGAAATTTGGAATAAGACAAATCTCAATTAAATATGAAGCGTTTTATAGAAAGCTACGATGGAGAAGAATTTGATTTAATAGTTATAGGTGGAGGAATAACTGGCGCAACAACTGCCTACGAAGCATCATCAAGAGGTTTAAAAGTTGCATTGGTTGAGAAATATGATTTTGCTAGCGCTACATCTTCGGCTACATCGAAAATGATACATGGAGGATTGCGATATCTTTCTACTTATGAATTTGGGTTAGTAAGAGAATCGTTAAAAGAAAGAAGAGTCTTGATGAATATTGCAACTAACTTTATTCATCCTGCATCCTTCTTATTTTCTGTCTATAAAAAAGATAAGGTTTCAAATTCTATCATGAAAATAGCTATGATTTTGTACGAGTTATTTTCTTTTGATAAAAATTGGCTTTGGGACAAAAGCAAGAAAATGCCATCATACAAAAGTTTATCTGCAAAAAAAATAAAAAAGCTATTTCCAAATGCTGTTAGAAAAGAATTAATTGGTGGACAGATGTACTATGATTGTTCTAGTCATTCTCCTGAAAGACTGACTTTGGCATTTATAAAATCGGCTATAAAACATGGAGCATCAGTATCTAATTACACTCGTGTTCAAGACTTCATAGTTAACAGTGATAAAAAAACAAAACACATTAATGGAGTTAAAGTAATTGACGAAATTTCAAAAAAAACTCATGATATATATTCTAAATTAGTAATAAATTGTTCTGGACCTTGGGCTGATATTCTACTTGATAAAGTCAAAAAAGGGATAGAAAATCACGAACTAAGAAGATCAGAAGGAATACATATTATCACAAAAAAAATAGTCGAAAATCATATTTTTTCTGGCTCTGCTCCTAGTGGCAAACACTTCTTTTTAGTGCCTTACAGAAATCATACTTTAATAGGAACAACTGATAAAGAATTCTTGGGCAAACCAGATGATTACAAAGTTACAAGAGAATCTATAGAAGAGTTATTGGTGGATGTAAATGCATCATTCGGCGAAAATGAAAAGATCGAATACAAAGATATTATTTATGCGTATGGAGGTCTACGTCCATTAGTTGAAGATCAGACAGAAGATAGTTACGATTCATCACGCAAGTATGAGATTACCGGAGAGAAAAAAAATGGAATTGAAGGATTGATTACTGTTGAAGGAGGAAAATTTACAACTAGTCGTATGCTAGCCGAAAAAGCTATAGATAAGGCTTTGAATATTCTAAATATTTCTCATAAGCATTCTATTTCTGAAAGTAAAAAATTATACATTAGTGATATTGATAACTTCTCTGATTTTGTAAAAGTCAAACATAAGGAATATCCTAAATTTAATTTTGAAGAAATCGAATTTTTAGCAAAAAGCTACGGTACTGAACTAGATGAGTTATTTGCTCTTGCTAATGTAAATTCTGATTTATTAAAACCTTTAAATGATGATGGAGAGTGCCTAGCACAAGTCGTTTTTTCCATAAGGAATGAAATGGCCTTGACATTGGAAGATATTATGCTGCGGAGAACAGGCATCGCCCAACTTGGTAATCCAGGAAAAGAAGTTATAAATAAGGTTGCTGAGATAGCATCAAAAGAGCTAAATTGGAATAACGAAAAAATTGCTGAGGAAATAAGCAAGTTAGAAATGACATTGAAAATACCAGAATAAGATGGATATAAAAAACAAACTAGATCAGCTTTGGATAAACAAGGCCCCTAAAAAAGGTTCTTTTCGCTCTATTTTTAAGTATGGCGACCCTAATGGTTTTAAACATCCAAACCAAAGATTGATTAGCGAATTGATTGATAAGTTTAACCTTAGTAAAAAAGATTTTGAAAAAAAGGAAACTACAGGAAACGATCTGGTAGAAATAGATATTGAAAGTAAGTTGAATTCTGATCAAATAGATCGATTCATCACAATTTGTGGCAGTGAGAATGTAAGTTCAAAAGAGTTTGACAGACTAAAATTCTCAACAGGTAAAACTACTGAAGAAGCAATGAATTTGCGCAGAAATAAAGTATCGTTGATTTCCGATTTGGTAGTTCACCCACGTAGTAAAAAAGAAATCTCAGAAATTGTAAAATATTGCAATAATCAACAAATTCCAATTTATGTTTACGGCGGTGGCTCGTCTGTTAATTTTGGCTTTTATCCCGAAAAAGGTGGTCTAACTTTAGTATTGTCAACTCACTTAAACAAGGTTGTGAAATTCAATGAGCTTAATCAAACTGTAATTGTTGAGGCTGGTATATTGGGACCCGCTTTTGAAAAAGCACTAAATAATGCACCACAACTCTATGGTGCAAAACATAAATTCACCTGTGGTCATTTCCCTCAATCTTTTGAATATTCGAGTGTTGGAGGATGGTTTCTTACTTTAGGTTCGGGGCAGCAATCGTCTTACTATGGCGATGCTGGCGACTTAGTGCTAAGTGTTGAAATGATCAGCCCATCAGGAAACATTATCACAAAAGATTACCCTGCTACTGCAACAGGGCCAAAGATTTTAGATATAATTAAAGGTAGTGAAGGTATCTACGGAATTATAGTAGAATTAACTTGGAAGATTTATAAATTTATGCCTGAAAATAGGGAGCGATTCAGTTACATCTTTCCAAACTGGGAATCGGCTGTAAATGCGAGCAGAGAAATTTCTCAAGGAGAATTTGGCATGCCAGCAGTTTTTAGAATTTCCGATCCAGAGGAAACTCATCACGGATTAAAGCTATACGGAATAGAAGATACTATTTTTGATAAAATCATGAGTTTCAGAGGTTTCAAACCTATGGAACGTTGTTTATTTCTTGGAACTTCCGATGGAAATAAAAGTTTCACGAAAAATGTAAAAACAAATGTAGCCAAGATTTGCAAAAAACATGGAGCCATGAATCTCACTTCTTTTCCTGTAAAAAAATGGGAACCAGGAAGATATAGAGATTCTTATTTGCGAGAAGACTTAATGGATTATGGAATTATTATCGACACATTAGAAACTGGTGTAAATTGGGATAATCTACATCATATTCACAAAAAAGTAAGGGCATTTGTAAAGAGCAGACCTGACACAATTTGCATGACCCACGCCTCTCATTTTTATGAGCAAGGAACTAATTTATACTTTATTTTTATCATCAAAGAATCTGATGTTGATGCTTACATAGAATTTCAGCAAGGAATAATTGATAGCATACAAAAAAGTGGTGGATCACTTTCGCATCATCACGGTGTGGGACGAATGATTTCTAAATGGATGCCAGAGTACTTGGGAAAAGAGCAGATGGATGTACTCAGAGCTATAAAAAATCATTTCGATCCAAAAAATATTATGAATCCTGGAAATCAGTTATTGAATGAAAAATAAACAAACAAATGACGATCTAATTCTATCTATTGATTGTGGGACTCAAAGTATAAGAGCAATTTTGGTATCGTTAGAAGGAGATATCATTGATAAAGAACAAGTATTTTATGAAGCCTACTACAGCCCAAAACCTGGATGGGCTGAACAAGAAGCCGAGACTTATTGGAAAGGGCTCTGCAAGGCGACAAACGCATTACATAAAAGAAATTCTTCAAATTTCTCAAAAATAAAGGGCGTAGGAGTTACGGCATTGCGAAGCACAATGGTTAACGTTGATAGTGGTGGAAATACTCTTAGGCCGTCAATTATTTGGTTAGATCAACGTAAAGCTAAAAATGTTTTCAAGCCCAGTTTTACTATGGATATTATTTTCAAATCAATTGGAGTAGATTCTACTTTAAAAAAAATGGAAGGCAAAGGTCACTGTAATTGGATAAGACAAAACGAGCCTGAAACATGGAAAAAAACTCATAAATATATTCAAGTATCTGGATATCTAAACTATAAATTAAGCGGTGAATTTACAGATTCTGTAGCTTCACAAATCGGACATATACCTTTTAATTACAAAAAACAGCGGTGGGCAAAAGCAAAAGACATTTTGGAATTCAGTAAAAAGCTATATCCAATAGAAAAAGAAAAGTTGCCAAAGTTGATCAGTCCTGGAGAAAAGATTGGAAACATTTCAAAAGAAGCTTCACAATTAACGTCAATACCAAAAGGTGTACCTATAATTGCATGTGGATCAGATAAGGGATGTGAAACTTTAGGAATGGGCGTAACAGATACTAGTATGGCGAGTTTAAGTTTTGGAACTACTGCAACAGTTCAAACTACAACTAACAAATACGTTGAACCTATCAAGTTTTTCCCGGCATATCCATCGGTAATGCCAAAACATTGGAATCCTGAAATTGAAATTTTCAGAGGTTTTTGGATGGTCAATTGGTTTAAGAATGAGTTTGCATTAAAAGAAGTTCAAGAGGCAGAAAAGCTTGGAGTTGTAGCAGAAGAAATATTGAATGAGTTACTTCACAAATCTCCTCCTGGAGCAATGGGATTGATAATCCAACCTTATTGGACACCCGGACTTGGCGAGAAAAATGCTAAGGGTGCTATGATAGGATTTGGGGATGTTCACAAAAAAGAACATATTTATAGAGCCGTGATAGAAGGCTTAGCTTATGGACTTTTAGATGGAATGCATAAATTAGAAAAACGAGGAGGTTTTAACTTTAAGAAGATTGCTGTTTCTGGTGGGGCATCACAAAGCGATGAAATTTGTCAGATTACTGCCGATGTTTTTAATATGAAATTGGTAAGGGGTAAAACTCACGAAACATCAGGTCTTGGTTCTGCTATAATTACAGCCTATGGAATTGGCGCATATAAAACACTAAAGCAAGCTACAGAAAATATGGTTAGCTATGCTGATATTTTCGAACCCAACCCCGAAAATGCAAAACTTTACAAACAACTCTACGAAGATGTTTACTTGAAAATTTTCGATAAACTAGAACCTCTTTACAAGCGCATTAGAGAAATAACGTCTTATCCAGAACATTAATAAAAAACCGACCCTCAATAAATTGAAAGTCGGTTAGTATTATATCTTTTATCTTCGAACTTTAAGCATTCAGCTTCGAGCTAAAAGAATTACTCTCCCATATATGGGTAGCGGTAATCTTTTGGAGACACGAAGTTCTCTTTGATTAATCGTGGAGACACCCAACGAACTAAGTTCAACATTGAACCAGCTTTATCGTTAGTTCCCGATCCACGAGCACCACCAAATGGTTGTTGTCCTACAACTGCACCTGTTGGTTTATCGTTGATGTAGAAGTTACCTGCAGCATTTTCGAGATACTGAGTAGCCTCTATTGCAGCATATCTATCGTGAGAGAAAATAGCTCCTGTAAGAGCGTAGATTGATGTAGTATCAACTAACCTTAAAGTATCTTCCCACTCCTCATCTTTATAAACGTAAACTGTAAGTATAGGTCCGAAGAATTCAGTTTCCATAGCCCACGACTTAGGATCGCGAGAAACAGTAACGGTATTATCGATAAAGTAAC
>JAGLEB010000036.1 GCA_023145275.1 Flavobacteriales bacterium | reverse complement strand
ATATAAACCTGTCATGTATTAAGTTTTAGGTGATTACAATAGGTGCGAAACTAGAGTGAATAATTAAGAACAAGGGCGTTTACTACCTCACAACAAACTTCATCCATACAGGAAGATGATCTGAAACTTCGCCAATTTCAGCGAATACTCCTGCATCAATCTTTTTTATTTTATCAGAAGTATAGAATATAAAATCGATCTTAGTATGTGGGTTTCCTGATGAATAGGTGTTGAAGATAGCTTTGTTTACTTTGTATGTAGAATCTGGTATGGCCATGCCTACATTATTCATGCTAATCAATTTGGATAAAAGAGCATTTCTAGTGCCTAGAGTATCCTGCGGACTGTTAAAATCGCCCAACAGTATAGTAGGCATTTTGTTTTTGTATTTGTTAAATTGTAATATTGCTTCCTTAATGTGATTGTTTCTAGTCTCTTGGTCAAAAGCTTCGAGATGTACATTTAGTATCATGAGCTCTCCGTTTTTTGTCTTGAGTTTTGTTTTTTGAATTAATCTATCCAAGTAAAATGCCTTATAGTAAAAGGGGGCATTTATGGGTTTTATTAATCTGGTGAAATCATTTTCTATAATCTCTAAATCACTCATGACATATTGCCCTGAGATAGTTTTTCCAAAGAAGTAAGAAGGGTTTATCCCTGGAAAAGGAACATATCTCTTATCCCAATTTATGGCAACTGCACCGTTAAAGTATTGAAGATTCTTAAGAATACTATCTGCTTGGTTCTGGAGGAATGATCTGTTTGAGTTAAAATCAATCTCTTGGAAAGCAATAATATCTTGTCGATTATACTTTAGAAAAGATATGCAACTGTCCAATTTGTTTTTGTAAAGCTCTATCGATCTGTGAACAGGCTTATTGTTTGTCATCCCCGACAGCCATCCGATGTTGAAAGACATAATACTTATGGTATCCGCTGATGTATGTCTAGAAACCGTGCTTTTTATAATTTGCTTGTAGAGAATTTTATCTACGGATGATGATGTGCCTAAAATGTAAAAGCCTATAATTAGAATTATAATAGATATAATTGTAGCATATACTCGTTTCATTTAGGAAGAATTTAAGAGCTTAGTTACAACAATGATAATGAAAAAAAATATACTTCGCTAGTTAAATACAATATTGTAAATTTGCCGACAATTATTTTAGAATTAGAAAGCTAAAAGCAAATATTATAAATAGGCAATACTTCCTTTAGTGCGATTTGAGTATCGACTTAGGTTAAGTGCCAAAGGCTATAAAAAAATGAAGTACAATCATCAGGAAATTGACCAGAAATGGCAGAAGATTTGGAGCGATAAACAAACGTTTAAGGCTGATAACGATTCGTCTAAACCAAAGTTTTATGTTTTAGATATGTTCCCATACCCATCAGGAGCCGGTCTTCACGTTGGCCATCCACTAGGATATATCGCGTCCGATATTTATTCGCGTTACAAGCGCCATACAGGATTTAATGTATTGCACCCAATGGGCTACGATTCGTTCGGGCTGCCTGCTGAGCAATATGCTATTCAAACAGGAACTCATCCTGCAATTACAACTGCTCAGAATTTAAAACGTTATCGTGAGCAGTTGGATAAAATTGGATTCTCTTTCGATTGGTCACGAGAAGTTCGTACTTCCGATCCTGATTACTACAAACACACACAGTGGATTTTTACTCAGCTGTATAATGCGTGGTACAACAACGAAAGTAATAAAGCAGAACATATTGATCTATTAGTAGATAAATTTGCAAGTGAAGGTAATCTTTTTGTAAATGCTGCTGCCGAAGAAGATATGGAGGATTTTACATCAAATGAGTGGCATTCTTTTGATGATAATAAGCAAGAAGAAATTTTAGCAAAATACCGTTTAACATATCTTGCTGAGACGGAAGTTAACTGGTGTCCAGGACTTGGGACAGTCTTGGCGAACGATGAGATAATTAATGGATTGTCTGAGCGTGGTGGATTCCCTGTAGTTCGCAAGAAAATGATGCAGTGGA
>JAGLEB010000035.1 GCA_023145275.1 Flavobacteriales bacterium | reverse complement strand
GAATATGCGTATTTCTGCCTATGCAGAGCGTTTGTTGAGAGGCTTAGATACTATTGATTGGACTGAGTCGTTAAAAGAAACTCAGCGAAATTGGATAGGTCGTTCTGAAGGTGCTTCAATGTGGTTTAATGTTGATGGACACAATGACTTGAAATTTGAAATTTTCACAACTCGTCCTGATACAATCTTCGGGGTTTCATATATGACTTTGGCTCCTGAGCACGAAATGGTGAAGGAAATAGTTACTGATGAATACCGTGACGCTATAGAAAAATATATTTCAGATACTTCAAAACGTTCCGAAAGAGAGCGTATGGCTGAGGTTGATAAAGTATCGGGCCAGTTCACAGGAGCCTATGCTATACACCCGTTTTCTGGAGAGAAAATTCAGATTTGGATTGGAGACTATGTTTTGGCTAGCTACGGTACTGGTGCCGTAATGGCCGTGCCTGCTCACGATAGTAGAGACCATGCTTTCGCTAAGAAATTTGGCTTACCTATTCTACAAGTTATCAATCCTAAAGATGAGTTAGGAGAAGATTTTGATATTCAAGAGGAGTCCTTCGATTCTAAGGAAGGTACAATTATCAACTCTGATTTCATTACGAGTATGGAGGTAAAAGAGGCTATTGCCGAAGTTATTGCCCAAGTAGAAGAAATGGGAATTGGTAAGGGGAAAATTAACTATCGTTTGCGCGATGCTGTTTTTTCTCGCCAACGTTATTGGGGAGAACCGTTCCCAGTTTACTATGTAAATGGACTTCCACAGATGATAGAAAATGAGCATTTGCCTGTTGTTCTTCCTGAAGTAGAGAAGTATTTGCCTACTGAAACAGGCGAACCGCCACTAGGAAATGCTATTGTTTGGGCTTGGGACACTGAGCTAAATAAAGTGGTTGAAAATGACAAGATAGATGATGAGAAAATATTCCCATTAGAATTAAATACAATGCCAGGATGGGCAGGCTCATCGTGGTATTTCTTGCGCTACATGGATGCTGGCAACTCAGAAGAATTTGTTTCAAAAGAATCTGAATCTTATTGGGGGAGTGTAGATTTATATATTGGAGGATCAGAACACGCAACTGGCCACCTTTTGTATTCTCGTTTCTGGTATAAGTTTTTGAAAGATATGGGATATGTTTCAAATGAGGAGCCTTTCAAAAAACTGATAAATCAAGGAATGATTCTTGGTACTTCTGCTTTTGTATACAGAGTAAAAGATACTAATAAGTTCGTTTCAAAAGGCTTGAAAGATCAGTTCGACGTAACTCCTATTCACGCTGATGTAAATATGGTTGTTAATAACGAGCTTGATGTTGATGCGTTTAAAGCTTGGAGAGAGGAGTATAATGATGCTGAGTTTATTCTAGAAGGTGATAAATATATTTGTGGTAGCGAAGTAGAAAAGATGTCGAAATCTAAATACAACGTTGTTAGTCCTGATGTTATTGTCGAAGATTTTGGAGCTGATGCACTTCGCCTATACGAAATGTTCTTAGGTCCATTAGAACAGTATAAACCTTGGAAGACTGACGGTATAAGTGGTGTTTACAATTTCTTGAAAAAATTGTGGAGACTGTATCACAACAACGATGCATTTGAAGTGAGTGATGTGGAGCCAAGTAAAGAGGCTTTGAAAACTCTTCATAAGACAATAAAAAAAGTAAGAGAGGATATTGAGAAATTTTCATTCAATACTTCAGTGTCAACTTTCATGATTGCTGTAAATGAACTTGGCGCTCAAAAATGTAATAGTCGCGCAATATTAGAGCCTCTTGCTGTAATTGTTGCGCCTTATGCACCTCATATTGCTGAGGAGCTTTGGCAAAAGCTAGGCCATTCTGATTCAGTTTCTGTTGTTGATTTTCCTACTCACAATGAAGAGTACTTAAAGGAGAATGATCATACTTACCCTATCATGTTCAATGGTAAGCGTAGATTTGAGCTTACTTTTCCAATAGATGCTAATCCAAAGGAAATGGAAACTGTAGTTTTAGCGCACGAAAAAACTATTGCTCAGCTTAATGGTAGAGCTCCAAAAAAGGTAATAATTGTTCCTAAGAAGATTATTAATGTTGTTGGGTAGGTGGAATTAGTGTAAAATACAGGCCTAATATATTTTTTAACAGGGTTTTGTTTATAGTTACAACTATAAACAAAACCCTGTTCTTTTACAAGACAGTATGTATATGCTTGTTGCTTTTAGTGTAATAACATAGTTAGCAATTTTCAAATCGAAACCACTTGCGAATTTAGGGTAATAACTTCATATACCTGAGTTAAGGGGAGTGTTTTAAACACATTCTTGCTCAATTAAAATATTGAATCTACATTCACTGTGGTACATTGCGCACAGCATATTATCATTAATGTTGAAATGTTTATTTGTTTAGGTAATACTAACATTAATATTATATTTGCGGTAATATTTATCCAAAATCACTAAATGGGTATTTAGTGTAAATACATTAAAATAATTTTTTATGAAAAAAATATCATTATTACTACTTATTGCTGTAGTTGCTATGTTGAGCAGTTGCGGTACATCATTAGACATATCTTACGACTATGATAGAAATGCCGATTTTACTAAATACTCTACATTTGCACTTGCTGAATGGAATGAAGAGAATTCTAAACTAGTTGATGAATTCACGAAAAATAGAATTCTTAATGCGATGAGAAGTGAGTTCGTTAAAAGAGGGTTTACTGAGGTAAATGATAATCCAGATATTATGCTCGATTTCTTTTTGGTTACTGATACAGAAACTTACACAACTGCTTATACTAGCCATATGGGTGGTTATGGTGGCTGGGGTGGTTACGGTGGCTGGTACGGCGGCTATGGTGGTTACGGCGGTGGAATGGGTTATTCTAACACTCAATTTGTAGAACACGAGAAGCTTCTAGGTACTATTGTTATGGATGTTTATGACGAAAGAACTAAAAAACTTGTTTGGCAGGGTCTTGCTAAAGGCGAAATCAACGGGAGTAATAGACCTACAGAGAGTGGTATAAATAGTTTAATATCTAAAGTATACTACAAATTCCCTATTAGAAAAAAATAAGGGGGAGCTCTAAATACTACTTTTGAAATATTTGTATTGTATTTCTTTTCAGATACGAGACATTAAAAACGGAGTTTAGCTGGGCTAAATGAGCATTTTAATAATGAAGTAGATTAGAAAAAACTTTAAGAATCAATTTTGAGTTATTAGAGCTTCACTAAAGTTTTATATTATAAAAGCAGGTTTATTCCTGCTTTTTTTTGTGCCAATAATTCTTGTTCGTATCTTTATACTAAATATTATTGTCTTTATGATAAAAGTTGTTCTTCCAGATGAGTTATATTCCAATAGATTTTCGATGAAAAGACTTTCTATGATTGATGCAGTGAAATGGTTCGATTTTATTGAGTCGCAGGAGGTTTTGCGCTTTGTAGCATACATTGAATCTACGCAGATGGCTAGTGAAAATTGGATAAAAAAACAGATAAGAAGATATGCTGATGGTAGTGGGGGACTCTATGGAATGTATAACGAAGAGAATGTATTAATAGGTCAAAGTGGGTTAATTGTCCACGAAATTGATGGAAGAGAAGAATTAGAAGTAGAATTTCATGTTATTCCTGAATTTTGGAATGAAGGTTATGCCTATGAGGCCGCTAAGGTATGGAAGGATTACGCATTTCAAAATAGGTTTAATAATTCGTTAGTTTCAATGATGCATATCAAAAATGTGGCATCTCAAAAAGTTGCCACAAAAAATGGTATGAAGATTGAGAAAGAAGCTTTTTACAAAGACCTCCCTGTTACAATATATAGAATAACTTATGCAGAATGGTTGCAGGAATTTAATCCTGAAGTGATTACATAATGATTTTTAACTAAAAATATTTACTATGGATACCCAAATTCAACTGAGTAAAATATTGTTTCTAGACATTGAAACCGTGCCCGAATACGAAAATTTCGATGAGCTTTCAGATACAATGAAAGAACTTTATGCTAAGAAAACTGAATTTCAAAGAAAAGATGATTATTCCGTTGCAGATTACTACAGTGAAAGAGCTGGAGTGTTATCTGAATTTTCGAAAATAGTGTGCATCTCAGCAGGATATATTTTTACAGATTCAAGTGGACATCTATCTTTTAAAGTAAAGTCATTCTTTAGCCATGAGGAGAAGGAAATACTTCTTGAATTTAAAGAGCTTTTAGATGCGAGGTATAGTTCTTATGATTCATATTTGTGCGCTCACAATGGTAAGGAGTTCGATTATCCTTTCATTGCCCGAAGAATGATAATAAATGGCATAAGTTTACCTGTGTCACTTGATATAGCAGGTAAAAAACCTTGGGAAGTTCGACATCTTGATACAATGGAATTATGGAAGTTTGGCGATTATAAGCACTATACTTCTATTAAATTACTAACAGAAGTGTTGAATATTCCATCTCCAAAGGATGATATTGATGGTTCGGAGGTAGCCTCGGTTTACTACATCGAAAAAGACTTGCAACGCATAGCAACTTATTGCGAGAAAGACACATTTACGGTAGCGCAGATTTTCCTTAGGCTAAAAGGAATGGAGATAATATCTCAAGATAAAATGATAATAGCTTAAGGTTCCCTTTAGTGAGCTTATTATGTATAAAAAAAGGATTTCAAGTTTATTGAAATCCTTTTTTTATTAAATTATGTTTTCATCGCTACTCAATAGCATCGTTTTTCTTGAACTTATTTAATTGCAGCATCCAGTACACAAATAATACAATACCAATCGCAATAAATGAATAGTTAGGAATATTGCCAAGAGCTGGCAGTATTTTAAAAGATTCGGTGAACACATCACCCAACCACAGCCAAAAATCTGTCATAGTGTTTGATTTTAATGATATTTATCACAAATGAAAGAAATTATATTCATGTTAGCAAGGTTTTTAGTGCTTCATGTTATAAATGATATTATCTGTCCGAATTAGATGATATATTAGCATAAGACCTTTCTCAATTTCTACTACTTCTATTTCGTCTTATGCCTCTGTAGTTTCCTCCATTACAATATCTAGGGTCGCATCTGGAGAGATATAACTCACTATCCTTGTTCTATTATTGTTGCTTTTCTCTTGCTTTATTATATTCTGAATAGGTGTTCTGTAACTACCTATTAATATCATTGATATTGTTAATAATGCTATTACTAAATTGTCTTGTCTGATCTTCATAATTTCTTTTTGCTTAGGTACTAGTTTATTTGTTTTTCTATGGTGCAAATGTACGTTCAGACTTAATAAGGGAATATCACTTTTAAGCAAAACACGATATTTACATCACTTGTATTGTTCGTTTTATCATCTATATCAATACTTATGCTTATATCTTATCAAGATCGTTCAGAATCCAAGTTTTGTCGAATAATCCTTTCTCAATTTCTACTACTTCTATTTCGTCTTATGCCTCTGTAGTTTCCTCCACTACAATGTCTAGGGTAGCAGCTGGAGAGATATAACTCACTATCCTTGTTCTATTATTGTTGCTTTTCTCTTGCTTTATTATATTCTGAATAGGTGTTCTGTAACTACCTATTAATATCATTGATATTGTTAATAAAGCTATTACTAAATTGTCTTGTCTGATCTTCATAATTTCTTTTTGCTTAGGCACTAGTTTATTTGTTTTTCTATGGTACAAATGTACGTTCAGACTTAATAAGGGAATATCACTTTTAAGCAAAACACAATATTTACATCACTTGTATTGTTCGTTTTATCATCTATATCAATACTTATCCTTATATCTTCTCAAGATCGGTAAGTATCCAAGTTTTGTCGAATAATCCTTTCTCAATTTCTACTACTTCTATTTCGTCTTATGCCTCTGTAGTTTCCTCCATTACAATATCTAGGGTCGCAGCTGGAGAGATATAACTCACTATCCTTGTTCTATTATTGTTGCTTTTCTCTTGCTTTATTATATTCTGAATAGGTGTTCTGTAACTACCTATTAATATCATTGATATTGTTAATAAAGCTATTACTAAATTGTCTTGTCTGATCTTCATAATTTCTTTTTGCTTAGGTACTAGTTTATTTGTTTTTCTATGGTGCAAATGTACGTTCAGACTTAATAAGGGAATATCACTTTTAAGCAAAACACAATATTTACATCACTTGTATTGTTCGTTTTATCATCTATATCAATACTTATGCTTATATCTTCTCAAGATCGGTAAGTATCCAAGTTTTGTTGAATAAGCCTTTCTCGATTCTGTAGAATCGGAATATATCTCTGAGTCCTCAGCAATCTAGCAGCCACTATTTATACTTCTGGGCTAAGTCTTCCTACTATATTGTCTATCTGATCATGAAAAACAAGTTTCGGCTAACTTGTTGGTTGTCAATATTCTTGTTTCCTTGTGTTTTTCGTAAGTTCATCACTAAAATAGACTGAAACACTTGTTATTTCTTATATTTGCGACTGTTTCAAATAGTTTTTTAATAAATTGTAATTTTGCATTACAGAGATATAGCATTGCATATTCAAATTGGGTGCTATAAAAATCAAAATTGAAAGTATGTCTGAAAAGATAAAAGGATTCTCGAAATTATCTAAAACTGGTAAAATTCAATGGTTGGCAAACAATCATTTTGATAAGCCAGAACAAGCAATAAAGCTTCTAGAACAATACTGGAATGAAGATTCTGCTGTTCAAAAGCTTCACGATGAGTTTTCAGAGAATACAGTCTCTAATTTTTATATGCCTTTCGGGATTGCTCCAAATTTTTTAATAAATGGTAAAGTCTATGCAGTGCCGATGGCTATAGAGGAGAGTTCAGTAGTTGCTGCATCGGCTAAATCTGCATCTTTCTGGATGGAAAGAGGTGGTTTTAAAGCAGAGGTTATTTCGATGAAAAAAATCGGACATGTTCATTTTGTATATACTGGAGCAGAAGAAAAGCTATTCAGTTTTTTTGAGAGAAATAAAGATAAATTTTATAAGGATACTGAGTCTATAACCAAAAACATGCGAATGCGTGGGGGTGGGGTATTAGATATAATACTTAAGAATAAATCAGAAATAGAGGAAGGCTATTATCAGCTAGAAGCCAATTTTGATACTAGAGACTCAATGGGAGCCAATTTTGTTAATTCTTGTCTCGAGCAATTTTCTCAAACTTTGGAGAGGGAGATTTCTCTCGACTCTAGTTTTTCTGATGAAGAAAAGAATGTGCAAATAATAATGAGTATTCTTTCTAACTATACTCCTGAATGTGTTGTGAGATCAGAAGTTTCGTGTACTACAGAAGAATTAGTTGAGGGAAGCGGAATATCTTCAGAAGAGTTTGTAGAGAAGTTTTCTAGAGCGGTTCATATCGCAGAGCATGAGCCTTATAGAGCTACAACTCACAATAAAGGTATAATGAATGGTGTTGATGCTGTTGTTATTGCTACAGGGAATGATTTTAGAGCAGTTGAAGCTGGAGCTCATACTTATGCGACTAAAGATGGTAAATATAGTAGTTTGTCTCATGTAGAGCTTAAAGATGGAATATTCAGATTTTGGATAGAAATGCCACTTTCTCTTGGTACTGTTGGAGGTTTGACATCTTTGCATCCACTGGTAAAATTTTCACACGAGCTTCTGGGGAATCCAGATGCTGAAGAATTGATGATGATTGCTGCAACTGTCGGTTTAGCACAGAATTTTGGTGCCTTACGTTCACTTACTACTACCGGAATACAAAAAGGACATATGAAAATGCACCTTTTAAATATTCTGAATCAGCTAGAAGCAACTGAGGAGGAAAAGAGATATTTTGTTGATTATTTTAGAACAAGGACAGCTACGCACAGTGCTGTGGTAGAAGAGTTTCATAGACTAAGGGGAATTCCAATGCCAGAAAAAGTTGATGTTAACAAAAGATAGTTTATGGCTTTAGAGAGAACACTTTTGAAATATCGAAGTAATGGGAAGCTATTGCTTAGTTCGGAATATTTGGTTTTAGATGGAGCAGAGGCATTAGCATTTCCCACCAAATTAGGGCAAACGCTTACAGTTGAGAATATATCTGCTTCAAGTCTATCTTGGAAAAGTTATACTAGTGAAGGTGAAATATGGTTCGAAGGTGAGTTTGATTCAAATTTTGATATTATTTCAAGCAACGATAAGGAAGTAGCTGATAATCTTTCATTCTTTTTGAAGGTAGCAGCTATGCTAAATCCCGATTTTGTTGAAAAGGCTAATGGTGTATCTGTTGAAACACATCTTGAATTTCATCGTTCTTGGGGACTTGGAAGTAGTTCAACGCTTATTGCAAATATTGCTCAATGGGCAGATGTAGATCCTTTTGTACTTCAGCAGGAAAGCTTTCCTGGCTCGGGATATGATATAGCTTGTGCCTTTAGCCGCAAGCCTATAGTTTATCAATTAGTAGATAAAGAAGCTAGTTACCTAAGTCTTGATTTTTCGCCTTCGTTTAAAAATGATATTTATTTTGTACACTTAAATAAAAAGCAAAATTCTAGAGAAGGCATAAAAAAATATCAAAAGAATAGGGGAGATGTTAGCCATAATGTTGCGAAAGCAAATGATTTCACCAGAAAATTTGTCGCTTGTAGTAGTATTGAAGAATTTAGGAAGCTGATTGCTCAGCACGAACTATTTATATCCGAAATAATTGGTGAAATTCCTGTTAAGCAGTGTTTGTTCCCCGATTTTAGAGGAAGTATAAAGAGCCTTGGAGCTTGGGGAGGCGATTTTGTGATGGTTGTAGGGAGAGATGTTGAGAAATATTTTCGAAGAAAAGGATATGAAACCATTATTAGTTTTAATAATATGGTTTTAAAATAAAAGAGCAGTAAACCTAAATGATTTACTGCTTTTTTGTTAAAAAAATTATTTCTATTTATCCGTTTTTCCCTTATTAGGATCTCCCGCACCTATTGGAATACCTAAATTTATAAAGAATGAACTATTTTTCGTCCCCGAAATATCTTTGTAAACATCAACTAGTCCATAATAGTATTTCGCGCTGAGGGTCCACCCAGTTCCGTTCATCATTGTGTATCCTGTTGCTACAGAAAAACCTGCATCTACTTTTTGGATCTTGTCTATATTATAATCTTTTATAATTATATCTTTATCATCAATATCAGAGTTAAACTCTATCCACGATTTGTATGCAAGACCAAACTGCGGACCTAATGCTACATAGATATTGTTTTTGAAGTTGTACCTCATTAATACTGGTACAAGGAAAGTACTCATCTTATGGTCGTATTCTCCGGAGATTTCCTTACCATCATAAATTAACTTACCTACACCTAAGGCTGATAAATCAGCATCTGAAAGATTTTGCACTCCCATGTTTGATTTCACTAATACTCCTGTGTATATTGACCATTGATCCTTAACCCTTAGATCAAAATAGAATCCTAGGTTCCATTTACGAGCATACTCTTGAGTTTCTAAACCCGAAATTGTTGTCCAGTTTAATCCGCCTTCTAATCCAAACTCAACACCGTCTTGATTTAATTTATCTCCAAGTAAAAGAGATATTAATATCTGTGAGTGTGCTTGAATACTAAAGAATATTAAAAATAGTAGTAAGACTTTCTTCATGTAAAATGTTTTGTATATTTATTTGTCTTTGCAAGGATATAACAAATATACCATTAAGTAACATAAATGGTACGCAATCAACTTATTTAAATTAATTTTCGTTTGAAATATAAATGACGTTTAGAACATTCAATATTGTAATATTCATAGTATTTTACATTAGTGCAAAAGCCCAAGATTCGTCTATTGTGCCCGTAAAAACAGATGTTTTCATAGAGGTAGATAGTTCATATGTTGAAAAGCCAAAGCCTAATATTTCGTATGGGACAAAGGGGTGGAGGTTCGAATATGACAATAAATATCTAATGAACTTAGGATGGAGAGTTCAGACTAGGTTTATGTATCAAACATCCGAACCTAGTTTTACTATTCCGGTAGAGGATAGTAATGATAAATCTTTCAATCTTCAGCGTGTTAGACTTAAAGTTGGTGGGTATGCTTTCAAACCATATATTAATTACTACTTAGAATATGATTTTCCATCCAATAACTTGCTAAATACTGTATTGACAATTTCGAAGTATGATTACTTTCAGGTTAAAGTGGGGCAATGGAAGTTGGAGTATAATAATGAAAGGTTTGTTTCTTCTGGTAATCAACAGTTGGTAGATAGATCAATCTCCAATAGATTTTTCACACTCGATAGGCAAATCGGTGTAATGGTTCTAGGAAATTTGTTCAAGGGATCTCTGATTAACTCTAGCTATTATTTCGGTCTTTTTAATGGGAATGGGATAAATACACAAAATAACGATGGTGAATTTATGTTGTTTATGAGATATCAGTTCAACCTTTGGGGTAAAAAAATTAGGACATCATTTAGTGATATTGCAAGACATGAAAAGCCGACTGGTTTTATAGCTCTAGCTTATATGAATAACGAAAGCAGATATACTAGTTTCTCAAGTGGTGGTGGTGGACAGCTTCCTGGCTATTTTGAAGAAGATGATTTGTTTTATCGCATAAATCAATTCAATGTTGAATCTATGTTTAAGCATAAAGGTTTTTCTTTTTCTACAGAAACTCATTTAAAGAATATTCATAATGACAAAACTACAGAAGTGTCTAAAATAGTTGGGGGATATATGATGATGGGATATTTTTTCAGTGAGCTAGCTTCATTTGTTCCTACGCCACTAGAATTTACTGCAAGATTTGCTATGATAGATAATATGGACTTGTTTTCAAGTAATATTTACGAATATATTATCGGAGCAAATTGGTTTTTTAGCGGGCACAAAAATAAGCTAACAATAGATCTTTCATATATCGAGAACCAAGATTTTATTGTAAAAGAAGATAATTACAGAGTTAGGCTTCAATGGGATATTTCGTTTTAATGTAGTACCGAAAAGTGCATATTTCTACCTGAATAATTCAAGTAATAATATGCACTTTATTAATTTTTCACTGTGTATATAATATTAGTTTTCTAAAGCATCATCAACAAAAATAGCAACAAATACTTTGTAACTAAGCGCTAAAACAACTGCTCCAAGAAATAGGCCTATAATTCCCCATATTAGCATTCCGCCAATTGCTCCAAGTAAAATAGCTAGCATAGGTACATCTACACCACGGCCAAGAAACATTGGTTTTAGTACATTGTCAACTAAGCCTACCATAATAGACCAGGCTGTAAATATCCAGGCAGCAGTAGGGCCTGCAATGGAGAAAGAGTAAACCATTAAAGGAGCCAAAATTAATATTGTTGGTAGCTGCATAATGGCAAAAAATAGAACTAATAGAGTCCAAACACCTGCAAGTGGCATACCAATTGCCCATAAACCAACTCCTGCTAAAAGAGCTTGTATTACGGCAACACCTAAAACACCTTGCACAACACTCCTAATTGTAGAGATAGCAAGAACAACAAAACGTTCTCCGTTCTTTCCCATAAGAGTATTGAAAATTGAGGTTGCAGCCTTTTTTCCAGAAATATCTTGGCTGAACATAGCCGCACTAATTAATATAGATATGATGAAAAGTATAATTGTTGTTCCTAGTCCTCCTACCATTGATAAAATAGATGGGACGATACTTTTTAGCTGAGAAGCGTATTTCGTAATTAATCCCGCCATATTATTTGATGCTAATGACCATATATCAAAAATGGGTTTGCCAATAATTTTCCAGTTTGCAACATCTGCAGATGGTGGAGGAATTATGTTCTCTCCAGATTCAATTAATTCAGCAATATTTTGAACCCCATTAATGGTAGAATCTATAAATAGTATCGACGGCACTATTAATAATGCTAGAGAAAAGATAGTTAGTATTGTTGTAGATAGGCTGTCTTTTCCCCCTAATGCCTTAGATAGCTTCTGGTGGAGTGGATAAATTGCGACAGCAATGATTATCCCCCAAAGAACAGGAATAATAAATGGTTTAATAATCATAAAAGAAAAGATTATTAACAAAGCAATAAATCCAATTCTGATAGCTGAGTAAATAGACCTTCTGTAGTAGTCCTCATTATCCATAATAATAGGTTTTTGTTTAAAAATGCGAGATGCTTTTAGGTAAAACGCACGTGTTGTGATTAATGATATTTTCGGGTATAAATGTAGTAGTTTTATTGTAATATCACTCCTTCATAAGCACTCAATATAATACGCTAGTAAAACGTCCAATTAAGTGCCCATAGTGTCACTTTAAACTTTACCATCAATAATTTCTTGAACAACTTCAGGGTTCAACAATGTTGAAGTATCCCCAAGGTTATCTGTTTCATTATTTGCAATTTTCCTTAAAATACGTCTCATTATTTTACCTGATCTAGTCTTCGGTAGCCCGTTAGTGAACTGTATTTTATCAAGCTTTGCTATTGGTCCAATATGCTCAGTTATTATCTGATTTATCTCTTTGTGGATATTTTCAAGCTTTCGACCCTTTGCACTTTCTTTCAAGGTTATATAGCCATAAAGAGCGCTGCCTTTTACGTCATGAGGAAAACCAACTATTGCAGATTCTACAACTGCCTGGTGCTCATTTATTATATCTTCAATTGGTGCAGTACCCATATTATGTCCTGATACAATGATTACATCATCGGTTCGTCCCGTTATTCTGTAATATCCAACAGCATCACGCAGTGCACCATCGCCTGTGAAATACATGTTTTCGAAGGTAGAGAAATATGTGTTCTTGTAACGTTCATGATCTCCCCAAATAGTTCTAGCAATAGATGGCCAAGGAAATTTTATACATAGCTTTCCATTAACTTGCCTGCCCTTCAACTCTTTTCCATTATCATCCATTAAACATGGCTGAACACCTGGCATTGGAAGAGTAGCATAAGTGGGGATAGTAGGAGTTACATAGGGTATTGGCGATAACATAATTCCGCCTGTTTCTGTTTGCCACCACGTGTCTACAATGGGTGAGTTGTTCTTTCCTACATTATCGTCGTACCAATGCCAAGCATCTTCATTAATAGGTTCTCCAACTGTACCAAGTACTTTAAGAGATGACAAATCATGTTTGTTAACATAATCTAATTCAGCCTTAGCTAAAGCTCTAATTGCAGTTGGGGCTGTATAAAACTGTGTGACTTTATGTTTCTCTATGATATCCCAAAAACGCCCAGTGTCAGGGTATGAAGGTACTCCTTCAAACATAACAGTTGTCGCTCCATTTGCTAGAGGGCCATATACAATGTAGCTATGTCCTGTAATCCAACCAATATCAGCTGTACACCAATAAATGTCATCATGTTTGTAATTAAATACATTCTTGAAAGTATATGCTGTATAGACCATATATCCGCCAGAGCTATGAACCATACCTTTGGGTTTTCCAGTAGATCCCGAAGTATAAAGTATAAATAATGGATCTTCAGCATCAATAATTTCTGGAGAACACTCTGGTGATGCTTTATCTAATAATGGTTGCAACCACTTATCACGATTTTCTTTAATAGCTATGTCAGAATTAATTCGTTTAGCTACCAAAACAGTTTCTACACATTTAGTAGACTCTAGTGCTTCATCTACAATACCTTTTAAATCAATAGTTTTTGATCCTCGATAGGAGCCATCTGAGGTAATTACCATTTTACATTCACTATCATTAATTCTAGTTGATAGTGCTGTGGAAGAAAACCCTGCAAACACAACTGAATGTACTGCCCCTATGCGAGCGCATGCTAGTACTGAAATTGCTAATTCAGGTATCATCGGTAAATAGATACATACTCTATCTCCTTTGCCTACACCATTATCTTTTAAAACATTAGAGAATTTATTAACACGTTCGTATAACTGCCTATACGATATATGTTCCGATGCTTCATTAGGGTCGTTTGGTTCAAAAAGAATCGCTGTTTTATCTCCCTTTGTAAAAAGATGTCTATCGATACAGTTTTCTGTAATGTTGAGCTTAGCTCCTTCGAACCATTTTATCTCAGGTTTCTTGAAATCCCAACTCAAAACCTTGTCCCAATGCTTACGCCAAACGAAATGTTCTTCTGCTATTTCTTCCCAGAAGTTCTCAGGTTCACGAATTGACTTGCGATATACTTTAAAATATTCTTCAAGATGTTTGATGTGATAATTGCTCATATGTAATTGATTTAGTGATTGTCCTGTAATTTACGAATAAACTAAATGAAAAACTATAGCATTTATGCTGATTGTAAATGCATTGCAATTTGATAAAGAATAATTAATTAAAAAAGGCCTATTGCCGCTAGGGACGAGAATATAAAAGATACTATTGGACGATTTCAGTTTATGGAAGCCAAAATTTGTCGTCCAACATTCTACAAAGTAAATTAAGAAAACTTTCAAGCAAGAAATTGATAAATAGTTAAAGTTGGCTTTAGTTAATAATAGCGTTGATTATACGAAACTTTATCAACAATAGTTTGTGCCATTTTTATGTTAGATTCGTGAGTCCAGCCAGCGATGTGTGGTGATAAAATTACTTTATTTGACTTTATTAAATACTGAAATGCTTCCGGAAGTTCGTTCTCTGTAAACATATTTTCGAAAGATGTTTTTTCGTATTCTAGAACGTCTAAACAAGCTCCTTGCACTTTACCTGTTTTCATCGCTTCTACCAAATCTGTAGTTACCGTAATTGGTCCACGAGCTGTATTAATGAAGTAGATGTTTTTTTTGAAATTTGATAAAAACTCAGCATTAACCATATTCTTTGTTAAATCGGTAAGTGGTGTGTGAATACTAAGAACATCTGTTTTTTCAAAAAGTTCTGATAACTCTACTTGCTTCCCATTTTCGTTACCCAGCTTAGGTTTTAAATCGTGAAAAATAACTTCTACTCCCATACCTGTAAGTACTCTAGAAAATGCGTTACCCATATTTCCGTAACCAATTATTCCTACGGTCTTACCGCGTAGTTCTACTCCACGGTTACCCTCACGTATCCAAATACCATTTCTAACCTCTCTATCGGCTCTGTTAAGGTTATTGAAAAGCGATAGTAACATTCCAAGTGCTTGTTCGCCTACTGCATTTCTGTTTCCTTCGGGAGCGGCAATTAAGTTTATTCCTAACTGTTTGGCATAATCAACATCTATATTTTCTAGTCCTGCTCCAACTCTGCCTATAAATTTTAAGTGAGCACCTGCATCTAAAA
>JAGLEB010000034.1 GCA_023145275.1 Flavobacteriales bacterium | reverse complement strand
TCTTCTCTAAAGCATGGTGAGCTTTAATAATTGTTAAAGCTGCAGCAGCTTCGAAACCTACTCTTCCTTTAATTCCAATAATTGTATCTCCTACGTGAATATCTCTACCAATTGCGTAAGCCGATGTTAACTCCTCAACTTTAAGAATTGCATCTAACTGAGGTAATTCCTCACCATTAACTCCTGAAATTTCTCCTTTCGTAAATTCAATAGTAATTTTGCTAGGCTCAGTTTTTGTAAGCTGACTTGGATAAGCTGAATCTGGTAAAGAACCATGTGAAGTAAGTGTTTCTACACCTCCAATTGACGTTCCCCAAATACCTTTATTAATTGAATATTGTGATTTCTCCCAACTTGCATCAACTCCATTTTTAACTAGGTAGGCAATCTCCTCTTCACGAGAAAGTTTAAGGTCTCTAATTGGAGTGATAATTTCTATTGTTGGTGCAAGAGTTTGGAAAATCATATCGAATCTGATTTGATCGTTTCCTGCTCCAGTACTTCCGTGTGCTACAGCATCAGCATCTACAGATTTTGCATACTCTATAATTGCAATTGATTGAAAAACTCTCTCAGCAGATACAGAAAGTGGGTAAGTATTATTTTTAAGAACATTACCGAAAACCATAAATTTTATAGCCTTCTCGTAATACTCTTGTGTTATATCTAGATTAACATGAGTTGTAGATCCCATCTGGATTGCTTTCTCAGTTACATCTTTTAATTCATCTTCAGAAAAACCTCCAGTGTTTACTAAAACTGTATGAATCTCATGTCCTTTTTCTACTCCTAAATATTTTAGACAATATGTTGTGTCTAAACCTCCACTGTATGCTAATACTACTTTTTTCATAATATTTTTTATTAAAGTCATTTCGCCTAAGCGACAGTGCATGCCTGTGAGACGGTAAGCAGTGAGAAATCTATTGAAAGACTCTTAAATATATCTCGACTTCGTTTCTCTCTACTCGCTATGACAGTTTATCTTTTTTAAATTTTTTTTCCAAATATTGACAACAGCATAACATCTCTATTGCCTTTTATCTTTTTTGCCTTAAGAAGGATAGATTCTTTGATTTTTTTTAACCTTGTTAACACTTTTGATTTTTTAGAATAATCAAATTTTTTCTCATGATGCTTTGGATCATAAAGAAGGCCTGTACAAAGGCACATCTTTCTATTGGTACGAGTAAGTACATCGTAGTTAACACATGTAGCGCACCCATTCCAAAATAATTCTGTTTGAGGTAATTCGGAAAAAGTAACTGGTTTATACCCTAAATCTGTATTAAGCTTTAAAACTATTAAACTAGTAGTGATACTAACAATTTTAGCTTCAGGATATAGTTCTTTTGATCTCTCGAAGATTGCATGCTTTATCTTTTTTGCTAAACCAATATTTCTAAAATCAGGGTGAACAATAAGCCCCGAATTCACTAGAAATCTACCATCTTGAAAAACCTCTATATATGAAAAACCAGCAAACACCCCATCACTTGTAAGAGCAATGACTGCATTCTCTTCTTTAAGCTTTTTTTCTACGTACTCAACAGAACGCTTAGCAATTCCAGTACCTCTAGCCTTGGCAGAAGTTTCTATGGTTTCTAAAATCTCCCCAACATATTTGAGGTGAGAACTATTACTAACGAATACATCTACTTGCATAATAAAATACAACTATCAATCTTGATGAAAAACATCAAGTGGGAAATAATAAAATTTATTTTTTGAAAAAATCCTTCGAATTGAAAATGGTACGTAACCATTATTTATACCTATGCACGCACAGGGCGGCGGCGGCGTATATGCATAGCACAACGGCGAGTAGAAAACTCAACAGAAGTAATGTTTTTATGTGCTATTAGGTTAATCACTTTTTCATCTATTTTAACGCTGTAAAAGTAATATTGATTATTTAATAAAAATAATAAATTCTATACAAATAACATATTTAACTAAATTAGTTTCAATATTACACAAAACAAACCTGTTATACTACAATCTATCACTCATACACCTAAATAAGGCACACAATAGCTACAAGGAGGAAAATTTTAGACAGCAACACACAACAATTTTCAATTTTATTAAGTTCTAATTGAGCCATTACAGCTTATTGCATCAAAGATTACTAGGTTTATTTAGATCTCCTTCAAATTTCTCCAACATATCCCAACCATACTCAATAACAAAAGTGCTTTCTCCAGGTTTCACATATTCTTCCATATAAACACTTTGTTCTAAATCTCTATCTCGATATGCCTCATACTTCATTTTACCCATCAACTTCCAATTTGTCGGTTGAGAGTACACTTCTATTTTAAAAAATGTAAGCTCTATATTAGTCATTCTCCAATATGTAAAAACGTCGTCGCCTTCGAGAGTGTCCACTTTATAACCATGAGTAATTAAAGTATGTACTAATTGCTCTTTAGTCAACTCCTCTTTTGGTAAAATGATAAAATTCTCTTCATTTTTATTATTAGCACTTCCACACGAGTAAAGAGAAAAAGATACAACTGAAATTATTAACACTAATAATTTTATATTATTTTTTAATACCATATAAATATTTTTACATCAATTTTGTTAGGGTTATTAACAGCTTACTAAGATAACACCTTATTCTTATAAACAAACTATTTTTGTTCTATAACAGCCCAATCAGGCATACTTGCAAGGTCAATTCCAAAAATATATATCGCAAAATAATAAACTGCCAAACTAACAACTCCTACTCCTACTAAATTTAACCATATTCCAGTTCTCATCATATCTGCTACTGTTAACTTATCTGTGCCAAAAACTACAGCGTTTGGAGGTGTAGCAACAGGAAGCATAAAAGCTAAGGATGCTGCCAAAGTTGCTGGTAACATTAGCACTAATGGATTTATTTGGATCTTAACTGCAATTCCTGCTAAAATTGGCAAAAGCATTTCAGTTGTGGCAGTATTTGATGTTAGCTCTGTTAGAAACGACATCAATAAGGCTATGATAAATATTATCACGAAAGGATGAAATTCACCCATGAATTGTAGCTGTTCGCCAAACCATATAGCTAAACCAGATGCAACAAAGCCCTGCGCTAGGGCAAATCCACCACCAAACAGCAACACAATATGCCAAGGTAGTTTTGCTATATCTCCAGTTTCGAGCAACCTCGAGAACTTCTCATTTTTGGATGGAATCAAATAAAGCACAAATGCTATAATAATCGCTACCGTACCATCATTTATATATTTAGGATGGCTAAAAAGATTTGACCACCCAGGTATTTTAAAAGAATCAAAATTTATCCCAGCTCTAAATATCCACAGCAAAGCTAAAGTAACAAATAGAAACATTAATATTTTCTCATCTCTACTCGCCGTAGATAATTCGGCGTACTGTCTTTCTATAATCTCATTATTCCCTTTAATTTCATTTTTTGGACGATACATAAAATACAATAAAAGCCAAGCTATAATAAACATAACAACACTTATTGGAAAAGCAAAAATAAACCACTCTGCAAAAGAAATCTCGGGAGCATTTGGGAAAATTATTGAGAATATTCTAGTAAAAGATAAGTTTGGAGGTGTCCCCAAAAGAGTTGCAATCCCCCCTATTGACGCACTATATGCTATACCGAACAACAGACCTGTAGAATACTTAGTAGCATCTTTTTCTTCTAAATAATCACTAGATTTTGCAATAATAGATATAGCTACGGGAACCATCATCATTGCTGTAGCAGTATTAGACATCCACATCGACAAAAATGCTGTTGCCAACATAAAACCAAGTAAAACCTTAGCAAAACCTGTTCCAGTAAGAAGTAATATTTTAAGAGCAATCCTACGATGTAAGTTATGTTTTTCCATAGCTATAGCCATCAAAAAACCACCGATAAATAAGAATATTATATGATTTATATAGGCGGCTGAAACATCTTTGCCATCCATTATTCCAAATAGGGGAAATAAAACTACGGGTAAAAGGGCAGTTACAGCAATAGGTACAGCTTCACTGGCCCACCAAATAGCCATTAATACTGCTATCGCTAATGTATAAGTTACATCAGGTTCTCCTGGTTCTAAATCGAGAAAGAGACATATAATCAGAAAAGCAACAATTCCAACAATTACAAAAATATTTTTTCGTGTTAGCATTATTAAGAGTTTAAGCCTTATAAATATATTAGTTTTTTTTGAATAAAACCTTAGTACTTTCTCTTTTCATAAGGCAAAAACATTCAACTCTATATAAATTCACTTAACCATTTAAAAGAATAAACAATAAATCATTATTCAACTACTGCTTCGGAAATAATCCAAGCTCCAGTCCAAGCATTCTGGAAATTGAAGCCTCCAGTTATAGCGTCTATGTCGAGTGCTTCACCGGCGATGAATAAGTTTTTGTGTATTTTACTTTCGAAACGTTTAAAATTAATTTCCTTTAAATTCACTCCGCCAGCCGTAACAAATTCCTCTTTAAATTTTGTCCTACCGTTTACTGCAAACTCTCCTTGAACAAGCTCTTTAGCAAGTTGCTCTATTTGTTTTTTATTTAGATCAGCCCAATTCAACTTATCAGAAATTTCGCAATAGGAAACTAAACTTTTCCAGAGTCTAATTGGAAGGAAAAACGGATTGTGCTTTAGTACTTGTTTTTTTGGAGTATCTTCTCTTAAATCTGCAATTTCAGCTAAAATTGAATCAAAACTGTGATCTGGCAGCCAATTTACTACTGTAGTATTTTGGTATGACTTTTCGAACATCTCCCTAGCTCCAAAAGATGACATCTTTAGTATGGCTGGTCCACTCATGCCCCAATGCGTAATCAATAATGGACCTGTTTGTTCTGGTAATTTCGATTTTTTTAATGATACTGTAACTTTCTCTACTACTACTCCCATCAAACCATCAATACGTTTATCTTTTATTTTGAAAGTAAACAATGATGGAACAGGATTTTCAATTGTATGTCCCAGATTTGATAAGATACTCCAAATTTCTTTACTACTTCCGCTAGTAACAATAAGTTTTGCAGAATTAAACATTTTATTTTTAGTACGAATAGTCCATACATCACTAGCCTTGATATCTATAACTTCTTGACCTGTATAAATATCAACCCCATACTTCTTCGACAAATTCAGAAAAGTATCAATTATTGTTTGAGAATCGTCAGACTTAGGAAAAA
>JAGLEB010000033.1 GCA_023145275.1 Flavobacteriales bacterium | reverse complement strand
AAAGGCCCTAGAAGTTCTTTTTGTCCTCGAGGATAAAATTTAGCTAACTCTGTGGGGATATAACATGCATGTGTAAAATTACATCTTCCACCACCCGAAATTTTAACCTTTGCTAAAACTTTAGTCGATTTTTCTAATATGCAAATTTTTAAATCAGGATTCTTTTCTGCAATATTTACAGCCGAAAAAAAGCCAGCTGCACCACCTCCAACAATTACAATATCATATTTCATCTATTTAAATCTTTTTTCGTAGGTCAGATGCTGCCTGCCTATGATGGATAAGTTCACAAGACAAAATTTAGTCACTCTCCTGTATGCTAAAATATTGTCATGCTCGCTTTATAAAAACTAAATTACTAACGAGTTACAGTAAAAGTGTTCAACTCTTCCCCCACATTTCCAGCACTATCACTGGCTAGTAATAGTAAAAAATAATCGCCCTCTGATGCTCCTAAAGGTATTTCGATTGTGGTAGATATTACAACTTCTTTATCCCCAGAGATCAACACATCTTCTTCTAAAACATACTCTTCGCTAAGATCTACTCTCATAATAATATATTTGAGTTTAGATAATCCACCTTTAGCTCTTGCACTACCTTCTAGTAGAAATGACGAACCAGCAACTACAGAAAAATCACTGAAATCGGGTGCTGTCATAGAAAAAGTAGGCATATCCTCGCGAGTAACAATAAACTTTGTCATTTTATATGTCGCATAATTCCCGGCATCATCAGTCGCATAAACTACACAGTGATATGGCCCAGCCTTAGCTTCAGTATCAACTTTTCTAGAAAAGCTAATTGTATTATCTGTACCCTCAAAATTGTCATATTCTGTAAAGCCCCAATCGATTAAATTAACAGCTTTTTTTTGCTCTATCGGAGCTAGGTGTTTATGCCCATCTCCCGCAAAATGTATATCAAATTTATATGATCCTAAATTCTCATTATCTCTAAATCTTGCAGAAAAATTAATATTTGACTTAATAGAATATTCAACTTTCTCAACAGAGTTATCATCTTTAATCGATAAATCATCTATTAAAGGAGCTTCACTATCACTATTAACACTCTTAGTACAAGAGCTAAGTAAAAAGGAAACAAATACTATTGAATAAAATAATTTCATCAAAAAAAAACTTAAAATATTAAAACTTAATACCTGTTAATTGGGCTAGTGTATATTTTGTTTGCTCACCACTCTCCATATTCTTAATTGTAATTTCATTGGCATTCATTTCTTCTTCACCAACTAAAGCAACAAAAGGAATTGCTTTTTTATTAGCATAATTCATTTGCTTTTTCATCTTTGCATTGTCAGGATATAATTCAGCAACAACACCATTTTCTCGAAGCTCTTTGATAGCTTTTAAACAATAAAGTGCTTCTTTATCTCCAAAATTTACAAATAATATACTAACTCCATCTTCTTTAAAATCAGGAAAAAGACCTAGCTCTTCCATAACAAGATAAATTCTATCTAGTCCAAAAGAGATTCCTACACCAGAAATACCCTTTAATCCAAAAATACCAGTAAGGTCATCATAACGGCCACCACCGCCAATAGAACCCATTTTCACTCCTTGTGCTTCTACTTCGAATATTGCACCTGTGTAATAGTTTAGGCCTCTAGCTAATGTTACATTTAATTCTAAATCCGCAACTTTCAAGCCAAGTTCTTCAACGGTCGAAATAACAAACTTTAATTCCTGAACTCCCTTTGTCCCAATATCTGACGAGCTTAATAAATCAGCAAGCTTTTCGAGCTTCTCATTATTAGAGCCATCTAGTTCAAACAATGGTTGTATTTTAGAAATTGCCTCGGGGCTAATTCCTTTAAATGTCATCTCTTCCTTAACCTTATCTTCTCCTATTTTATCTAGCTTATCGAGAGCTACAGTCATATCAATAAGATAATCACTGATATTTGCTATCTCTGCTACTCCAGCCAAAACTTTTCTATTATTAATTTTTATAGAAACTTCTTTTAATCCTAACTTAGAAAAAACTTCGTCATAAAGTTGGACAAATTCAACTTCTTGAAACAATGATGTCGAACCAACTACATCAGCATCACACTGAAAAAACTCACGAAATCGTCCTTTTTGAGGTCTATCTGCACGCCAAACAGGTTGGATTTGAAATCTCTTAAAAGGAAAAGTAATATCGTTATTATGCTGCACTACATAGCGAGCAAAAGGAACCGTAAGATCATACCTCAACGCTTTTTCTGAGATTGAAGATGTCAGTTTAGTAGAGTTTTTTTCTGCCAATAAATTAGGATCTGCCTTTTTAAGGTAATCTCCAGAATTTAATATTTTAAATATTAATCTATCTCCTTCTTCTCCATACTTCCCCATCAAAGTAGATGAATTTTCAAAGGAAGGAGTTTCTATTTGTGCATATCCATATTTAGTAAATGCATTTTTTATAGTAGAAAATAAATAATTTCTCTTTATCATTTCTGTAGGTGAGAAATCTCTTGTTCCTTTAGGTATACTAGGTTTTTGCGCCATTCTTGATATTATAATTTTTCCACTATTACAGTGTCAATTTTTTATTGTGATGTAGTGTTTTGTAATGCTTTAACTTAAATGTATTTCATTATCTATTAGCCTTCACATTTTCACAACATCACTATTTATTCAAATCTTTTTTGTCTTTTGTTCCATACAATTCGTGAATGAAATTCTGAAATTTCTTGACAATTATTTTTCTTCTAATCTTTAGAGTTGGTGTTAACTCTCCTTTTTCCATGGTAAACTCTTTAGCCATTAATTTGAATTTTTTAACCTTTTCAAATCCTGCTAATTCCTTTTGCAATTCACCTACTTTCTTATCGTAGAACTCCTTAATTGAAGAATGTGAAAGAAGTTCTTCCATGTTGAGATATTTAATCTCCATCAACTTTGCATAATCTTTTAGAGCTTCAAAATTAGGAACAACAAAAGCAGTTACATAAGGCTTCTCATCGCCAATAACCATAGCTTGTTCTATAAAATTATCATCGGTAAGTAGCGATTCTATTTGTTGAGGAGCAATATATTTTCCTCCTGCAGTTTTCATCAAGTCTTTAATTCTATCAGTAATAAATAAACTACCATCTTCTTCAATCCTTCCAGCATCTCCAGTCTTAAACCATTCACCTTCAAAAACCTCGGCTGTTGCATCTGGCTTTTTGTAGTAACCTGTCATAACTGTTGGAGACTTTACTAAGATTTCATCATCCTTTCCTATTTTTATTTCTACTCTTTTATCATGAAGAACTTTACCTGCAGAACCTATTTTGTAGTTATTTACAGGAAATGCGGTAACGGTGGCAGTAGTTTCGGTAAGCCCATAACCCATAGTTACAGGAATACCAACTGATCTCATAAATTCTTGTATTTCTGCCGAAAGTGGTGCTCCACCAACAGGAGTAATTTTAAGATTACCTCCCAAAGCACCTTTAACTTTATTCAAGACTAACTTATCTGCAAGTGCTTTTCTAACTTTTATTTTATTTGGTATCTTTTGTTCTCTATTTAACAAATCATGATAAATTCTACCTTGTTTTACCGACCAACCAAATATTTTCTTTTTAGTTTTTGAAGCAGTTTCCAAGCCTGTTTGAATTGCTGCGTAGACTTTCTCGTAAATCCTAGGAACCGTACATAAAAGTGTTGGCTTTACTTCTTTTAAAGTCTCTATAATTAATTTAGGATTAGATAAAAAAGAGACCTTCACTCCTTTATGCATGCAATACAGAGTCCAAGTACGCTCAAAAACATGACTCAATGGCAAGAAACACAGCGAATGGTCTTCAACTGTTACACCTTTAAGGTATTCATCGTGCATATCAAAGGATGAAACAAAATTATTGTGAATTAGCATAACTCCCTTAGGCTCTCCTGTTGTACCAGAAGTGTAACTAAGAGTAGCTAAATCGTCTAACCCTACATTAGAAAATCTTTCATTAAACTCTGATTTAATATCTTCAGAAACTTCAACATCAATATATGTTGAAAAGTGTTGAGATATACTTCCTTCTAAACCTAAATCATTATCAAAAACAATAATATTTTTAAGTTTAGTATCTTTCGAAGATTCTATTTCTAGTACTTTTTCGTATTGAACAAAATCGCCAACAAATATTAAATCAATGTCAGCATCATTTAAAACATATCTAGCCTGATTGGCTGTGTTTGTTGCATAAATAGGAACTGTAACTCCTCCAATACTCATAACTGCTACATCGGTAAGAACCCACTCCATAGAGTTTTGCGCAAAAATTGCAACTTTATCCTGATGCTTTACTCCATGCTTTAAAAGGGCATAGGATATTTGCATAATCCTAGTTTCTATTTCTTTCCAAGTGAATTCACTCCAAACACCAGTTTTATCATCCTTAGTCCTGAAACCAATATTTTCTGGATTGCTTTTTAAATTATCGAAAATGTAACTTACAACTTGATTTCTCATCCGTATAAATGTATAATAAACTGAATTTTTATAAACTAAAATATCAGTAGTTAATTATTCTATAATTTCAAGGCCTTTTGATATAACTCTTCGTACAAAGGCACTATTTTATTAATATCAAATCTCATTGATACTTTATATGCATTTTTCTTAAATCTACCTAAAATAGCTTCGTCTCCCAAGATGTACAAAGCCATCTGTGTCATTCTATCAACATTACCCATTTCACAAACAAACCCAGATTTACCATCTAAATTAACTTCGGGCAAACCACCTTTATTCGACGAAATAACAGGTGTTTTAGCAGCCATAGCTTCCAATGCCGATAATCCGAAGCTTTCTTTCTCCGATGGCAACAAAAATAAATCACTAAGACAAAGCAATTTACTAACCTCTCTACTCTTCCCCGTAAATTTAACTTTCCGTTCTATTCCAAGTTCTGCACATAGTAATTCTGCCTTTTCTTTCTCGGGTCCGTCACCAACCATCAAGAGCTTTGCAGGCATCTTTTTTTGTATATTGTAAAAGATATGAATAATATCGTCAATTCTCTTAACTTTTCTAAAATTTGATACATGAATTACAATTTTTTCATGATCATTTGCGAAAGCATACCTAGGACATAAATCTTCTAAGAAGTCATAATGAGAATGATCTATAAAGTTAGGCACTACCAATATCTCTCTTTTTATTCCAAAAAAATCGATTGTATCTTCTTTCAAGCTCTCTGAGACACATGTAACTATATCAGATTTATTGATACTAAATGTAACAGCTGGTTTGTATAAAGGATTATTTCCAACTAAAGTAATATCGGTCCCGTGTAAGGTTGTAATGATAGGTATAAAAATATTCTCTTCTTCTAATATCTGTTTTGCATTAAAAGCAGCGTAAGCATGTGGTATAGCGTAATGTACATGCAATAATTCGAGGCCAAAACTCTTTACTGTATCCACTATTTTACTCGTTAAAGCTAACTCATAAGGTTCGTATTGAAACAGAGGATATTTTGGTACAGTAACCTGGTGAAAGTTCATATGTGCATAAAAGAAGTCAATTTTAACTGGTTGACTATAAGCAATAAAATGGACCTCATGACCTTTTTTAGCCATAGCCATTCCGAGCTCTGTAGCAACAATACCACTTCCTCCATAAGTTGGATAACATACTATTCCAATCTTCATATATAACTTTTAATTAAATGCAAAGTTACTCTTTCTTTACTCAATATTAAATTTTACTCTTTCAATTGCTTAATAAAACAAAATAGCAAGCAGCTACTTCTTATAAAAACAGGAAAAACCACACACAAATATGATACTATTGTTCACTATCTTCTAGAGAGTCATAAATAACTGTTTGAATTCTTGTTCTAATATTTTCTTTAACTAATTTATTATTTGTTGAAACAGGAAATGTTCTATTCGAAAGAAATATATAAACAATTTTCTCATCTGGATCTGCCCAAGCTAAAGTGCCAGTATATCCACTATGTCCGAAACTTAGATAGGATACACAATCACAAGCAGGACCTTCTCCTTCGAGCTGCGGCTTGTCGAAACCAATTCCTCTACGGTTATCATTATCACAATATTGGCATCTCGTAAACTCTTTTAATGTTTTGTAATTAAAATAACGTTTACCCCCATAATATCCATCCTGCAAATACATCTGCATAATCACGGCAACATCATAACTATTTGCAAAAACACCTGCATGACCACTTACTCCACCAAGCATAGCCGCACCAGGATCATTAACATCTCCTACTAAAATTCTTTTTCTAAAAAAGGCATCATCCTCTGAAGGAACAATCTTTTTTGCATCATAAAAGTTTTTAGGTTTATAGCCAATTCTTTGCCTACCTAATGGTTTATAAAACCATCCATATGCTAATTTATCAAGTGCTTTTCTTTCCTTTTTTTCGATGATACTCTGTAAGAAATAATATGGTAGGTCGCTGTACTTATACTCTAAAGTATCTCTCAGTTCTGAATGAAAAACCTCATAAATCATTGAATCTTTGTAATCATTTCTCAAATAAAGATTGTTTGCTACTTTTAGTTGATATTTAGAATTATAATTAACACTGTAATACTTTTTCATATCAGGATTCCCTTTACGGTCAAGAGTTTTTGGGTAAAAAGGAATCCACGATTTTAATCTTGCATAATGAGACATCATTTCTCTTATTGTAATATCAGCTTTTGAGGTAGTATCTAATTCAGGCAAGTAATTTTTAATTGGCGCATCGATATCTAACAATTCATCGTCAACCATTTTCATAACTATTGGCGTTGTGGCTAAAATTTTTGTCAATGATGCCACATCGTAAATATCCTCGTTACAAATCTTATCTTCTTCCTTATATGTCTTATAGCCAAAAGACTTATTATAAACAATTTTTCCATTACGTGCCACTAATACCTGTGCTCCAGGCATGGCTCCATCCTCAATTGCATTGTTCACAATTGAATCAATCCCAATCAATATTAAAGGATTCATCCCTTCTAGTGCAGGCGTAGAATATGACAAACGACCAATTTCATTGAAACTCAAAGATGTTCCAGCCTTATACACTTCATTAATCGAAACTGGAAGCACTCCACTTGGAGAGTTAGCACCAAAGATTGTTGATGCAGAATATTCTTGGGAGATAATTGTTTTTTTGTACGAAACCACAATAGCATCAAACAACCTATCATCCCCATATTTAGAAAGACTATATGGATCGCCAATTAAATTTAATATTACAGACTTGTTTTGCGATATTACTTTTATCTGATTTCTTATTTGCGCATACTCTCTATTATAGTCTACTTTATTTTTTCGTTTTGAATATAAAGGATTATCTACCGAAATTATTATTGTGGAATATTTTTTTAATTTTGAACTAAGCTCTTTAAAATTATAACTGTTTACATGAAAAACATCAACTTTTCCATAATCATTTAGCCTAGAATTCAACTCAGGAAATTTATCTTCTCCGAATATTACATTGGCAATCTTTTTTTCTACATCAACAATTGGCAATATATCTCCTTCATTTTTTAATAATGTAATTGATTCTCTAGTAACTTTTCTAATTACATCTTCAGAATGAGAAGTATTTAAATCAGACAATAGGTTTAACGTATCAACTGGGCTATAATCACCTAAATTAGCCCAATACTTTGCCATCAAAATTTTCCTCACACTTTCATCAAGACGATCAATAGCGATCTTGCCATTCTTAATTTCAGACTTAAATTTTACGACAGTTTTAGAGACTGACATAGGGTAAAGCAAAACATCATTACCCGCTATAAATGCCTGAACATTTATTTCTTCATTTGTACCAAAAGACTGTACTCCACGCATATTTAGAGCATCCGAAATAACTAGGCCTTTAAAGTTCATATCTCTTTTCAATAAAGAATCAATTACTTTAGGCGATAGAGAAGATGGAATTTTCTTATTTTGTTCCAATGCTGGAATTTGCAAATGAGCAACCATTACAGCTGTCAATTGCTTATCGATTAACTTTTCAAAAGGATAAAGCTCAACATCTCTTATTCTATCAATATCAGCAGTAACACTTGGCAAGGTTAGATGAGAATCTTGTGATGTATCGCCGTGTCCTGGAAAATGTTTTGCACATGCCAAAACCCCATTATCACGATATGCTTTTAAAGATGAAACAGAATATTCGGCAACAAGCTCTTTTTTCTCTCCAAAAGACCGACGACCGATAATAGGATTTTGGGGATTAATATTAATATCAGCAACTGGAGCATAATTCATTTGCACACCAAGTCTACTACACTCATTTGCAATAATATCTGCAACATCATAAGCATTATCAACATTGTTACTTGCTGCTATGACCATTTGCATTGGCAATTTAGGTGTATCACTCAAGCGCATAGCCACCCCCCATTCAGCATCCATAGCGATCATTAATGGAATTGTTGATAGAGACTGATATCTATTAGTTAGTTTAACTTGACTAAGCGGGTCTCCCTTAAAAAAAACTAGGCCTCCAACATGATATTTTTTGATCATATTAACAATAGCATTTTCATTACTTCTATTTCCATTAGAAAAAGCATCGACGACAAACAATTGACCAATTTTCTCATCAATTGTCATCCTATCTATTATACTATCAACCCAAACAAGCTGATCATTGCTAACAAACAAGGGAGATTTAGAATTATCTACTTGAGCAAAACTAGTTACATAGCTTAGCAGAAGAAAAAAAATAACATTATATTTCACGGTAAACCTACTGATTATCAATTTAATAATATATAATTACAAAAAACAATTCCCTGCAGAATAATTATTCTACAGGGAATATAAAAGTATGATTTTTATATAAATTAAAGCTTATTAGCATCAGCTATTATTTCTGCTATATCAAGAACCTTTATTTGCTCATTTAGGTCCTTCATTTTTATACCATCTGTAATCATAGTGTTACAGAACGGACAGCCAGTAGCTATTATATCAGGTTTAACATCTATTGCTTGTTTGGTACGAGCCTCGAAGACTTCTTCATTACCTTTTTCGGCTTCTTTAAACATTTGAGCACCTCCAGCACCACAGCACATCGCATCCGATTTACATAAGCTCATCTCAACTAATTCGCCCTCCATTTGTTTTATTAAATCTCGAGGAGCTTCATAAATATCATTTGCTCTACCTAAGTAACAAGGGTCATGAAAGGTGATTCTTTTACCCTTATACTCTCCTCCTTCTAATGTAAGCCTCCCATCATTAATAAGCTCCTGAAGTAATTCTGTATGATGAATCACCTCATAATTACCACCAAGTTTAGGGTATTCATTCTTTATTGTATTAAAACAATGAGGACAAGCTGTCACAATTTTTTTCACTTCGTATGCATTCAACACTTCAATATTGGTCATTGCTTGCATCTGAAATAAAAATTCGTTTCCAGCACGTTTTGCAGGGTCTCCAGTACAGGACTCTTCAGTACCTAACACTGCGAAATTTACATTTGCTTTATTTAAAATTTTAACAAAAGAGCGTGTTATCTTCTTTGCTCTATCATCATAACTACCCGCACATCCAACCCAAAATAATACATCTGGATTTTTTCCTTCGGCCATCAATTCGGCCATTGTTGGAACTTTTAATATGTTTTCTTTACTCATCTTTAGCTTTTAAAAACCTCTATTGTAAGTTCTTTTTTTACCATATCAGTAAATTTGCCTTTGTATCTAGTCGATCTAACTTTTCTACTATCAATCCAATGATAATTGCCCCCTCTAGGTTTTCCCATAATAATATCATGGTACTTAAAACCAGAATTTTTAAGCCATTTCTCAGTCAGATCACGAAATTCTTCAATACGCGAAGTGAAAAAAGTTATCCTATGCCCTTCATCATACCAATTATTAATGGTTTTTAAGGCATCCTCATAAGGCTCAACCGTCAACATTCTTTCAGGTTCTTCGTTCGGAACGTCATCACAAATAGTCCCATCAATATCTATAAGATAATTTTTTATAGACTTTGGTAACATCGGACTAATCATCTTTCCTTCCTTCTCAACGAAACTTAATTGCTTATCTATATCTTCTTTTTTCATCCTTAACCTTTAGAAATAATATTGAATTTACTCAATGGATAAATGTACAAATATCAGACACAAACCTAATTAAAATATGAAACTAAAAAAAGAACTAAAAATTAATACTATAACCTATTAACCTGTTATACTAAGAAAAATATTCGCAACACTACAGATTAACTTCCATTTTGAAACGTGTAAATAATACACTTCTTAAATACTACTCATCTTTCCAATTAAGTCTATCAGCCATTGAATACTGCCAAGGAGCACCATTATTTTCAATATTAGTCATCATCATATTCAACTCTGTAGGAGCAGCAGACTGCTCAAGAACCAAATATCTACGCAAATCAACTATAATAGAAATTGGATCTATTAATACAGGGCAAGCATCAGTACACGCATTACAAGTAGTACAAGCCCACAATTCTTCAGGACTTATATAGTCATTCAATAAAGCTTTACCATCGTCCTCAAACTTACCTTTCTCATCTACTATTTTACCAACTTCCTCTAGCCTATCACGAGTTTTCATCATAATATTTCTTGGAGAGAGAAGTTTCCCAGTTTGATTAGCAGGACAAACCTCGGTACATCTTCCGCACTCAGTACAGGTATATGCGTTCATTAACTGAACCCAATTTAAATCTAAAACATCACTAGCACCTAATTTTCCCGGCTCTTCATCATCTTCTGGGATAGCATAAGGATCAACATTAGGATCCATCATCATCTTCACCTCCTTAGTAACTGATTCAAGATTATCTAACTCACCCTTAGGTTGGAGTTTTGAAAAATATGTATTAGGAAAAGCAAAAAGTATATGTAGATGTTTTGACCAATATAGGTAATTCATAAAAAACAAAATTCCTATAATATGAAACCACCACAGACCTCTATCAACTATAATAAGACTCGCCTCACTCATCCCAGTAAACATGGGAGATAAAAAACTACTTATCACAAACGGATCAGTTGTTACATAATGATGAGACTCGAGCATCTGTAAATTCCAATCTGCAGCATTCATCAATAAAAAAGCTGACATCAACAAAGTTTCAATATACAGAATGTTATTTGCATCATTAAAAGCCCATCCTTTCATTTCAGGCTTATGAAAACGAGTAAGTTTTAAAATATTTCTTCGCAACCAAAAAATAATTACAGAAACAATCACTAGAAAAGCAAGTATCTCAAACGAATCAATCAGTAAAGTATAAAACCTCCCCATACCGACAAACACTCTATGGGTACCAAGAACCCCATCTATTATTATCTCAAGAAGTTCAATATTAATAATGATGAAACCTGCATAAACAATAATGTGCAAAATACCTGGAAATAGTTTTTTAGTCATCTTACTTTGACCTAAAGCAACCATCAGAACATTCTTCCATCGTTCGGCTGAGTTGTCATTTCTATCGACATCACCACCTAACTTAATATTTCGGATAAGTTTTCCCATGTTTTTTGCAAACATAAAAATCCCCATCACCAATATTATTACAAACAAGATATTGGATAAATAATTCATAATTATATAAAATTGTTTATTATTGATTAGTCAAATTTATTGTCATCCACTACTATTTAGGATCTCTTAGAAAACTACCTATTATCATCAATTGCGTATAAAAAACTTCTAGTCCGAGACAAATAAAAGCCTAGCAATCAAGACATTACCTTTACCTACCTTGCCGACAGGCAGGTAAATGACTGATTGCTAAATCAAGTTCAGCAGAGATTGGTATTTCTTATAGCCACTATTTACATCAAAGATATATGCTAAACAAGTTCAATATATGATGTTACATTTATTTGCTTTCTTCTTCTTTAGGCTCCTCGTATTCATCAGTTTTCTTTCCAAACACTGATACATGAACATATCGTTTAGGATTTAATTTCAAGTCCTCTAGAAGATCGTGCAATTCTTTTGTTGAAGCGTTTAAATTATTGTACAACTCATCGTCATACAACAGTTTTGTAATTGTACCATTACCTTTATTTACAGCTTCTAAGCTTGTATTTAAATTATCAAGCACCATATTAACCTTGTTTACCGTTGCAACAATCTTAATATCCGAAATAGAATCTGAAATAACTTTCAAGTTGTGCGACAAGCTGTTTACATTGTGAAAAATTGAATCAATAACAGTACTATTTTGTTTCAATTTAGTTGTTACTACAACAAAATTCTCAAGATTAGTATTAAGATTTTGTATAACTTCACCAATGTTCTCTCCGTTTTCGCCACCAGTAAGGTTCTTAATATTCATCGCTGTAGAATCAATAGAAATCATTAGGTGCTCAATCTTCTTTTTTAAAGGCTGAACTTCATCATTCAGAACAGTGGTAATACCTGGTTCGATAACACCTCTAAGCGTATCCCCATTAACAGCAAGTACCTGCCCCTCTTTTATATCGATTGATAAAGACTTAGCTCCCATCAAATCGGCACCATAAATTTTAAACAAACTATTTGTCGAAAACGGAAAATCATTATCTATCTCTAATTGCACTAATAATGTACCAGACATATCTGGCAAGAATTTTATTCCAGAAACACTCCCTACCTGCAGTCCATTTATTGTAACAGGTCGGCCTTTGGTGAGTCCATCAACATGTTTATACGTAGCATAAAACACCCTCTCCTCATTAAGTACATTTCTTCCTTTCAAAAAATTGAAGCCCCAAATAAATGCTGCTAATGATAAAACAGCAATAACCCCAGCTTTTATTTCACGTGATATTTTCATTTCTTATTCTTTTCAATTTTCACACAATGTGTTTTTATTTAAATAAAAAAACTATTCTCTACTAATAAAACCAAATTTATAAAAGTAAAAACACAATAAACATGACCAATGTAATAATTCGAGCATTTACTCGATAATTATTTTTAGTTAAATTAAACAAAAAAAAACGACACATTTAAAAAAAAATATAAATGATTCTGTTTATTTTTTCTTCTTATTTCAATATATATATTAGAACACAAAATAATAAACTTGATACATCCCTAATACTAGTATAACTAATTAGCTAAAAATTTCACTTTAAAAAAAATAGCTAAATTATTTCAAGAAGCTATATTATCTATTTCTAGCTTCGTCTAACGAAATTCTTTCTCCATTTCTAAAAGCTACAACAAAAGCATCTTTAAATCCTTTTGCTTTAACATCTTTCATCTTTGAAGTCACCTCAGAATAGCTCGGATTTTCGTAATATATGTATTTATAAATAGATCCGTCTTTGTAGTAATTAACATTCTTTAATCCCTTAAAATGATGCGAGTCATCTTTCAGCTTGCTTCTAGAAATAGTAAACTGAATAGCATAGCTTACTGGTGATTCAAGTGAATTTACTTTTTCAGCCTCTTTAGGTTCTACAGCTTCACTAGTTTTAGTTTCTACTGCTACAACAGCTCCTACATCATTCAACCCCGATTCGAAACTTAAATCATTTCCAACAACTGTTTGATCATCCCAATATTTTTTGTATTCCTTAAAAGCATTATATAATGATTTGGCTAATTTATTTTGTCCAGAATCTGACATCAAAAGCTTAGCGTCTTTGTCGTTCGATAAAAAGCCAAGCTCAGTTAATATGCTTGGCATATATGTTTGCGCTAAAACCCAAAAACCAGCTTGCTTTACCCCCCTGTTTTTTAAAGGAGTACTAGATGTAAAATTCTTTTGCACTAAAGAAGCAAGTAGCAAACTCTTTTCTAAATACCTCTCTTGGTCTAGAGTAAGAGCAATAATAGACTCTACAGAATTTGGATCAAACCCTTGATAGCTTAATGAATAATCATCCTCCAAGAAAATTACAGAGTTTTCTTTCTTGGCTACCTCAAAATTCGCTTTATTCTTATGCATACCAAGTATGTAGGTCTCAGCACCATTAGGACTAGATTTAGGATTTGCATTACAATGTATTGAAACAAATAAATCGGCATCTTTCCTATTAGCAATATTAGGTCGCTCTTTTAGAGTTATGAAAACATCACTTTTTCTAGTATAAATAATATTAACGTCCTTCATATTGTCTTCTATAAGCTTACCAAATTTCAAAGCTACTTTTAGAGCAACATCTTTCTCATATTCTTTATACTTTTTATTCCCCATAGTTCCAGAATCATGACCACCATGACCAGCATCGACAATAATAGTGAAATTCTTTTTTTGCTGTGCGTAGATGTTTTCAGAAAACGAAACTATTAATAGAAAAATAATAAAAAAATAAGGGAGTTGTTTCTGTCTCATATTGCTTTAATTTTCATTACCAAAACTCGAGTTAATTATGGGTGCGTATCCCTACAAAAGAACAACATATTATGCTAAAATAATAGCTTTACATTCATAAAAGTTGATTTATGAACTTGTGATCCATATATTATCAAACAATATAATAGAGTAATAGATGTTATATGCCCAAGTATTCTTATATTACTTATTCATATTTAGATATATAAACAATAAAACAAAAGGAATGTAAAAAGTATTTTTATATGCTGTATTTTTAATTAAATTTGAGTTTTACGAATAGTTAATCCCTAAGAGACAAAAATAATTTTGTTAAAGAAGAAATCCAAAATCATTTTAACACTGGTTATTATATCAGTATTTCTTTTTCCAGCTCTAAACGGGCAGGTTGTGTCGTCTAATGACAGTACTTCTGTTCGGTCTAATGATGACATTTCATTTAGTAGTAGTTTTGTACAAAACGACTCCACACAAGTTGACTCTTTATCAAACAAACCAGCTGAAACACTTAACGACATTGTTAAATACACAGCAAAAGATACTATTAGAACAAATGTTATTAATCAAAAAGTTTACCTATATAATAAAGCCGAAGTAAACTACGGAGACATAAATTTAACAGCAGGTAAGATTTTTATAGATTGGTCCACAAGTACAATTCATGCTACTGGCATACCTGATTCAACAGGCACTACAACTCAACGTCCTGTATTTACGCAGGCAGGAAAAGTATATGAAACGGATACAATTGCATATAACTTTAAATCTGAAAGAGGATTAATATACCAAGTTAGAACTGAGGAAGGAGAAGGTTATTTAACTGGAAAAAAAGTAAAAAAAGAAGGTGATGATGTAATCTATGTTAAGAACGGTTATTTTACTACAGACAAAAAAGAACACCCCGATTATTATTTATGGGCTAATAAGATAAAAGTTGTTCCTGGTAGCGAAATTATTACAAGTTTCACGCAAATGTACCTTGCTGATGTCCCTACTCCGCTTATTTTACCTTTTGGATATTTCCCTACCACTGAAAACAGAAGATCAGGACTTATTTTTCCGTCATTTAATTTTACAGAAACTCAGGGATATGCTTTGCAAAATGGTGGATATTATTGGTCGGTAAGTGATTATTTTGATCTTATGATAACTGCTGACATTTACACTAATGGGTCTAATGGGATGCGTGTAAAGTCAAACTATGCTAAAAGATATAATTTTAGAGGAGCTTTAGATTTTAGGTATGAAACAATTATTCAGGGGATAGAAGGTAGAAAGGATTATTCTAAAAGAAACAACTACATGATTTCTTGGTCACACTCTCAAGATCAAAAATCAAACCCTAATATGAGATTTTCTGCAAGTGTTAATATGTCCAGTTCATCATATTTTAAGGAATCATATAATCAAGTAAACAATGATAATCACCTTCAGAACTCCATGAGCTCTTCTATTTCTATAGTGAAGTCTTGGGATGATTTACCATTTAGACTATCTATAACAGCTCAGCATACACAAAACAACAATACTGAAGAAGTGGATTTAACTCTACCTAGTTTAAGATTTGACGTTGATAGACAATTTCCTTTTGCTCCAAAAAATGGCGCTAAGAAAACTTGGTATCAAAACATTGGTCTATCATATAGTATGAGAGCTGAAAATAAAATTACAACAGCGGATTCACTGATGTTCAAACCACAGATGTTCGATAGTATGAAAAATGGTATAGAACACAGTATCCCGGTTAGTACTAGTTTCAAACTATTTAAATTTTTCACTATATCTCCTTCTATCAGTTACAAGGAAAGATGGTATTTTAATACTGTTGAGAAGAAATGGGATGACGAAAACAATATGGAAATAACAGATACCATTCCTGGTTTTGCTAGAACAAACCAATATTCTTTCTCTGCAGGTACTAGTACAGTAATATATGGAATGTACAATTTCGGAAAAAACTCGAAAGTACAAGCATTAAGGCACGTAATAAAACCAAGTGTTTCCTATTCATATAGTCCTGATTTTGGAGACCCAAACCTTGGAAACATTGACTATTACAAGCAAGGACCATTAGGAGAAGTCAAGGAGTACTCTAAATTTCAAAATGGTGTTTACGGATATGCGAGTGGTGGACTTTCTAGTGCTGTTAGTATGTCATTAAAAAATACTTTTGAAATGAAAGTAGCATCTGACTCTACTGACGAGGGTTCAAAAAAAATTAAAATTTTAGAAAATCTTAATTTCTCAACATCATATAATATGGCTTCTCCAGATTTTAAATGGAGTCCGCTAAGAATTACGGGGGGTACCTCTTTATTCGATCGTAACATGTCGGTAAACTTCAATGCTAATCTTGACCCATATGCAATTGTTAAGGATGACGATGTAGATAGATGGGTTAGAATTCCCGAATACAACTTCGATCATGTAGGAGATCCATTTAGGCTTACACAAGCTGGATTTACTGTTAATTATCGTTTCACAAGTAAAAAAGGAAAGGATAAAGACGGTAATAAAGATGAAATAGAAAATTCAGGTCAAGGAAGTAACAGGTTTACAGAAGACGAAGGTCAGGATAGAGACAGAGGAACTGAAGAAAATGACAATGCTGTAAAAGCAATTATGGGCTACTTAGACTATAGCGTACCTTGGAGTTTCAACATCAACTATTCCTTTAGATACGAAAACCCTACTAATCAAGCTAAGGTAGTTAACACCTTAAACTTCAACGGGAATCTGAAGGTTACAGAAAAATGGGATTTTGGATTTTCATCGGGATATGATTTTGATAAGCATGGACTCTCATACACAAGGTTAAATTTTAATAGAGATATGGATTCATGGGTCATGAAATTTGAATGGGTTCCTTTTGGTCCTAGATCAACATATTACTTCTTTATTGGAATAAAAGCTTCTATGCTCCAAGATGTAAAATACGAAAAAAGGAAACTACCAGATAACTTATTGTAGAACTAAAAAAATAAAATAATGAAAACAATAATCAATACTGAGAACGCTCCTGCACCACTAGGTCCCTATAGCCAAGCTATAAAACTTGATAATACGCTTTATGTTTCAGGTCAAATTGCAATAAACCCAAAAACTAACGAACTAATAAACTCAAATATTGAAGTTGAAACTGATATGGTTATGTCTAATATTGGAGCAATATTAAAAGAGGCTGGAATGGATTATTCTAACGTTGTTAAATGTAGCATTTTCATAAAAGACATGAATCAGTTTTCTGAAATAAATGAAGTTTATGGTAAATATTTTATAGAAAACTCTCCAGCTAGAGAAACTGTAGAAGTTGCAAGACTGCCTAAAGATTTGAATATTGAGATATCTGTTGTAGCTGCTGAATGATTGAATACAAACAAAACTATTCTTACGATGAATTTTTTCTAAATTCATCGTTTTTTTTTGCCAAAACTTCACGTTATTATGTGTGATTTGAGTGTTTTTATTCGTAAATTTGGTAATAACATTAAAAATTAAGGTCATGAAGAAAGAAACATTAATTAGCCAGATCATGACTACCCAGTTGATTTCAATTCAAGAAATGGATAGTCTTGAGCATGCTCGAAAATTGTTCGAAACAAATAAAATACGTCACATACTGGTTCTTAAAGACTCTAAGTTAGTGGGGATATTAAGTAATCATGATTTATTGAGAATAAGTTTTGGAGACACGTATGGCGATGATCAAACCAATATGGACGATGCAATTGTAAATATGTTATCTGTAAAAGATGTTATGAGGCACGATCCTATTTTTGTTTCATCAAAATCGACTATCGAGGATGCAATATACATCTTACTAAATAGAAGGTTTCACTCCCTACCAGTGGTAGACAAAGGAGAAGTTGTTGGAATTGTAACTACTACTGACTTCTTGAGGCTTCTTATTTAGATTAATTGGATCTTTTTTAGCTCTTAGGAAGTGCTCTATATATTCATGATGAATAAAAATTTTCGAGGTCTTATACAAATACATCATGAAATAACTTATAAAACTTTCGTCTTATACCTTTATGGTTTATATAAAATTTCTTTACTCACAAATTATAATATTTTTTGGAGTTCGTGAATCTATGATTTCGTAGCTTAGGCTATGCAACAAATTTAATACTCCCATAAAGAAAAAATACTTTGATTTAATTGGCTAAGTTCTAATTGCCATGCTAAAAAAGCAATCTTATAAATTGGTAAAGCCTAAGTGTTAAATCGCCTTATGAAAAATGATGTTAAGGAATTATTTTTTATAAACG
>JAGLEB010000032.1 GCA_023145275.1 Flavobacteriales bacterium | reverse complement strand
GTGACCTCGACAAGATTCAAACTTGTAACCTTCTGAGCCGTAATCAGATGCGCTATTCAGTTGCGCCACGAGGCCTAATTGTTTTGCGGGTGCAAAGTTATACTAATATTTGATTTCTGAAAGTAATTTTACAAAATATTTACACTTTATTTAATCGATGCTGAAAGTCCTAATTGTAAGAGCTTACTATATCTTGGCTTTAACTCTTTAATACTACCAGTCTTCACCCCACATTTACCATTGTAATGTGTTATCATTGCGCATTGTTCAGCCTGTACCATGTCATGATCACAAACGTTTATTAACGCGTCAATTACATAATCGAAAGAATTAACTTCATCATTAAATAATATAATTTGATGCTTATTATCTCTTTTGGTTTTTGTAGAAAGCTTTTCTAATGTTTTTTCACTTGGCGACATCACTAAATCTTTAATTTATGCAAAGATAATGATCTTTTTAATTCTTGACACTTCTTTGCATCTATCTTTATTATTAAGCTCAGCTCGATAAAAGGTATTGAGTGATTTAATAACAACAAACCTGCAAGTATTCAATTAATAACAAACAAAAAGGAAAGAGCTCATTTATCAAAAAATGAACTCTTTACCTACTCATCTATCTACCTTAAACCTATATATATTTTGCTTGAAATGATTTAACTTTCAATCTTGATGATTTCTTAAATCTATAGTTTACACCATCAATTACAAACTCTCTATCTTCATCTTTAATAGAATCAAACTGCTCCATTATTTGTCTTTGATTGGTATGGAAATCTAAAACATTATCATGGTACTTAAAGTAATAATACTTTCCATTACTATTCACAAAATAAATAGTGTATTCATCACCACTCCTACGTTTCTTTATCTCTACTCTACCATTGTATATCTTATTAACCCAAACACCGTCGAAACTCTGAATACTAATATTATTGTCTGATAAGAACAAGTTCTGATCTGCATCCCATTCAAACTTCATATCCGTCATTAAGATACTAAATTTTAAATTATCAGGTATTTTCTGGCCAAGGTTAAACAAGTCATGACTATTAGATCCTTGCGGTAATGGTTTATTTGTAAATCTAGAGAATGCCATATTCTGTAAATCAGATGTTTTTTCCATAACAGCTTTTGAACCTCCAGATTGGAGATCACGTCTAATTGCATCCATCACATGTTTGTTGAACTTAAGATTCAGACCCAAAACTAAGTCCACCTTCATCTCCTCAGAGTTCATATCAAAATCTATATTTCCAAAGGCTTTTACGTCGATAATCTGATCAGGATTATAGAATTTCATCAAACCTTTTGCTCCAAGTCTACACTCATCATTATAGAACCTAACTTCATTTTCTATAATATTATTAACAGTATCACCTCCCAGAATGTAACATCCCTCTGGCTCATCATAAGAAATTCTTCCTTTTGCCGAAATAAAGTCTACATCCAACAAACTCTTATCTGTTGATAGGAAAGCTGCATTATAAGAACTGTCAACCGAATATATTCCATTGTAAATAAATGAATACTTTGGATCATTATCAAAGTTCTTTATTTGCGCTCTTACATTATGAGGGTCTATATAATCGTAAATTGGTATTGCACCTGTTTCAATATTACCACAATAATTCTCAATACCTGAATATCCTCTAAACTTCAAGAAAGGAGACCCACCATCAACCTCTACTTTTCCATTAAATGTAAAATAAGGATTTAGCATAAAATCTTCTCCCATATGCAAATCACCCCTACCCACTGAAGTTTTAGAAATGGAATCTACATAAAGCTCATCTAAATGTATTGGGTGCTTTATCTCATCAATATCAGTATAGAAATAATCAGCACTACCGCTGTACTTATTCTTAGATACAATAGTAACATCTGCTCTATCAAGAACGTGTTCATTTCTACCTACACCAATCTTAACAGTAGCATTTTGGAGGCCTTCCATCCAGCCATTTTCCATAATCACTAACTTCAATTCATCAGGATAAATTAATGCATCTGCTACTTCGATACCTTCGAGATACGAAGCTTTAATTTCATTGGTAATCAAACTATAATTAGCCAACTTTGATTGAAAACGTAACGAATCTTGTAAGGAGTCTTGAGAAACGAACCATGGAGTATTGTTCTCATCCTTGTTTTTTAGATCTATTGTTTTATCATCTATATTCCAAATAACATTATCAATAAACGCCTTATACTTGTTTTCTATAAACTCAACAGAAGCATTTCCATCTTGAAGCTCAAAATATCCTTTACGAGTATCTAACTCCACTCGACCATTTGCATTAGTTATACCAAACTCAAATGGTGAATCTTTGGTCTCTCGTAATTTAAAATCTATATTTTCTCCTTCAAAATAATCGCTATAGTATCTGAAATTTCGACCAGACAATTCTGCCGTTTCAAAATCAAGGTTACCACTACCCGTTAATTTATTATCGGTAAAAGTCAATACGCCAGTCCCTGTTAAAGTACTATCATACATAACAAAAGGTTTTCCAAGTAAAGAAATAGAAAGACTATCTTGTCTAGGCTTCCAAAAAACCTTTACAGAATCGGCTAACACGTAAGGTGTACTAACCGAATCAGATTTAACAAGATCTATATTAAACTTTTTAGTAACCGACATCAGAGAGTCAGGATAAAATTCAATATTATCCGACATGAAGTTTGAAGACAAGTAACTAACTCTACCCCTACCATTCAAACCATCCATATCTAAAGAAATTGTATCTCTAAATACTCCTTGTCCATAAAGCGCCATCCCTTCTGGTTCGGTAGCATAAGTAAAACCAATTGAGTAATCCTTCTGCACTTTCAAGCCATTTTCAAAATCAGGAAAAATCCCATTTGTAAATACTCGTCCCCTAAACTCAACATCTCTAGAACTTACAGCGTTAAGAGAATCTAAGGTAAATGGTTCCAACTGAACATATACCTCATCCCTTTTATATACAGTATCTTTTATTTGTGGAAGATCGTAGAAAACATATGCATCCTGAGTACAATCGAATATTGGATATTGTGCTAACTTCAGCCTACCAGATTTATTTGAAGGATCATCAATATTTAACTCTCCCCTAAGTGAATCTATTTTATTTCTAACTTTTACATAATAGAATTTTCCAGATTTATTTTTCTCCCAAGAAGGAACGTAATAAGCCATATTTTGATTTCCATTCATTGAAATCTTAAAATCGTCATATATAAAACTATAATCACTTCCAGCGAATTCGTAATTACCTACGTTAACATTTCCATCAAAATTGAAGTCAAGATTCCCCAACACTGTGAGTGTGTCTTTTAAAACTACAAATACTCTTTTCTCATTAGACAAATTCACTCTGTCAATTCCTAGTATAGTAATTTCCCCTTTCTCAAGATCTACAAAACCTCTAGTAGGCTCACCTTCTGGAGTTTGAAAGGTAATAACATCATAATCTATTCTGTTACGGTGTGCATCTACAACATTTAAAAATCTCTCACTGAACCTAACTCTACCTAGATCAACCTCCAGATAAACATAACCATATTCTGCTAAATCCATTAATAGGTGAGTTGCATATTTATTGGGCATTTTCATGTAATTTGCAACTAGTTCTATTGGAAAATAGGTCATCCCTTCGTACTCATCGTACATTCTACGAAGTTTTATCAAAGGATTCACTCTATTTGTACCTCTAAACTTCTTGAAAATTTCATCCTCATAATATTTGTTCGAGACAAAAGGTACATCGATATGAGCCTCTGTATTAAAATAAACCTCATTCTCTCCAAGAGTCCAAGCAACACTCTTTAAAAACATGTCTAAATTATTATATGAATTTGAATATGCTGATTGTGATAATCTATTACTGTTCTTTCTTATCAATAATTTTCCATCCTCGAAATTAAAATTGAATGCAATATCAGGGTGATAAATAGAATCTTCTTTTACCTTAATGCTAATATCTGATTTTCCTGAAGTAAACTTATTTCTTTGAAACAGAATTGCTTTTGAACTTAAAGTAACGACTTTCTTATTCCCTTTTTTAAAATAAAGGTTGGCATTGTGATCTTCTCCTCCTACACCGTAAAAATCATTACCACGCATCATAACTCCTCCACTAAAATCAACACCTTTTTCAATATTCTTCACAAAAAAGGATGTGTTATAACTAGTAAAAATCGGATAGACATCTTTCCCTCTTAATTCTCCATGATCTTTAATCTTACCTAATATTCTTCTTGTAACATAATGTTTACTAGTAAGAACTACTGAATCTGCAACATATCCTTTTTCGGAAACATCAATCTTGAAATTTTTCGCAACTGCAAATAGCGAATCTCTAGCGTAACTTCCGTTTCCCCAAAAATATTTAGCTTCATCAACTTCTATAACCTGTTTTGATGGCAAGAAAGAACCACTTACTCCTTCTATAGATAAGCTATCACTTCCGAATCCACATTTCAAATTAGTATCTAAGAATGAATACTTAATAATATCAGAAGTATCATAAAACAAACTACCCGAAACTTTCCAATTTGTTCTTGATTTAGGGTTCATCATTGATGATAAAAGAACATTAAAATTTGATTCGATAAACTTTATACGATCCCCAACTTTTCCTTTTTTCTGTTTAAAATACCTTTTATAAGCAGTCAGCCATGAATTTGTACTTTGATTTTTATCTTTTGGGAAGTCCTCGATAAGCAAAGATGAATGCAAAAATGTTTCAAAATACTTCTCAGCTTTCACTCCTCTATCGCCTATCAAGTCTAATATCTCAATTACTAAAACTTTATTTTTATTCTTGTATTTGTCAAACTTGTCAATATACGCCATAGCGGCATTCTTGTCGTGCTTTTTGTTTTTTGCAAAAAACTCGATCAACTTAGTCTCAAATTCTCCAGCACCATAAGTCTTTTTACCAGAATCTTGTGCCGATAGCATTTGGGCAAATAGAATAAATACAACAATTATATGTTTTTTCATTCGTGTAATATTTTAGGTTTGGGTTAAGCTTATCAAAGAAATACTTATCATAATCCTTTATAAGCTAATGTTTAATTTGTTAATTTAGATTTTGCTAATTTTAAATCTTAATTCTTCATTAGCTTAAGTGAAGCCCATGAATTTTTTTCACGCTTTTCTATTAACTCAAAATTATATTTCTGCGTTTCTTCCAAAAGAAAGTCTATATCACTTTCATAAAAACCACTAAGCAACAATTCTCCACCTTTCTTAATTGACATAGCATATTTAGACATATCGTTTATCAAAATATTCCTATTGATGTTTGCAATAAACAAATCATAAACATTCTCTTTCTCTAAGAAACTTGCATCTCCTTTTGATGCGTAGATATTATGCACATTATTCCTTTCAGAATTTTCATCTGTGTTCTCAAATGCCCAATCATCAATATCAACAGCATCAACCCTCTTAGCTCCTTTTTTTGCAGCCATAATAGCAAGAATACCGGTTCCACATCCCATATCCATTACTGTTTTATCCTGAATATCCATATCAAGTAAATAACTCACCATCAAATGTGTCGTTTCGTGGTGCCCAGTGCCAAAAGACATTTTTGGTTCTATTACAATTTCATATTCAGTAGAAGTCTTTTCGTGGAAAGGTGCTCTAATAACACAGCGACCATCAACATTTATAGGAGAAAAGTTTTTTTCCCACTCTTCGTTCCAATTGTGAGGTTTTACGTGGTTTTTAGTATAACTAATTTCGCACAAGCCATTGCTCAGAACGCTAATTTCGTTAAACTCTTTCTCGTTAAACAGTTCTGTTTGAATATAGGCATTTACACCCTCTTCGCTATCGATAAAACTCTCAAACCCAACTTCGCCTAACTCTGACTCTAATACATCTTTCCAAGGCTGCATGGGACTAACAGCAAACTTAAACTCTATATATTCCAAATTTCTTATCTTTTATAATCCGTCGAATACAAATAAAATCATACTCGGAATAATAAAAATATTATCCTCCTGAAAAATAGTTAAATTCCTCATAATTTCAAGTAACAAAACACAAAACTTACAAAATAAAAAAAAAGGAACCGAGACGGTTCCTTTTATAAATATCTATGTTATTATCAAAATCTATTCAAAAGCTGAAATAATTCCCATAAAATCTTCTACTTTAAGAGCAGCACCACCTATTAAACCACCATCAACATCTTCTTTTGAGAAGATCTCTTTAGCATTAGAAGGCTTAACACTTCCTCCATATAAAATAGGAAGTTTATCTGCTACAGCAGCACCATACTTTGCATCAACAACCTTACGGATATGTGCATGCATTTCTTGAGCTTGCTCAGGAGATGCAGTTTCGCCTGTTCCAATAGCCCAAACAGGCTCATAAGCCAAAACAATCTTATCGAAAGCACTAGCTTCTAAATGGAAAAGGCCTTTTTCTATCTGACTAGTAACTACATCAAAGTGGTTTCCTGATTTTCTTTCTTCTAAAAGTTCTCCAAAACAAAAAATTACTTCTAAATTATTAGCCAAAGCAGCATCAGTTTTAGCAGCTAGAAGAGCATCAGTCTCACCATAGATAGCTCTACGCTCAGAGTGTCCAATGATAACTTTTTCAATACCAATAGCAGTAAGCATGCTCCCAGAAACTTCTCCTGTGAAAGCACCACTAACATTCTCGTTCATGTTTTGAGCAGCAACTCCAATCTTAGAATCTTTAAGTTCGCTAACAACACCAGCCAAATTTACAAATGAAGGAGATACAACTACCTCAGCATTATAATTTTTAGCATCTATTTCTTTAGCTAATCCTTTTACCAACTCCAACCCTTGATTGATGTCGTTATTCATTTTCCAGTTTCCTGCAACAATTTTTCTTCTCATCATTTCTATTTTTTGCAAATTTTTAAAAACTAAGTGACATATAAAAATATTTTCATCATATTTTTATCACTTTTTAAAAGTAAATTAAACTAAAACACCCTTTTATGTAAGTATCTGTATATTTAAATGTAATATTTGCAGTTTTACACGCTCATTTATTTGCTCATTTAAAAGAGTTATATATACTTTATTCTGGTGTATAAATTACAAAGCATACTTCTCAATTATCACACCTTTATTCAATCTCAAAATCCCCGGATTAGCTCTAATTATTGTTTTACAAGTAGTCTCATCAATACTGTAAACTGTAATGTCTTTTGAAAGCTTTTTCATAAATGCATCAACGTCACTATCTGAGGATGGAGATATAATAACAACATCTTCTTCTCTATCAATAAAATCTCTGACTTTAATAATATCATCACTTTCCAAGTTAATATCTAGCAATATCACACAAAAAACGTCATCCAAACTCAATGTTTCATCTGTAAAATCATCTCCATCACTTACAAGAGAAAAATCGTGTATTGGCGCTTCGTAACCCTTTGATATCAATTCTGTTTTACGTTCTACAAACTCTGCCCCATCAATATCCCACGGAGCATCATCAGTCGAAAACTCTTTTACTTCATCATTCACCTTATAATACCACCTCTCTTTGTAAACATCTTTTTCAGCACCTTCTGGCACCAACATTGCTTCATTTATATCAGTACCCAATTTATAAGGTCTAAAATCAATCAACGGAAGTCTATTAATAGCATATAACGAAACCGACGATCCAACAATAATTATAAACATAACTGCTAAATAAGCAAAGTTAACTTTCTCAATATATTTTCGTCTAAACCACAGAAATATGGTTAGAGCCAATAAGAACATATCTTTTGAGAAAGATTGCCAAGGGGTAAAATGTATCGCATCACCAAAACATCCACAGTCAGATACTTTATTAAAATATGCGGAATAAAAAGTTAAAAATCCAAAAAAAACAAACATTGCAATTGAGAGTATAAGAGACTGTGTAATTCTCCACCCAACAATAATTGCAACACCTAAAATTACCTCAAATAAAGACACCATAAAGCCATTTACAAAGGCCAGTTTCATTAAAACAGGCAAATCAAGAACATCTGCCGAATAGTATTCCTCCAATTTATATGCAAATCCCAATGGATCGTTAAGTTTTACAAAACCAGAAATAAGCAGGATAACTCCTAGTACATATTGAATTAATTTAGTCATAAATGCAATAAATTTTCTTTGATATACTTTTATTTATATACTGATTAGAACTCTGGATTTCTCTCTTCTTCCATATGTATCAATGCAAAAACAGCATAATTGAGCATATCTAAATAATTAGCATCAATACCTTCTGACACTTGAGTCACGCCCAAATTGTCTTCAATTTGTTTCACTCGTAGTATTTTCTGTAAAATCAAATCGGTCAATGAGCTAATACGCATATCTCTCCATGCCTCACCATAATCGTGATTTTTATCCTCCATTAGGGCCTTTCCACTTTGTAAAGCTTCTTTGTATAATTCTAGCGCCACTTTAGTGTCCATATCTACCTGATCAGACACACCTTCCTGAATCTGAACCAATGCTATAGCCGAATAATTTACAATAGCTATAAACTCACCTTCTTCTGACTCGTCAATTTTCTGAACAGTATTATTTTGAATACTCCTAGTTCTATTTGCTTTGATAAATATCTGGTCTGTCAACGATGGTAAGCGCAATATCCGCCATGCTGGACCATAATCTTTTAATTTTTTTTCAAATAAGGATGAACATCGATCTAATATTGTCTGAAACTGACGTGATGTTTTCTGTAAATCTGCCATATAACTCGTGAAATATTCAATTTATTAATAGTGCTAATATACTGTTTTAGTTAGGTCGATGTTTCTATTATGTATAGATATTTTAGTTTATTTTTGCACTAAACAAAATCGCTCATAATGTCCAAAACATTAATAAACATCAAT
>JAGLEB010000031.1 GCA_023145275.1 Flavobacteriales bacterium | reverse complement strand
ATGCAAAATACAGAAACACCCTATATGATATTTGCACTTTATGCACTTATATCAGGTATAGGAGGCGGGGCATTTGCTGCTTCGATGTCGAACATAAATTATTTCTTTCCTAAAAGAATGAAAGGTTACGCCTTAGGTATGAATGCTGGCCTTGGTAATTTAGGAGTAAGTGGCGTTCAATTACTATTACCTATTGCTATAGGATATGCCATTTTTGGATCTTTAGGTGGCGATCCCCAAAATGTGAACGATTCATTGTTATATATTCAGAATTCTGGTTTCATGTGGGTTCCATTAATTATTATTGTATCAATAGCAATATGGTTTGGAATGAACAATCTCGACTCAGCCACTCCTACTATGCCCAATCCATCAAAAGGAATGGGAATAGCTCTATTACTAATATCTTTTGGCTTTATTGCTTCAGGCTTAGGCCTTGCACTACTTCTTATATATAAAATAAATATGTGGGTAGTTTTACCAATTACTATTATCACAACAGTACAATTATTAAAATACTTATCTCCAAAAGATGTAAAACCACTATTAAAACCACAGTTTGCTATTTTTAAAGAGAAACACAATTGGATAATGAGTATCCTATACACAATGACCTTCGGTTCATTTATAGGGTTTGCCTTTGCTTTTCCGAAATTAATTCAAGATGTTTTCGGAACTCTTCAAGATGGCAGCATAAATCCCAACGCGCCAAATCCATTACATTGGGCATTCTTAGGGCCTTTGGTAGGTGCAGGAATTAGACCTATTGGCGGTTGGCTTTCAGATAAAATAAACAGTGGATCAAAAGTTACTCAATGGTCAACTGTAGTTTCAATATTTGCGGTTTTGGGAGTTGCATATTTCGTATTAGAAGCAAAAACTGTTGATCATCCTGAAATATATTGGTGGCCATTCTTCGGCTTATTTATGTTATTATTCATCACTACAGGCATAGGAAACGGATCAGTATTTAGAAGTGTACCTTACATTTTCTCTCCTGATAAAGCATCTCCTGTTCTAGGATGGATTGCTGCAATTGCAGCATACGGGGCATTCATTGTACCTAAAATCATAGGAGAACAATTACACTCAGGACACGTAGAATATGCTCTTTACGGATTTGCAGCTTTTTATGTACTTTGCTTAGTACTGAATTGGTGGTTCTACGAAAGAAAAAATTCTGGAATAGAATGTTAACAATAAACCTCCGAGTGTGCATAGCTCATCGGAGAGTTGAATAAAAGTAATAGATAATAAAACTGACACCCGTGGTTTTCAACGCTCGGAGGTCTAATAAACTCAAGACATATGGGGCTTTTAGATAAACTAATATATTTTTCAGACAAAGTAACAAGCTTTGCAAATGGGCATGGCGTTACAACTAACGAAGATAGGTCTTGGGAAGACACATACCGCCAGCGATGGCAACATGACAAAGAGGTACGCTCTACTCATGGAGTAAACTGTACTGGCTCTTGTAGTTGGAGAATATTTGTAAAAAACGGTTTGGTTACATGGGAACTTCAACAGACAAATTATCCTGAAACTCGTCCGGACTTACCTAACCACGAGCCACGTGGTTGTCCTAGAGGAGCAAGCTATTCATGGTATTTGTATAGTGCTAACAGGGTAAAATATCCTTTGGTTCGCTCAGAATTAATAACACTTTGGCGAGAAGCTAAAAATTCACACTCCAACTCTATAGATGCGTGGGATAGTATTATCTCTGATCCCGAAAAAACAAAACTCTATAAAGAGTCTCGAGGAATGGGTGGTTTTGTTAGAGCCGACTGGGATGAACTTATAGAAATAATTGCAGCAGCAAATATCTTAACTATTAAGAAGTTTGGACCAGATAGAATTATGGGGATGTCGCCAATACCTGCTATGTCGATGGTTTCGTATGCTGCAGGTACAAGATACTTAAGCTTAATTGGTGGTGGAGCACTTAGTTTCTACGATTGGTATGCTGACCTACCTCCTAGCTCACCACAAGTTTTTGGAGAACAAACCGATGTGCCAGAAAGTGCTGATTGGTATAATTCGTCTTTCTTAATGTTATGGGGGTCAAATGTGCCTATGACAAGAACTCCCGATGCCCCTTTTTATACACAAGTTCGTTATAAAGGAACAAAAACTGTGGTAATAAGTCCAGATTATAATGATGCTTCTCGCTTCTCAGATTTATGGATGAAGCCAAAACAAGGAAGTGACGCTGCTCTAGGATTAGCGATGGGACACGTAATATTGAAGGAATTTTTTATCGACTCCCAACCAGAGTATTTCCAAAAATACACTAAGCAATACACCGACTTGCCATTTTTGGTCAAGATTATTAAAGAAAATGGACATTGGGTTCCCGAAAACAACCTACGAGCTTCTGATTTCAAAGGAGACCTTAGTCAAGAAAACAACCCTGAATGGAAGCCAGTACTAATTAACGCAAAAGACAATAGTTTTGCTGTTCCAAATGGTACTATTGGTTCTCGTTGGGGCGAAGATGGAAACTGGAATCTAAAGCAAGAAAATGTTTCCTCGAAACAAGAGATTGATCCTTTATTGGGATTATCAGACTCTAAAGATGAAATGCTAGAAGTAGCATTCCCTTATTATGGTGGAGACAGGTTTGCAAACGAATTTTTCAAACATTCAGATCATAAAGACATCATTACACATAGTGTACCTGTTAGAAAAATTAAAACAAAGGAAGGCGAAACTTACGTTACAACAATATTTGAGTTAAATCTTGCTAACTACGGAGTTAAAAAAGATACAAGCTACGAAACTAATTCTCCCTACACTCCAAAATGGGCTGAGGAAATATCAGGAGTTCCTGCCGAAGAGATAATAACCATAGCTCGTCAGTTTGCCGAAAATGCAGATAAAACCGAAGGTAGATCAATGATTATTGTGGGTGCAGGAATTAATCACTGGTATCACACTGATACTATTTATCGCCCTATTCTAAATATGCTGATGTTTACGGGGTGCTTAGGGAAATCCGGAGGAGGTTGGGCTCATTATGTTGGCCAAGAAAAGTTGCGTCCACAAACTGGTTGGGCACCATTAGCTTTTGGACTTGATTGGAGTAGACCTCCACGACACATGAACTCAACAAGCTTTTACTACCTACATACTAATCAATGGAGGTACGAAAAATTAGAAACAAAAGATCTTCTTTCGCCACTAGCCGACCCAAAAAAATGGAACGACTATTCTCTTGTAGATTTTAATGTAAAAGCCGAGCGTATGGGATGGCTTCCATCTCTTCCTCAGCTAGATACTAATCCAATAAAGATTAGCGAAAAGGCTAAAAATGCAGGGATAAGCGAGAAAGAATATGTTGTGCAAGCTCTAAAGAAGGAAGAAATAAATTTTGCTTCTGAAGACCCTGACAATCCACAAAACTTCCCTCGTAACCTATTCGTTTGGCGCTCTAACCTTTTAGGATCAAGTGCTAAAGGTTTGGAGTATTTCAATAAACATTTATTGGGTACACAACACGGAATATTAAACACAGAACTTGGCGAAGAGGGAGCTCAGAAACCTAAAGAAGTAAAATGGCATGAAAATGCTCCAACAGGGAAACTAGATTTATTAGTCAACCTCGATTTTCGCATGTCAAATACTGGAATTCATTCTGATATTTTATTGCCAGCTGCATCGTGGTACGAAAAAAATGATATTAGTACCTCCGATATGCATCCATTTATTCACCCATTTTCAAAGGCAGTTAGTCCAGTTTGGGAATCAAAATCAGATTGGGATATATTTAAATTGTTAGCAAAGAAATTTTCAGAATTATCCGTTGGTCATTTAGGAATAGAGAAAGACGTAGTTACAGTGCCTTTATTGCATGATACTCCAGGCGAACTCTCGGCTACTGTTGGTAAGGAATGGAAAAATGGAGATATTGAGGCTATTCCGGGTAAAACAATGCCAAATATTGCTGTAGTCGAAAGAGACTACCCTAATACTTATAACAAATTCACTTCATTAGGCCCACTACTAGAGAAACTTGGTAACGGCTCAAAAGGGATGAATTGGGATGCAAAACACGAAGTTGAATTTCTCAAAAAATTAAATAAGACACATAAGGAAGAAAGTATAAGGGATGGTAGACCAAAAATTGAAACAGATATTGAGGCTATAGAAACAATTTTGTCTTTAGCTCCCGAAACTAATGGTGAGGTAGCAGTAAAAGCGTGGAAAACACTTTCAAAAAATACAGGAATAGATCACAAACATCTTGCTCTTACTCGCGAAGATGAGAAAATAAGATATAGAGATTTGCGTGCTCAGCCCCGAAAAATAATTACATCACCTACATGGTCGGGAGTAGATTCGGAAGAGGTTAGTTACACTGCAAACTACACTAATGTGCACGAACTTATTCCGTGGCGAACGCTAACTGGTAGATTAACTTCGTATCAAGATCATCCATGGATGCGTGCTTTTGGTGCTGGCCTAACGCATTACAAGCCGCCAATTGACACTAAAACTATCGGTAATTTGATGAAAGAAAAAGACGATGGGAATAAACAATTGGCGATTAATATGATTACTCCGCATAACAAATGGACTATTCATACTACTTGGTCAGATAATCTCACTATGCTTACTCTTGGTCGTGGGGGCCCTGTAGTATGGCTTAGCGAAGATGATGCAGCAAAGATTGGCGTAATAGACAACGATTGGGTTGAAATTTACAATAAAAATGGGGCGTCAATAGCTAGGGTTATTCTTTCTCAAAGGGTTCCTGAAAATCTTCTGATTATGTATCACTCTGCCGAAAAGCACGTAAACATGCCCGGGAGTAAAACGACAGGAAACCGTGGAGGTATCCACAATTCATTGAATAAGGTAGAATTAAACCCCACTCATATGATAGGTGGTTATGCTCAACTATCATGGGGATTTAATTATTATGGTACACTAGGCACAAACCGCGATGAAATTGTAGTAATCCGAAAACTCGACAAAGTGGATTGGATGGATGATTAACTTTTTAAGCTCCGAGTGTGCGAAGCTCCTCAGAGTATTAGGTTTATTAAAATAGCTGGAAGCTAAAAGCTCAAAGCTGGTTGTTAGAAGTTAAATATTGCAAAATAACACGACACACCGAGGTTTTCAACACTCGGAGGTCTATAGAAAAACTAAGAAACATGAAAATAAGAGCACAAATAGCAATGGTACTTAACCTTGATAAATGTATTGGCTGTCATACATGTTCTGTTACCTGCAAAAATGTTTGGACATCGCGTCAAGGTGTTGAATATGCTTGGTTTAATAATGTTGAGACTAAACCTGGTGTTGGATATCCAAACAATTGGGAAGATCAAGAAAAATATAAAGGTGGTTGGGAGATGAATGGAGATAAACTTCAACCTAAAGGTGGGAGTAAATTAAGTATGCTCGCAAATATCTTTACTAATCCAAACCAACCTACCATTCATGACTACTATGAGCCATTTACCTTCGACTATGACCCCTTGCATTCGAATAAAAAATTAAAGACCTCACCTACAGCAAGACCAAGATCTATTATTACAGGTGAAAGAATGGAAAAAATTGAAGATGGTCCAAATTGGGAAGATTCTCTCGGTGGAGAATTCGCGAAAAGATCTGCAGATAAGAATTTCGAGAATGTACAAAAAGAAATATATGCCGAATTTGAAAACTCCTTCAGTATATATTTGCCCCGATTGTGCGAACATTGCTTAAATCCTACCTGTGTTGCAGCTTGCCCTTCTGGAGCAATTTACAAGAGAGAAGAAGATGGAGTTGTGCTAATTGATCAATCTCGTTGTAGAGGTTGGAGACAGTGTATTAGCGCATGTCCTTACAAAAAAATATATTTCAACTGGGAAACTAAGAAATCGGAAAAATGTACGCTCTGTTATCCAAGGTTAGAGGCAGGAGAACCTACTCTATGCTCTGAAAGTTGCGTTGGTAGAATTAGATATTTGGGAGTAATCCTATATGACGCAGATAAAATTGCAGATGCTGCATCTACAACAGATGAGAGTGATTTATACAAGGCACAGTTAGAATTATTCTTGGATCCGAACGATCCAGAGGTAATTAAACAAGCCAAAATAGATGGTATTTCAGATAATTGGCTCGACTATGCACAAAAATCTCCTGTTTACAAAATGG
>JAGLEB010000030.1 GCA_023145275.1 Flavobacteriales bacterium | reverse complement strand
TGAAGGCATATAACAGTGATAAATATTTTTGCTATGTTAATTGAGGCTAAACCTTCTAAAATTAATAATCAGAGTTTGATATTCTTTTTGATTATCAAACTTATCTAGCGATAGGCAGTCAAGGAATATTGGTATATGAACATATTACTATTCATGCTTTGCTCTGAAAATAGTATTCTTTATTGTTTTGGTGAAATTGCATTTTGGATGTATATATACAATGTAAATTAGAACTCAGCCGAATATACTATCCCAACCTTATCCAAACTAACGAAATTTTCAGTAGTGAGTGATACAAAGTTTAAACAAGAAGTGCGATAGCACGATTAAACAGTGCCAACGGCACTAATAATCAGCGAAGCGATAAACCCGCTCCTTAGATAAATACTTATGTAAATAGTTCCATCTCTTTTCTAAGGAAATCGGCAGTATAACCTTTTGAGCTTTTTATTACTTCTTCTGGCGTACCTGTTAGCAGCACTTTTCCACCTTTTTTTCCTCCTTCAGGACCAATGTCAATAATATGGTCGGCAAGTTTTATTACATCTAGGTTATGCTCTATAATAAGAATTGTATTTCCTTTATCAACGAGTTTCTTTATTACTTCCATAAGAACTCTGATATCTTCGAAATGCAGACCAGTAGTGGGCTCATCAAGAATATAGAAGGTGTTTCCAGTATCTCTCTTAGATAGCTCGGCAGCAAGCTTAATTCTTTGTGCTTCTCCTCCCGACAAAGTTGTAGATTGTTGGCCTAATGTAATGTAACCAAGTCCAACATCTTGAAGTGTTTTTATCTTTCTGAAAACTTTTGGAATATGCTCGAAAAATACCACAGCTTCATTTATTGTCATATCTAGGACATCAGAAATAGATTTTCCTTTATAACGAATCTCTAGAGTTTCTCTATTAAAGCGCTTTCCCTGGCAGGTTTCGCAGTGTACGTGAACATCAGGCAAGAAATTCATTTCAATAACTCTGATTCCTGCACCTTGGCAAGTTTCGCAACGTCCACCTTTTACATTAAATGAGAATCGTCCTGGTTTATACCCTCTTATTAGTGCTTCAGGAATTTTTGCGTATAAGGATCTAATTTCGGACAGTACGCCCGTATAAGTCGCAGGATTTGATCGTGGGGTTCTTCCAATAGGGCTTTGATCTATTGCAATAACTTTATCGATATGTTCAAGCCCTTTAATAGATTTGTATTCTAGCGGTTTCTTTACAGCTCTAAAGAAATGATGATTTAGAATAGGGTAGAGGGTCTCGTTGATTAAAGTAGATTTTCCTGATCCAGAAACTCCGGAAACAACTATTAGTTTTCCGAGAGGAAAATCAACAGATACATTGCGTAAGTTATTTCCCTTAGCTCCTTTTATTGTTAGAGTTTTACCATTTCCATCTCTGCGCTTTTTTGGAATTTCAATGCTTTTTGTACCATTTAGATAGTCGGATGTTTGAGTATGTGTTTTTTTAATTTCTTCAGGAGTTCCCTGACTTACAATCTCACCACCATGACGCCCAGCACCTGGACCAATATCTAAAACAAAATCGGCTTGTTCTATCATATCTTTATCGTGCTCAACAACAATGATGGAGTTTCCAACATCGCGAAGATTTTGTAGAGATTTTATCAATCTTTCATTATCTCTTTGATGCAGACCAATACTAGGCTCGTCTAGAATGTAAAGAACACCCACAAGTTGAGATCCTATTTGTGTTGCAAGTCTAATTCGCTGTGCCTCACCCCCAGAGAGTGATTTACTACTCCTATCGAGAGTTATGTAGTTAAGACCAACATCAATTAAGAATTGAAGTCTATCTTTTATTTCCTTAATAATTTCAGAAGCAATAATGTTTTGCTTATCGTTTAATTTGCTCTGAATTGATTTAAATAGGCTATAAATTTCTGAGATATCCATCTTGGATAAATCTGAAATATTTTTGTCGTCTATTTTAAAGTGTAAAGCTTCTTTTTGCAGTCTTTTTCCATTACAAGTTGGGCAGATATTTTCATTCATATACTCTGATGCCCATCTTTTTATAGATGTAGAATTACTTTCGTTATATTGATTTTGGATAAATTCTATTATTCCTTCAAAATCGATATAGTACTCTCGAGTAATTCCGATACTTTCTTTCTTAACGGAGAATTTTTCATTGCCACCATTAAGAATAACATCCATAGCTTCCTTTGGAATGTCTTTAATTGGAGTATTTAGGCTGAAAGAATATTTTTCGCCAATAATCTGCAATTGGCTGAATATCCACGATTTTTTCTGTTCACCAATAGGAGCTAATCCACCATTTTTAATAGATAGCTTATTGTCGGGTATAATTTTGTTTACATCCACCTCTTTCACTATTCCAAGCCCGTTACAATGCTGACAAGCACCCTTTGGTGAGTTGAAAGAAAATGTATTTGGCTCTGGCGATGGATATGCGATACCCGAGCTAGGACACATTAGGTTTCTTGAAAAATACCGAACTTTCTCTGTTTCAAAATCTGCAAGCATCATCACGTCGTTTCCGTGATACATAGCAGTCTTTATTGAGTCGTCGAGTCTTTTATCTACATCTTCATTAATGAGTACTCTATCTATTACAATCTCAATATCATGCATTTTGTAACGGTCGAGTCTCATGCCGTGAGTTATCTCTTTAATTTCGCCATCTACTCTTACTCTAATAAACCCTTGTTTTGATATGTTCTGAAATAGCTCTCTATAATGTCCTTTACGAGATTTAATTACTGGAGAAAGAATTAATACTTTTTTATTATCGTAATCTTTCTTAATTAGTTCTGCGATTTGTTCGTCGTTGTACTGAACCATTTTTTCTCCGGTATTATAGGAGTAGGCATCAGCAACACGGGCGTAAAGCAGTCTTAAGAAATCGTAAATTTCGGTAATAGTACCAACAGTTGATCTAGGACTTTTGTTGGTAGTTTTTTGCTCAATGGAAATCACAGGGCTTAATCCGTCAATTTTATCAACATCAGGACGCTCTAGTCCTCCAAGAAATTGACGAGCATAAGCCGAAAAAGTTTCAATATATCTTCGTTGTCCTTCTGCATAAATAGTATCGAAGGCCAAAGAAGACTTTCCACTACCACTTAAGCCGGTTATTACAACTAGTTTTTCGCGTGGAATACTAACATCAATATTCTTGAGATTATGTACTCGTGCGCCTAAAACTTCTATTTTTTCTTCTGTTACAGCCATAATAAAAAAACTAAGTCGGCAAATTTACGGAAATTATCAAGAAATGTATTGTTTGAATGTGATTTCATGACTATATGATGTTGAGAAATTGTGAATTAATGGTATTGTTACAGGGTGACGTTGTGAAAATGTGACTTTGTGAAAATGTGACAGGGTGAAAATGTGACAGGGTGACGTTGTGAAAATGTGACTTTGTGACTTGGTGACTTTGTGAAAATGTGACTTCGTGACTTGGTGACTTTGTGAAAATGTGACTTGGTCACTTTGTGACTTGGTGACTTTGTGACGTGGTGCCATCGTGAAAACTTGGCTGTATTTCTGGCAGCGATAGGAATGATAGCTTTTGTTTTTTTACTTGTATTGAGGTGTTTTTGCAAGAGCGATAGCTCCTTGCAGAAATATTAACGAAAACAAGTAAAAAACAAAACTACAAATGGATAGCGCAATCAGCTTGCTTTTTCGGCAAGGTGAGCCAGCAAAATAATTAGCAAAAAAAAACACCCTCCGATAAATAAATATTAGAGGGTGCTTATGAGTTATATTTAAGAAGAATTACTTCTTCTCGATGTCTTTTGCAAGACCTTTTGTGCGTTTCTTTTCAATATCGTACATAACTGGTGTAGCGATAAATAAAGAAGAATATGTACCTACGATAATACCTACTAACAATGCAAACATAAATCCTCTAATTGTCTCAGCAAAGATGAAAATAGATAGGATTACGAAGAATGTAGTAAGAGACGTGTTAATAGTACGACTCAAGGTAGAGTTAACAGCTTTGTTAACTAGAACTTTGAAATCTCTACTTTTATGTTCTCCAACAACCTCACGAATACGGTCAAACACTACCACTGTATCATTCAGCGAGTATCCAATTACCGTAAGAATCGCCGCGATAAACGCTTGATCTATCTCTAAAGAGAAAGGTACAATTCCGTGTAGTATAGAGAACAATGCCAATACGATAAGCGAATCGTGGAATACAGCAACAACAGCTCCAGCAGAGAAACCTACTTTACGGAAACGGAATAAGATGTACAAGAACACAACAACTAAGGAGAAGAAAATGGCTAATAAAGCCGCATCCTTAATATCGTCAGCAATTGTTGGTCCAACCTTTACAGATTGCATAATACCAACATTTGAGTCAGCTCCACCAACAAACCTATCATAATCGTAGTTTGCAGGTAAGAAGTCTTTAAGGCCATTGAAAAGTAATTCATTCACTTCGTGGTCTACTTCTGGTGCATCCTCTTCAATTTTATATTTCGTAGTAATCTTAACTTGGTTTGAAGAACCTAAAGTTTTTACTTCTGGCTTCATTTTAGTTCCATCACTATCAACAAATACGACAGCTAAAGCATTAGAAATGTCTTGAGTTTTAACATTATGGTCGAAACGAACTGTAAACGTACGTCCTCCAACAAAGTCAACACCTTGGTTAAGACCTTTAGTCATTAACGATACTAAACCTAAAATAACAACAGCTCCCGAAACCATGTAAGCTATCTTACGTTTTCCTAAGAAATCGAAGTTTGGATTAGCAAACCAATTTTCAGTACCTGCAGTAGAGAAAGTAACACCTTTACCTTTAGATAATTTCCATTCTATCAATAATCTAGTGATAAAGATAGCTGAGAATAACGAAGTAAGAATACCTATAATCAATGTAGTTGCGAAACCTTGTACCGGACCAGTACCGAACACGTAAAGTATAATACCTGTTAATAAAGTAGTAATGTTCGCATCTAAGATAGAAGAGTAAGCTTGTCTGTATCCATCTTGGATAGCTAGTTTTACACCTTTACCTTTTTTCAATTCCTCACGAATACGTTCGTATATCAGTACGTTGGCATCTACCGACATACCGATGGTAAGCACGATACCCGCAATTCCAGGAAGTGTAAGTACAGCTCCAATTGAGGCAAGTACACCGAATATGAATAATACGTTAGCTGCTAGAGCAATATCAGAGAAAAATCCTGCATTACCGTAGTAGAAGAACATCCATGCTAGTACAATCAATAAAGATATACCGAAAGCAAATATTCCAGAATCAATAGCTTCCTGACCTAGTGATGGCCCTATAATTTCAGCTTGAATGATACGCGCAGGAGCAGGAAGTTTACCCGCCTTAAGCACGTTAGCTAAATCTTGAGATTCGTTTACCGTAAATCTACCAGAAATCTGAGAACGACCTCCCGAAATTGCTTCGTTTACATTTGGTGCTGAATAAACATAACCATCAAGAACAATCGCGATTGATCTTTTTACGTTTGCTTCAGTAAGTTTGTGCCATTTTTTAGCTCCAAGCTTACTCATCTCCATTGATACAACTGGCATACTAGAAGTTTGATCGAAATCAGACTTAGCATCAGTAATAACATCTCCTCCTAGTGGTGGAGTATCATCGCGGTTAGATTTGATAGCGTAAAGAGCCAATCTGTTACCCATTCTAGGGTCTGGCTTAGATTCCCAAAGGAATTTAACGTATTGTAATTGAGTAGGAAGTAATTCTTTTACCTCTCTCATTTTTAAATAATCGTCAATTAATGCAGTATCTTTAATTGCAGCATATCCAACAACTGGAGAGCCTTCGTAAGTACGAGGGTCTAGTAGACTGAATAATGGATTAGCAGCTAAAGCATCAGAGTTTATGTCTTCTTTTGGAGTACTATCAGCCAAAAGTGAATCTAAACCTGAAGTAGCAGCCTCTTCAACATTCTTTTCAGAAGCTGACTTTGTTGCTGTAGGAACTTCAACAATACTTCTTAAACGATTATTTGCAGATTGTAAGAATCCAATAACTTCGTCGTTTTTGTATGTTTCCCAAAACTCAAGTTGAGCTGTAGATTGTAGAAGCTTCTTAACACGTTCAGCATCTTTAACTCCAGGAAGTTCAACTAAAATACGACCTGAGTTCTCAAGACGTTGAATGTTTGGTTGTGCAACACCGAATTTATCAATACGTGCACGAAGAACAGTAAATGCTCTGTCAATTGCTCCATCTGATTCTTCGCGAATAACCTTCTGCACTTCAGCATCGGTCATTTCAAAGTTTACTTTTCCTCTTAAATCTTTGTTTCCAAAAATGTCAGCAGCAGCAAGCTTTGTAGCATTACCAGTAGCTTCGTTTTCTTTTTCGAATGCGTTGAAAAACAAAGTTAAATAGTCGTCCTGACTATCTGCTTGATCTTTTGTAGCATTTGCTAAAGCAGCGTTGAATACTGGATTTCTAGAATCGTTTGAAAGACCAATTAAGATATCTTTTACAGAAACCTGTAAGATAACGTTAATTCCTCCTTTTAGGTCAAGACCTAAGTTTAATTCTTTTTCTTTTACCTGGCTATAAGTAAAATCCTTAACTCCAAGGAAATTCATTACAGGTTGCTGGGCGATAGAATCTAGGTAATACTGTTGTTTTACTTCATCTCCTTTGGCATACTCTACTGCATCTTTCTCTACGCTCTTAGCTTTAAAAGTAAAATAAAGCTGATAAATACTAACAAGCGCAAGTAAGAAGGTAAAGAGTCTAATCGTACCTTTGTTTTGCATTACAAATAGTTTTTGTTCGTTTGAAGAAGCTCTTTGGGTTTATAAATAATTCGTAAGAGTTCTCATTTTTATTATAACTACTACATAAGTATAGTAGGCGGCAAATATATAATTTCAATTAAAATATACCAATGATGTTTAAACAATTATCATATTTTTTTTCAAGACCTTTTTTGACTGGCGCTTTGTTGTTTTTTTACAGCTGTTCGCGTGCTTTATTATAGTCCCATTTGCAATAATTTTTCACAATAAATGTTCAGGGAACTTCTAAAAGTCGCTCCTGAAACATTTTTGTTCATTATTTTTTGCAAATAGGAGCTGCCATTTCGCCCACGGCTATAAGATTGTTTCTATAATATTACTGATTTTTCATTAACGAGTTGTTTATACCAGTCTCTCCCTAACTGGATCGTCTTGGAGTGTCTACCTTTGATGTTACAAATAATGGCTAAGTTCTAATTGTCATGCTAAAAAAGTAATCTTATAAATTGGTAAAGCCTAAGTTTTAAATCGCCTTATGAAAAATGATGTCAAGAAATTATTTTTTATAAACGTTA